>CALUXF010000006.1 GCA_944324655.1 Candidatus Avelusimicrobium aviculae
AATAACTTCACTACCCCTTTTACCTCCGCCACCTTGTCCGCTACCGCAAATTTGCCGTTGCGTACACGCGCGCGCTCTACCGCATGCTCTATACCGCTGGATACTTGAGCACGGGTTTTGGCAACAGCATCAGCCGCTTGAGCGTAAGAAGGAGCTACGCTAGCAAAAATTAAAGAAAAACTCAAAACGACGGAGAGAAATTTTGTCATATTCAAAGGCCTCTTTTTTAAAAATAGGAATACGCAATACGTCCTTATACTTATGTTATAACACCAACTTCACCGAAAAACAAGGGAAAAAAGGCCCAAAAAGGCAGTGGGTCTTTTGGGTAAAAAAAAGCACGTAGGACGGGGATAAATCCCGCTATACGCGCTAATGAGGCGAACCCGCCGCCTCTATTTGTATTGTAACATAAAAAACCCGCTTTAAAAAGAGAGAAGCGGGTTTTTTGTTTTTACCAATCGCAATCCTTGCCTATTTCGTTTACAGGCAGTCGGCTGCCAAATGTAAAGGAACGGGGCATTTCATGCACGGAAAGTTTTTGGCTTAAATAAGTGCGGATAATGCCCAAATGCGCCTCGCTATACCCCTCGTTGGGTACAATAAAGGCTTTTAAGCGTTCACCCTCTTCCGGGCGCATCAAGCGGACTTTGCACTCTTTCACCGCCGGATGTTGGGATAAAACCTCTTCCACGTGCCCGGGATACACATTTATACCGGCCACCTGGACACAGCGGTCCGTTCTGCCGATGGGGCGGATAAAACGGGCGTTTTCCATATTGGCTTGGTCAGGCAGGACTTGCCACTCCTGCTGAGATTTGCGTTTCAGGCGGATTTGGTCTTTTAAATCCAAATCCCAAAACTCAAAAATTTCAAACGCTTCCCCGGCATTATGGCGAAAAGCAATAGCGCCGGTTTCACTGGAACCGTATATTTCGGTAAATTTTTCTATGCCCAAATCATATAATGCGGATATCGTTTCATCTTTCATGGGGGACGTGGAGGACATGCCTCTTACCCCTTTAGGAAACTTATTTCCCAGTTTTACCCAGTATTGCCAAAAGAGGGGGAAAGCCACCACTAAATCACCCTCTTTTAATAACGCCTGCCAATTGGCCGTTGGCAAAGCGGGAAGCCAAAACACCTCCGCCGGTAAAACGCGCGGGAGCATAAGCGTAAAGGTAAACCCGTATAAATGGTGTACGGGAACTAGGCCCACTACCCGTTTTACACCCTCAAACTCCGGCTTAACGCCCCAGGCTTCTTCTTCTATCATAACCGTCGTATGCGGGCATTTTTTATAAGCACCCGTACTGCCGGACGTTAAAAAGTTAACTTGTCCGTAATATAAATAAACGGCGTAATAGTAATTAATCATGTTTTCCAATGAAGAAAAACGTTTTGCCGGCTGATTAAACATATCTCCGGCAACTTCTTCAAAGCGGGTGCGCTGTTCCACGGTTAAACCGTCAAACAAGGCGGAAAAATTTTGCTTGTCAAATACAGACAAAGCATCCGCTTTGCTTCTGGCCAACTGGGCGCGCAAAGCGTCGGTCAACATATGTTGGACATCATTTCTGGTAAGCATAAAAAGTTTCTCCTTTCAAGAAAGAACAAACCCCCAAAGAAGAGGCTGTTAAATCAAAATGGTTCCCCGGCTGCTCAAGCAGGGTGCATAATTGTATGGCGGGGGCAGCCGCCAACGGAGCCCACGCCTCTCCCACGGAGGGGCAATAGGCGGGGTGGACAAAAGAAAAATCAAAATTGGTTATTCTCGCTTTGGATGCCGGTGTTTTTTGCGGACTTAATAAAAAAGCCGCCGTCTGCATAGACGCAATATCCTGCGCCAAAGGATATTCTACCCGGGCGGGATATTGCCCATTTAACGCCTGGGCCACCGGGTTTAAACTGTCTCCCACCGCTACCAATACATACGGGGCCATGCCGCTATGCAAAAACGACCGAGCCGTAAGCAAAGCCGCCCCAAAAGATGTATTAAACTGGCCGGAAGTTACACACGGCCCGCGTAAATTTAAAAATAAAGATAAAGTAAGCCCCGGCGCATTGTGCACACTGCCCGCAAAAGCGGTGGGGGAGGATAATTCGTCCCCGTCTTGCAAAATACTGTCCATAAATTTACAGGTATTTTGCAAACTGCCCGGCCCAATCCCCAAAGAAAGGCCAAAAGGCTTTTCCTGCGTTACCGGCTGGCCGGCCATTTCCAACGCCCGGCAGGCCGATAAAAGAAGCCGGGCCGATAAACCGTCCACGCGGCGCAGGCGGCGCGCCTCAAACCAGGGGGAAAAGTCCTCCGGTTTGGGCTCTTGCGCGCAAGAGGCAAAGCCTTCTATATACAAATCAAGCGCCATAATGCCGGCCCCCCAATATTAAAGCGGCGTTGCACCCGCCAAACGCTAGCGAACACGAAACCGCACAAGTTTTGGAAATCACCTCGCTTTGGGTAACGGGAACCAAGTGCAAGGCAGGGTCTTCTTCCTCAAAACCCCAGGTGGGGGTAACCTGCCCATGATTTAAGCATAACAAACTAATGACCGCTTCCACCGCGCCCGCCGCGCCCAGCGTATGCCCCGTAACCCCCTTGGTGGCGCATACCGGCACCCCCGCAAGCAACTGGTTAAAAACAAACGCTTCCGCCGCGTCATTAGCCTGGCTGGCGGTGGCGTGCGCGTTAATAAAAGCCATATCCGCCGCGTGCAGACCGCTTTGTTTAAGCGCGCCGGAAATTGCTCTGGCAAGGCCTTTGCCCTGCGGGTCCGGCGCGGTGGGGTGGTAACCGTCGCAAGCGTTGGCGTACCCCAACACAAAACCCGCCGGGGATACCCCCAATTTTTCCGCCGCGGACCGGCTTAACAATAAAAGAGCGGCGGCCCCTTCGCCAATATTAATGCCCGCGCGGTTTTTAGAAAAAGGTTTGCATTTTTCCTTAGAAGATATCAGCAAGCGGATAAACCCGTCATACGGGATTAGGTTTATTTCATCCGTACCGCCGCATAAAACCGCGTCACACACGCCCATGTTAATCCAGCTGGCCGCCAAGCCGATAGCGTCCGTACCGCTGGCGCAAGCGGTAACCACCGTCTGCACCGGGCCGGTAAAACCGTATTCTTTCGCCACCGCCATTGCCGTGGAAGAGGAAAAATAATCCTGCAAGATATCCACGTCTTTTTCTTCCAATGCGTTTTTGGTCCAGCGGGCGTACGAGTCAAAACAATGAAAAGACGCGTCTACCGAAGTGCCCACGCAAACCCCCGCACAAAGCCCAGCCAGCTGCTGCGGCGTTACTCCCGCCTGAGAAAAAGCTTCTTGCGCGGCCGTTAAAAAATACCGTAAACTTAAACTGCCCCGCCCGGCGGGAATATCTTCTTTAGGAATTAAAAACACGGGGTAACGGTCCGCCAACGCGCTGTTTACCCGGCCCGCCGGCAACGCAAAACAAGAACGGCCCGTTTGTAAACCGTTCCATAAAGCGTCTTTTCCGGCTCCGCAGGCGCAAATAACGCCCGCGCCGCCAATACAGCAGGCTGGTTTCATAAACTATTTTTTGCGGTTTGCGTCCACATAAGCGGCCAAGGTGCCCAAATCTTTAAAGATTTCACGCCCCTGCTGCATATTTTCTATGGTAATGCCGTACTTTTTTTGCAAAAGCATAATTAGTTCTACGGCGTCTAAACTGTCCAGCCCCAGGCCTTTTTCGCCAAAAATGGGGGAAGCCGCGTCAAAGCCGGACAAATCCGCCCCGCCCAAATCAATATTGGCGGAAATAAGCTGTTTCAATTCTTCAATAGTTTGCATTTAGTTAGTCTCCCAAAAGTTGTAATAATTAAAAAACTGATATGGATATTTTACACAAAAGGCTTCCAGTGCGTCAGCGAATTTTTGCGCGTAAGGGGCATAGTTTTGCTTATCGGGCCCTAAATCCGGCACGGTAAAAACCTCCGCAATCTCCGCCCCAAAACGCCCTTCCCCAAGCCAGGGGAAAAACATCACCGCCACCGGCGCCCCCGTACACGCCGCCAAACGGTAAAAACTGTAAGGCAAGGCTACGCTTCCACCCAAAAAACGGGCCCGCAGGCTGTTGCCGGCGGCGCCAAAGGTTCTGTCCCCCATGGCGCAAAGCACGCCGCCGTGCCGCAGGGCCGCCATCATTTCCACAACGCCCCCCAAAGGGCCCGCCGGGTTAATAAACGTAAAGGGAGCTTTTGCGGAACGGTGCTCATGCACCATTTTGTCATTATCTTTAGGGTTTCTATAGTACACAATGTATTTGGGGGAGTTAAAAAAATGAATGCTGGCGGCGGCCTGCTGCCAGCAGCCGCAATGACCGCTAAGCATAATGACGCCTTTGTGTTCGTCCGCCAGGCGTTGGCAAAGGGCCCGGTCCTCTCGGCTGGATACAATATCCACGCGCCCCAAAATACCCAATGCGGCACGGTCCGTCAGCGTACGGGCAAAGGTTAAATTAAGCCGGTAGGCGTGTTTAAAAAACTGCCAGGCGCTGCGGGGGGAAAACCGCCTTTGTATATAAGCCCGGCTTTTGCGGCGCATGGAGGGGGAAAGCGTATACGCCAACACCAGCGGATACAAAAACAAATACGCCAAAAAACGCCCGCCTATAAAAATAAGCGCGTATACAAAACGGTGTTTAAAACGGGAAGCCAAACTGGCGCCCGTCCAGCTTTGGGTCATTTCAAACTCCTGTGCAAAAAGTAGCCGATAATCCAAACAATCAAAAAAGCCGCCGCCGCCAACAAAGGCGCCACCACCAAAGACCCCAACACCCACTCCCACACCCGCTGCAAGAACTGGCGGCCTAAAGTTTGGAGGGTAAACTCCGTCAAAAAGCGGCCGTTGCGCATAAAAAACCCGGCTTCAATGCACAAAGCGGGCACAAAAGGGCCAATGCAGAGTTTTTCAAAAGAAATACTTAAAATCTTATTTAAATTCCACCAGCCGGCCCCCCAAAACAGCATAACCTGCCTGACGCCTGGCAACGCAATAGACCCGCAAAAAATACCCCACGCGCTGGAAAAAGCATTGCGGGTAATGCTGTCTTTTTGGCGTAAGTTTTCAAGCATTACTTCCCAATAGCCGCGTTTTTTTACGCCGGCGGCTGAACCTGCCGGGCAGGCATATTGCCGGTGGGGAAAAGGCAGCATGGAGCGCATGGTAAGGTGCGTATTAATAAGGGTAAGGCGCAGGTTGTCGGCCAGCTTATGAAAGTGGGAAACCCTTTTTCCGGCCGGCGGATAAAAGACGGAAACTTGCACCTCGTTTACGCCAAACCCCGCCCATAAGGCGCGCACCACAATTTCCACTTCAAAAGCGTAACGGCGGCACCAGCATTTTACAACTTCCAGCAGTTGAACGGGGTAACACCTAAGGCCGCTTTGCATATCGGAAACGGCTTTACCCGTCTGCAAATGCACCCAAAAACCCGCAAACTTACGCCCAAATTTGGAAGAAGCCGGCACATCCGGCCCCTCAAAACGCCTTGCGCCTATGATAATGCTTTGCGGGTATTGGCGCGCGCTTTGGGCCAAAAGAGCCAAATCCTGCGGGTTGTGCTGGCCGTCCGCGTCCAGCGTAAGAATATGGGTAAACCCGTTTTCACGCGCCCAAGCGGCGGCCTGCAAAACAGCTTCGCCTTTGCCGCGGTTAGTAGGCAGCCTAAGCACAGTAACCTGCAAAGAACGCAGAGAGAGGGGGCCTTCGTCCGTGCTGCCGTCATCCACCACCAAAACGGGCCAGCCGCACCGCAAACAGCCTTGGACCACTTGCCGTACGGTTTTACCGTGGTTATAAAGGGGGATAACAGCCAGAAACCTCATAACTTTCCGCCGCGCCATTTTTGGCAAAACGCCTCAAAAAAAGCGGGTTTGGCCAACAATAAATTTTGTTCTTTATCCAAAATAAGCTGTACGGTGCATCCGCGCGCGTGAACGGATCCGGTTTCATCCAAAACCGTAAAATCATAATCCAGGCGGGCGGCCTCGGTATAAAACAGGCGGGCCTTTATTTCATATTCCCGGCCGAACTGCAGGGGGGACAAATAGTCTATCTGCATGCGCCGAACGGGGATAATAAAACCATGGCGGTAAAAATCCTGATAGCCTATGCCGTATGCGTCCCCCAGCGCGATGCGGGCGTCTTCAAAAAAAGACGCGTAATGCCCATGCCACATGATGTTCATGGGGTCCACCTCATTAAAACGCACCACGCGGCGGACGGATTTTTCCAGCGGGGCCGGCTCCCCCGCGCAGCGGGTAAAATATTCAATGCGTTTCATGGGTTGTTACCTCAAATAAAATTTGCCCGCATTTTTGCTGTCCGTCTAACAAAAGCTGGGCGGCAAAAACATTACCCCCTTTGGGGAGTATTTCCACCGTCAGGCGGCTCTCAGGCCCCACCGGGCGGTTAAATTTGGCTTTAGAAACGGCTTTTAAAGCGCAATGTTTCTGCTCTATCCGAGAAAGAGCGTCCAACACAAACAGCAGCTGTACTACGGCGGGCAGCAAAGGCCGGGAGGGAAAATGCCCCTCAAAAGCCGGGAAATCAGCTCCTATTTCATAGCGGCATTTTTGGCCCTCACGCCCTTTAAAACAAAGGGCAATGGCGTCTTGCAAATTAGTCATGGGCGTCGTCTCCCCGTTCGGCCTCAAACACAAGGCGGGTTTGGGCGTCTTTATACACCACCCGCCGGGCCGGTTCCGTTAACAATTCACTTTTGGCCATGCGGGTAAAAGCTTGGGCAAAATAATCGGGTATGCGGGGCATTTTATAATAAACTTCCGCTTTGCCCTTGGGGGTAACCTGAAAATCCAGCAATTTAATGCCCATATCCCCCAGTACAATCACCCGGGTTTTGTCTTTCGCAAAAAGCGTAACGGCGGTAAAATACAAATCCACCGGGCTGACGTTTCCGCGCAGCTGCACCACTTTTTGCGGCTTAAAAGCTTGGGAAGGCGCTTCTTTATACACCACGCCCGACGAACAACCGGCCACTAACACCATACAAGCCAATAAAGAAAAAAACCTCATTCAGCCTCCAACAGCGGGGGGAGCAGAAACAAGGCCGACAACGCCGCCCCGGCTATTCCCAAACAGGCGGAAAGCCCTATAATAAACAGCACATTATGCTCAGCCAGCGCCAGCACCCCAAACCCGATGAACGTGGATAAAGACGCCGCCACCAACGCATTTTGCGGATACAATACGCTGTTATTCCCCGCCCGGTGTTTGATTACTTGAAAAAGCCCGTAGTCCACCCCCAGCCCCGTCAGTAACGGCAAGAAGGCCAGAATAAATAAATTAACCTGTATTCCCGCCAGCCAAAACACCAAAAACGTAAAAGAAAACGCTCCCGCCACAGGTATAAAGGTTAACAGCGTATCGCGCAAATTTTTAAAGAAATAAAGTATCAGCCCGCCCACCAAAAATAAAGTAACCAGCAAAATTTTTACCGCTTCCGTACGCACGCCGGCAATTAAGTCTTGGCGGATAGCCTCGGCAGACACAAACACCGTTTTTACGCCGGGTACGTCCAATTGGTTAAAAGCAGGGCTGTCCGGCACCATATTCACCACCGCATAACCTCCGGAAATTTGTGTAAACGGATTATAAAAAGCGGAAAAATCAAAAGAGTCCGGGTCCTGCACCAAACTGGTTAAATATTCAAACGGTTTAAAAGCGCCCGGTTTGAGTCCCCAATGAAGCGCGTTTTGGCGCACCAACTCGCGCGTTTTTTCCCCGTTTTGGGCCCAAAACTTCCGCCAGCGGACCAGGTTTTCATCTTTGGCGTATTCCGAAGGATACACCAGGCTGACGGCTAAGTCCCTACCTAAATGGCGGGAAACTTTTTCATTATTTTTAAGCGCCAGGTCTTGATTGTCACCAAATACAAATAATAAGCCGGAGGCCGCCGTTTGCTGTGAAAAGGCCTTATCAAACAGCGCTTTATCTTGAGTAAATGCGTCAGAAACGGAATTTAAAGAGTCTAAATTCCCGCTGATTTGCAACCGTAACGCTCCCGCCATGCCGCCCCATAATAAAATACACAATATCACGGCGGCGGCTGTTCTGCTTAACGGGGGAACTTTTTTTAACGTAACAATCGGCGCGGGGGGAAGTTTTTTCCAAAACGCGGGAAAAACAAACACCGCCAACAGCAGCGCAAACGTCAGCCCCGCTATGGAGAAAACCGCAATCTGTTTAAACAATTCAATGGATGAAAACAACAACGCCGCAAAACACGCCACGGAAGTGGCATAACTGTACAGCAAATGAGGCAACAGCTTACGCGCCGTTTTCAGCACCGCCTTGGAAGATCCGCACAAAGCAAAATACATATAAATGGAATAGTCCACCGCTAGCCCGGCAACCACCGAACCAAACCCCAGCGTAATGCCGGATATTTCACCAAACACCAAATACGTAACCAAGGCGGAAGGAGCCAACACAAAAAACGGAAGGGCAAAAATCCACAGCGCCCGCTTACGGCGGAAAAACTCCATAAACAACGCCCCAAGCCCCACTAAAGCCAGAACGGATATCACTTTTAAATCATGACGGACAATAAAAGAATTTTCTTGCGTATAACGGGCCGCCCCCAGGTAAAAAGCGCGGGAAGAATGGGGAATTACATTTTCCTGCCGCGCCTGTTGGAAAGCTTGCTTAAAGCGGGTGGAAGCGGAAATATCCGCCGGGTTAAAAGCCGCTTCATATATGCCTATCACCGCGGTGTGGTCTTTGGAAATTAAAAATCCGTCGGCATATTCCATAGAGGAGGTAACATCAAACGCTTTTAATTTTTCTCCCATCAGTTTGGAAAGCCCCAGCGGATCCAGCAAAATCATCTCTTTTAAAAACGAGCCCTGAAAAGACATTAAATTTTGGAAATTATCCCGCATTTGGGCGGAAATGACCTGCGGGGTAATAAATTTTAAGGCTTCCTGCGAGTCTTTCTCCGTAAAACGATACGGCAGGGCTTTTGCCAAAGAAAGCCCGAACTGCGCCCCTTGTACCGGCGGAAGCGAAATGAACTTTTTCTGCGCCAAGTACTCACGCAGGCGGCGGGCGCCTTCCAACGCCAAGGCCGGGTCTTTATCCGTTACCACCACAAAGGTTTTGGAATTAAAAGGCGAAGATTGAAACAACCCCACCCGTTCCTGCACGCTGGCGGGAATCATGACCGCTATGCTTTCCTTAAATTTAATATGAAACAATCCCCACAAACACAATAAGGAAAATACGGCCAACCCCGCCATGGCGGCGGTACGGTAAGTTTTTATCCAGTGAAACCATTTGCTCATTGGAAAGCCTCCGCGGGAAGTTTTTGATTGGTTTTGGGGTGAGTAAACCGTAAAACGGTTTTATCTCCGCCGTTTTCCAGTATTTCCACTCTGGAAAGGGCCTGCTTGTTTTGGGCGGAGAATGTAACCGTTATTTGATTAATCAACCCTTTTTTAAGCGGGGTCAAAATAACGCCGTCCGCGGTAAATTCCACCGCATATTGCTTGGAAAGAGCCTCCAAATCAAACGTAAGCCAAGCCAGCAGCTGCGCCGCTATATTATGCGCTAGCGGATTTTTTTGTTCTTCTTTTTTATCCTTTTCCAACCTGTAAGTAACGCCATCGGCAATTAAAAACCCGTTTTGAAACGGTTTGGTGTACTGCCAGCGGATGCGGGAGGGTTTTTCAAAATAAAAAACGCCTTCGCTGGTTACGGGTTCTTCCAACAACGCCATAAATTTTTGCTGGGTAAAGCGGCTTTCAATGGTGTTTACCGCCGCAAAACGGGCGGTGACGGCCTCTTTATCCGGCACGGAGGAACCCGCCGCCGGCTGGGCAAAAGCCAAAGCCACGGTGAAACAAAATAAAAATAAACTCAAAGCAAATTTCATTTTTCCTCCTGCGGGGAAGTTTTTTCCCACACAAAAACATACACCTGCCCTTGGGCCGCTTTTTTACCGTCCGCCCATACCGTGCCTTCTATAATCCGGGTATCAAAAAAGCGGGCTTTAATCGTTACGTCCACATACACTTCCTGCCCGGCGCGCACTGAGTTTAAAAAAACAAAATCCCGCACATTGACCAAAAAACCGCCGCCATCTTCCGGCAATGTGCCTTCCAAAAAACGTTTTGCTCCGTCAAAAGCGGCGTAAGACTGGGCCGTCATTTCTATCAACGCGGCAGGCAATAAAAAGCCCTCTTTGTCGGCAAATAAACCGTCCGGCGGGTTCACCGCGCGCACCCGGGCGGAGTTTTGCCCCATATCTAAAATTTCCTCCACCAACAGCATGGGGGGGCGGTGCGGCATGATTTTATTTAAGTCAATACGCGGGGCGGGCATAGGCTTACCTTTGTGCGAAACGGGTTATGTCCACTTCCAAATTACGCACCCATTGGGTGTATTTGGGGTGGATGCGGTTTTTTTCCGGGTTATAGTTCATGTTTTCACTGCTGACGTATTCTATGGAAAAACTGTCCTGCGTATACGGAATGTTTACCACCACCTCGTGCCCGCGCACCTTTAAATGAGCTTGGATGAGGCCGGGTTCTTTTTCATACATCACCCAGCGGCGGCCCTTTCCCGCCTGAAAAATGGCCTGACGCAAAGTTTGCCCTTCCGATACGGTTACAAAACAATCTTTTACTTCATATACGGCGGGATAAGAACGGCACGCCGCCGCGAACAGACAAACACTCAAAATAAATAAGTATTTTTTCATAACTGGTTTATACTCCTTGGGAAGGGGCTTGAAGACCGGCCTGATTGATTTTTTGCAATTCTTGGTCAATCTGCGCGCTTAAACGCTTTACCCACCGGTTATAAATGGGGTCAATTAGAACGTCTTGTCCTTTTTGCGTATCGTGAAGCCCCGTACTGTGTTTATAAACAATCGCATAAGAGCGGGGGGAATAGGCAATATCCACCCATACTTGCCGTCCGTCCCGCGCAAAGGCCGCTTCGGCGGAATCGGGCGTTACGGGCGAGCATTTCCAACCCTGCTTTGCGCAGGCGCGAAACACCGCCACTTTCACTTGCTGCGCGTTTGATACGGCAGGGAAAGAAAAATCTTTTTCTACGCGCAACGCCGGCGCCGCCGCGCACGCCCACAACCCAGCCGCTAAACAAAGGGCCAAAATCCGCTTCATAGCATGTGCTCCTTTTGCAAATAATCCATAATGCGTTTTTTTACCTCACGCGCCATTTCCAAATGGTCCAGCGGGCCGGTAAAATCGGCCGGATAAACGGCCCCCAGCGTGGCAAGCAGAATATCCGCCGGGCGCGGCCACATTGATCCGCTGGGAAGCATCTTTCCCGTACCGCCTATGGCTAACGGAATAACCGGAAGCCCCAACTCTATTGCCAAATAAAACGCTCCGCTTTTAAAACGGGCTAACGGGTTTTTGCGCGAGCCCTGCGGAAAAAGCACAATATCACACCCGTCTTTTACGGCTTGGCGGCAGCGGTCCAACATTTGATGGGGGGGTGTTGTTTCGGCGTCAATATATCCGGCGGCGCGCATCACCTTGCCAAAAAACGGCAGTTTAAACACCCAGCCTTTGGTAATATAGAGCACATTATCATACCCAAACGCCGCCACCGTATATAAATCCAACGCGGAAGCATGGTTTGCCGCCACCACGCAAGGCCCCTGGGGCCGCGGCCTCCGTTCCACCCGCCACGAACGGGAACACAAACGCATAAAAAATAAAATTCCTTTTGCTTGGATATACACAAAACGGCGCGCGTTACACCCGTTTTTACCGGGCCACAAATACAAAAACGGCCCGGCAACCAACCCCGTTACGACCAGCCACAGCACCGCTCCCACCCCAAACAACACCGTATTTAAAAAAGTACGCACGCACATAAGCTGCTATTTGTTTTGCATGCTTTCTTGGGCAATTTTTTCTATAAAATTATATAAGTCCTGCAATGTAACAATAGAGCGCAAATCATACCCTTGGCGGATATTCATGCCAAATTTTTGCTCCAATACCACCACCATGTCCACAGCGTCTAAACTGTCCAGGCCGATGTCATCTTTTAAATTAGCTTGGGGGGTTAGCTGGGCGTCCGTCAATTCAAATTCTTTTTTTAAAGCCTCATTTGTTTGGCGAATGATTTCCTCTTTGCTAATATTCACGGGGTTACCTCCTGACAATAAGAGAACAATTGTTGCCTCCTATGGCAAAACTGTTTTTAAGTAAAGTACGAATTGTAAAATTTTCTTTTTGGCGCACATAATCCAGCGGGGCGCAATCCGGCGCCGGGGTTTGCAGGTTTTTGGTGGGCAAGGCCACGCCGTCCTGCATCATATGCAGGCAGGCTATCAACTCAAGCGCGCCGGCGGCCCCCATGGTATGCCCCAAATGCCCCTTAAAACTGTTTACTTTTACCGAAGAACCAAACACCTGGTGTATGGCGGACGATTCCGCCGCGTCCCCCGCCAAAGTAGCCGTGGCATGGGCGTTTACAAAATCAATATCTTTAGCAGTTAGGCCGGCTTTATCCAGCGCGCTTTGCATGCAAAAGCGCATGGTTTGGGCGGAAGGGTTAGCGATGTTTTCCGTTTCCGTATTGGAAGAAAATGACACGACCTCTCCTAATATGCGCGCCCCGCGGGCAAGGGCCAGGTCCTCCCGCTCCAAGAATAAAAGCCCGCAGCCTTCACTGCAGACCAGGCCGTCGCGCTGCGCGTCAAAAGGGCGGCAGGACAGAGCCGGCTGGTCATTAAAGCGGTGGCTGGTGGCTTGCATAATGTCAAAACAGGCGCTGAACATAGGGTGGTATTCTTCCGTTCCGCCGCATAATGCCTGGGCGGTTAACCCGCTTTGTATGGCTGAGGCCGCCAAACCAATGTTAAACAGCCCCGTGGCGCAGGCGGCCGCGCCCGCAAAAGACGGGCCGTTAATTTTTAACGCCTGCCCTACCACCGCCTGGGGGGAATGATTCATAATTTGCAGGAAAGAAGAGGTTTTTACCAACTCCGCATGCCCACCCAAACACTGGGTGCACACGTCCAGCCAAACGGAAATGCTGTTTAAGGTGGACCCCATAAAAAAGCCCAATCCTTCAGGGGCTTGGGCGTACCCGGCTTGGGCCAGTGCTTCCTGCGCGGCGTAATAGGCGTAAACGGACATGCGGCTCATGGAGCGGCGGCGCTGGCGGGGAATAGAAGAATAGTCAATTTCTTGCACCGTAGCCGCCACTTTGGTTTTCACCAAAGAAAGCTTTTCCAGCTCTTCCACCCTGTGAATACAGTCCGCCCCCTCATACAAGCCGTTTTTAAGCGTGCCAACCCCCACACCGTAGGGGGAAACGGCACCCAACCCGGTGATGACCACTTTGGGGAAATTCGCTCGTATATCCATAGTTAAACCATTATATCAATTTGGGGCTTTTACATACATACGCCGCCGTTAACCCCAAACGCTTGGCCGGTGATATAAGAAGCCTTGTCTGAGCATAAAAAAGCCACCAAATCCGCCACTTCTTGGGGGGTTCCCAAGCGGCGAAGGGGAATAAGCGGCAGTATCTTATCCATGGGTAAACCGTCCAGCATATCGGTTTCAATAAACCCGGGAGAAACGACGTTTACCAAAATATTGCGTTTGGCCACTTCCAACGCCAGCGAACGCGTGGCCCCCACTATACCCGCTTTGGCGGCGGAATAGTTGGTCTGCCCTGGAACGGGCGCATGGGCCGCGGCGGAGGCTATATTCACAATACGCCCTTCTTTGGCGTGTATCATGGCCCCCAACACCGTTTTGGTTACATTATGAAACCCGCCCAAAACCGTACTAATGACGCTGGTCCATTCCTCGTCTTTCATCCAAATAAGCAAATTATCTTTGCGCACCCCGGCGTTGTTTACCAAAATATACGGGGTTTGGGTTTTAAGCATAGGCTCCAGCGCGCGGCGTACGGCCTGCGCGTCCGCCACGTCAAAAGGCAAAAGCGTGCAGCTAACGCCTAACGCTTCTATTTGCTCTTTGGCGGACTGGGCGGCCGCATGGTTGGAGTGGTAATTCAGCCAAATATGGCAGCCTTCCCGCGCCAAGGTTTTGGCTACGGCTAAACCTATTCCGCGGCTGGCGCCGGTAATAAGGGCGATGCGGTTTTCCAAGGGTTTTGTCATTGTAAAAACACTCAAAAATAAGATAAAATTTAATAAATATATGATAGCTAAAAACAGTGCAAAACTCAACCCGAAATATCGCCGTAAACGCACCAACGCGCGCACCATGGCGGACGTGGCTTTTGACGCTCAAAAACTTGCCTTTGCGCCTTTTTCTTTCCAAGCGGCGCTGTCCTTGCGGGATTTAGGCATTTTAAACCTCTTAAACCAAGCCCCGGCCGCGGATAAAGAACTGGCCCAAAAAACCAAGCTTTCTTTATACGCCGTGCAAACCTTGCTGGAAAACGGCGTATGCCTGGGTTTGGTGCAAAAAACGCCCGCCGGGCTGTATGACATCACTAAAACAGGCTGGTTTTGGCTGTGCGACCCGATGACCCGCGCCAACGCAGATTTTGTAAACGACGTATGCTATTTGGGTATGCATTCGCTTCAAAAATCGCTCAAAACGGGCAAACCCACGGGCTTAAAAGTATTTGGAAAATGGAAAACCGTTTACGAAGGCCTTTCCAAACTGCCGCCCAAAGCCCGCAAAAGCTGGTTTACGTTTGACCATTTCTATTCGGATATCGCTTTTCCTGAAATACTGCCCCTGGTGTTCAGCCGCGGCCCCCGGCAAATTGTGGACATTGGGGCCAATACCGGCAAATGGGCCAAAAAATGCCTGGAATACTCGCCGGACGTAAAAATAACGTTGGTGGATTTGCCCGGGCAATTGGCCGTGGCTAAGAAAAACCTTAAAAAATTTGGTGCGCGCGCGGCATTTTGGCCGGCAAACGTGCTGGACCCCAACGCCGCGCTGCCCCCTAAGGCTGACGCCGTGCTGATGAGCCAGTTTTTAGACTGTTTCAGCGAAAAACAAATCACCGACATCTTAAAAAAAGTAAAAAAAGCGGCCGGCCCCCATACGGATATTTATATTTTGGAGCCGCTGTGGGACCGCCAAGAATTTGCCGCCGCCGCGTATTGTTTAAACCATACCTCGCTGTATTTTACCAACATTGCCAACGGCAACAGCAAAATGTATGCCTTTGAACAATTAAAAAACTGCATAGAAAACGCGGGCCTCACCTTAAAAGAAACCTTTAACGGCGTGGGACGTTTTGCCTATACGCTGCTGCGCTGCGGTAAGAAATAACAATATGTCTAAACCTCATTTTCACATCGCCTATAAATGGCTGATATTTTCCGTCACGGCTATCGGGGTGTTTATGTCCACGCTGGACGGGGGCATCGTCAACATCGCCCTACCCGTTATGGCTAAAGACCTAGGCGTTACGCTGGAACGCATCCAATGGGTGGTAACCGTCTATTTGCTTACCACCACCTGCTTTTTGCCCGTTTTTGGAAAATTAAGCGATATGTACAGCCGCAAATACCTGTATTTAACGGGGTTTTTGCTGTTTGGGGTGGGCTCTTTGCTGGCGGCGTTTGCGCACAGTTTGGCGTGGATGATTTTTTCCCGCGCGGTGCAGGGACTGGGCGCTTCAGCCATGATTTCCAACTGCCAGGCCATTATCGCCAAAGCCTTCCACGGCAAAGACCGCGGGCGCGCCCTGGGCGGCATTGGCGCCATGGTGGCTATTGGATTCTTGGCGGGGCCTACTTTAGGCGGGCTTTTGATTGAGCAGTGGGGTTGGCAGTCTGTATTTTGGATAAACGTGCCCATTAGTTTATTTGGCATTTGGCGGGGGATACAAATTATCCCGCTGTTTATGTCCCACCAAAAAGTAAAAATGGATTTTACGGGCGCCGTATGCTTTATTTTATTTTCCTTTTGTTTCTTGTACGCGCTGGATGAAGGAAGCACCCAAAGCTGGACCTCGGCCCTGATTATGGGCGCGTTTGCTTTGTCCGCCCTTTTTTTTGTGGGTTTTTACATGCGCGAGCAAAAAAGCCCCGCGCCGTTTATCGGCCTGTCTATTTTTAAAATACAGGCTATTTCTTACGGGTGTATCGTATCCGTGCTGGGGTTTATTGCTTTAAACTGCAATTCTATTTTATTTCCGTTTTACATGGCGGACATTTTGCATCTGACCCCCGTGCAAATGAGCCTGCTCATGCTGCCCTTCCCGGCGGCTTTGGCGGTGTGTTCGCCTCTATCGGGCTGGCTGTCTGAAAGATATTCGGCGCGTTTAATCACCACCGTGGGGTTTGGGTTTTTAATTATAGGGGCCAGCATGTTTGTATGCATAGGCACGCACCCCTCGTTTGCCTATATTGTGGCCGCCCAAATGATTATGGGCTGCGGAAGCGGCACCTTTCAAGCCCCCAACAATAACACCATTATCAGCGCCGCTCCGGCGGACCGGCTGGGCATGGTGGTAAGCTTAAGCGCCTTGGCGCGCAATATGGGGGCCGTGATGGGGATTGCCCTGTCCGTGTTGATATTTTCCACCATGAAACGCTATCTGCTCGCGCACGCCGCCCCGCAGCAGGAAGCGTTTATGAGCGCGTATCAAGCTTCCATGACATTCTGCATTTGCTGCTGCGTGCTGGCGGGGTATTTCTCCGCCGCGCGGGAAAAACGCAAGAAAAGAAAAAAACAACCCCGTGGATTTTATGAAACTACCACCGCTTAAACTCTCACGCAAATGGCTGATATTTTCCGTTACCGCCACCGGCACCTTTATGGGCACGCTGGACGGGGGGATTGTAAACATCGCCCTGCCCTCCATGGCAAAGCAGTTTGGAGCCAATATTGAAAATATCCAAAGCGTGGTAAGCATTTACCTGCTGGCGGTTACCTGCTTTTTGCCCGTTTTTGGCAAATTAAGCGATATGTACAGCCGCAAAAAAATGTATTTGGGCGGGTTTGCGCTGTTTGGGGTGGGGTCGGTATTATGCTCGCTGGCGGGCAATTTGCCATTTATGGTTTTTGCCCGGGCGCTGCAGGGGTTAGGCTCTTCGGCCATGATGGCAAATTCCCAGGCGATTATCGCCAAAGCCTTTAGCGGAAAAACCCGCGGGCGCGCCTTGGGGGGGATAGGCGCTGTGGTGGCGCTGGGCTCTTTGGCGGGGCCGGCCGTAGGCGGTTTTTTAATACAGCATTTTGGCTGGCCCTCCGTATTCTGGGTAAACGTGCCCGTGTGCCTGATAGGCATTTGGCGCGGACTGCAAATTATACCCCGTTTTGAGCCTATTCAAAAAATGCGCATGGATATATGGGGGGCCGTATGTTTTATTTTAGCCAGCTTTGCTTTTTTATACGCCTTAAACGAGGGCCCGGGCAAAGGCTGGAGCTCTGCCACTATTCTAGGCGCGTTTGCCGCGGCCATATTGTTTTTCGGCGGATTTTTTATGCGGGAAAAAACGGCCAAAACGCCGTTTATCGGCCTGTCTATTTTTAAAATACCGGCTATTTCTTACGGATACGCCGTAGCCGTGCTGGGGTTTATGGCTATTTTTTGCAATTCCGTGCTGTTTCCTTTCTACACCACGGATATTTTGCATATAGACGCCGTACAAACCGGCCTGCTGATTTTGCCTTTCCCCATTGCGCTGGCTGTTACCTCTACCGTAAGCGGGGTGCTTTCTGAGCGTTACCCCGCCCGCATTATCACCACCGTAGGGTTAGGATTTATAATTACCGGTACGCTGATGTTTGCGTTTATCGGCACAAGTCCGTCTTTCTTTTATATCGGCCTAGCGCAATTTATTATAGGTTCCGGCTCCGGCACGTTTCAAGTGCCCAACAACAACACCGTTATCAGCGCGGCGCCTAAAAACAAATTGGGCATTGTATCCAGCGTAAACGCGCTGGCGCGCAACGCGGGCATGATTATGGGCATTGCCCTTTCCGTAGCCGTATACGCCGCCGTACAAAGTTATTTTGAAAGCGCCGGCCTGCCGCATACCCAAGCCTTTATGCACGGCTACCAAGCCGCCATGCTGTTTGGCGCGGGAGCGGCGTTTATAGGGGGAATTATATCCACCGCCAGGTAAATATTTCATAGCACGCCTGGATTTACCAACTTACAAAAAACGCCCCGTTTTGCAACGGGGCGTTTTTATCAGGCTAAATACGCGGAAATTAGAAGTTTTCCGGGTGAACCATAAAGTAAGCCTGCGGGTGGGCGCATACGGGGCACACTTCGGGGGCTTTTTCACCCACGTGGATGTGTCCGCAGTTGGCGCATTCCCACATGACAATGCCGGTTTTGGCAAACACTTGTTTGGTGTCTACGTTTTTGAGCAGTTTGCGGTAGCGTTCTTCGTGCATTTTTTCAATTTTGCCCACGGCTTCAAACAAATAGGCCAATTTGTCAAAGCCTTCTTCTTTGGCTTCTTTGGCAAAAGTGGCGTACATATCGGTCCATTCATAGTTTTCGCCTTCGGCGGCGTCTAACAAGTTGGCGGCCGTGTCGGCGATTTCACCGCCGTGCAAGGCTTTAAACCACAATTTGGCGTGTTCTTTTTCGTTGTTGGCGGTTTCTTCAAACAATTTGGCGATTTGAACAAACCCTTCTTTTTTGGCTTTGGAAGCGTAATACGTATATTTGTTGCGGGCCTGAGATTCGCCGGCAAAAGCGGTCATCAGGTTTTTTTCAGTCTTAGATCCTTTGAGTTCCATAAAGTAAGTCTCCTTATTTTATAATTACAAATCTTTTTTTGTTTCTTTTTGGCAGCGGGCGCATAAACCGCTAAACTGCAGGTTGATTTTATGCACGCGGCCATACTCTTCCACTTCCGGCGGGACTTCCAAACGTTCCCCCGGAGCGGGAAAAACATCATACACTTCCCCGCACTGGGTGCAGACAAAGTGGTAATGCTCGTCAAAATCGGCATCAAAACGGGCCTTGCTGGAAAAACCAACCCGAAACACCAGCCCTAATTCTTCCAAAGAAGATAAAGTGCGGTACACCGTATCCAAAGACACATTGGGCATGGTTTTGCGCACCGCCTCAAAAACGCGCTCCGCGTCCGGGTGTTCTTTGGACTGGGCCACCATTTTAAAAATTTCCACCCGTTGGGGCGTTACGCGCAAACCGTGGGCTTTGCAGATTGTTTTAAAATTTTCCAATTGCTCGGCCGTTACGCCGCAAGATGTTTGTGTATTCATAAAAACCGCTTATTAATAATTTTTCTTAAGTAAGTATAGCATATTTTTTATACTTTATGTCAACAAAAAAATAATTACCTCTTTTCACGCTAAATTGTATAATAAAAACGCCGGAAGCACCGGTTTGATTACAGGAGGTTTTATGAAATTTGATTTTTATCTTCCCACCCGCATTTTGTTTGGCGCGGGCCGTTTAAACGACCTGGGCACCGCCAAACTGCCTGGAAAAAAGGCGTTGATCGTCATTTCGGCGGGGACGTCCATGCGCAAAATGGGGTATTTGGACCGCGTAACCGCCCTGCTTAAAAAACAAGGGGTGGAAAGCGTCGTGTTTGATAAAATTTTGCCTAACCCCATTTTGGAACACGTCACCCAAGGGGCCCAGCTGGCCCGCCAGGAAGGGTGTGATTTTGTGATAGGCTTGGGCGGAGGCAGCAGCATTGACAGCGCCAAAGCCATTGCCGTTATGGCTAAAAACCCGGGCAATTATTGGGATTATATTTCCTCCGGCACCGGCAAGGGTTTAATCCCCAAAGAAGGGGCCCTGCCGTTAGTGGCCATCACCACCACGGCCGGCACCGGCACCGAGGCCGATCCGTGGACCGTTATCACCAACAAAGAAGAAAAAACCGGCACCGGCTGGGAGTGTACCTTCCCGGTACTATCCATTGTAGACCCGGAATTGATGACCTCCGTCCCGCCGCATTTGACCGCTTACCAAGGGTTTGATACGCTTTTCCACTGTACAGAAGGGTTTATAGCCAATATCGCCACCCCGGTTTCTGACGCGTTAGCCTTAAAAACCATTGAGCTCATCGCCCGTTATTTGCCGCGCGCCGTGAAAGACGGAAAAGACCTGGAAGCCCGCCAGCAAGTGGCTGTGGCTAATACGCTGGGGGGCATGGTGGAAACTTTTTCTTCCTGCACCAGCGAACACTCTTTGGAGCACGCCATGAGCGCCTATTACCCCAAACTGCCGCACGGGGCGGGGCTGATTATGCTTTCTTTGGCGTATTATGATTTCTTTAAAGACAAAGGCCCCGCAAAACGCTACGGCCTGATGGCGCAGGCGATGGGAGAAAATATCTCCGGTCTGGACGAAGCCGCCCAAGCCCAAGCCTTTTTAACCGCGCTAAAGAAATTACAGCAAGCCTGCCAAGTGGATCAGTTAAAAATGAGCGACTACGGCCTCAAACCCGAAGATTTAGAGCCTATGGCAAAAACCGCCTGGGATACCATGGGCGGCCTGTTTGAGCTGGACCCATACAAATTAAACCTGCAGGAAACGCTGTCTATTTACAAAGCGGCTTATAAATAATAAAAAAGGGCTCCTTACCGGAGCCCTTTTTTAAACCCCGCCAAGAAATAACCCCCGTTTTTTTGTATCCTATTTGTATATGGCGCAAAGCTATCCAGACATTTACCATACCATTATCATCGGCGCGGGCGCTTCCGGCCTGATGTGCGCCGGCTCATTTAACGTGCGCAAACTGGTTATTGACCACAACCCCGCCCCCGGCGCCAAAGTGAAAGTTTCCGGCGGGGGAAAGTGTAATTTTTCCAACACCCGTATTTCCGCCGCCAATTATTTTTCCCAAAACAAACATTTTTGCAAAAACGCATTGGCCGCCTATAAAAATGCGGATTTTTTAAAATTGTTAGATGATAACCATATCCCTTGGACGAAAACTCCCTCCGGTCAATTATTTGCCCATAGCGCCCAAGACATCGTGCACCTGCTTACCCGCCGCGCCCAACAAGCAAACAGCCGCTTATGGCTAAACACCCAAGTTTTGCGGGTACGGCAGGAAACAACCGGCTTATATACGGTGCAAACGTCCCGCGGCAAACTAAGCGCGCAGAACGTCGTGCTGGCGACGGGGGGGCTTTCTTACCCGGCGTTGGGGGCCAGCGCTTTTGGCATAAAAACCGCGCGGGAAATGGGGCTTAATATTATAGAGCAAACCCCGGCGCTGGCGGGCCTCTGCTTTACGCGGGACTTGCGCCGGCAAACCGCCCATTTGGCGGGAAACAGCCTGCCTGCGCACATACAGTGCGGCAAATTTTCTTACCGCGGGCCGCTGTTGTTTACGCATGAAGGCATAAGCGGCCCCGCCGTATTGCAGGCCTCTTTATTTTGGAACGAGGGGGAAAACATAACGGTTAATTTCCTGCCGGATACGGACGCCTTGGCCTTTTTAAAAGAGCATAAAAATTCCCCCAAACTATTTTCCTCTTTACTGGCTGAAAAAATATCCCCCAAAATAACCAAAGCGCTTTTGGGGGAGGGGGACGTATCGGCCGCCAACGCTTCGGCGGCCTGCCTGCAGCAGGCCGCCCAACGGCTAAACCATTTTGTATTTATCCCGCAAAGCACCAGCGGCTGGACCAAGGCCGAAGTCACCCGCGGCGGAGTGGACACCAAAGAAATAAACCCTTCCACCATGCAATGCCGCCGCTTGCCGGGGCTGTTTATCACCGGGGAACTGTTGGACGTAACCGGCATGCTGGGGGGATACAATTTACAATGGGCTTGGAGCAGCGGCTGGGCCGCGGCAAAAGCGTTGGAAAAAATCTTTTAAATACAAAAAAATTTCCGTGAATTAAAAGCCCTTTATTGCTATAATATTTCTAGCTGTTACAGGCTTTCTTCGGAGAATATATGGATTTTAAGAAAAAACCGTTTAATCTGTTTACTTTATGGATAGAATCTTTTAAGCTGGCCAATAAAACTTTTGGCGCGTTGGTTTTGCTTCTCTTTCTGTTGGTTGTCTTTATCGCAGCCGCCCTTACGGCTATTGTCATTGTAGCTACCAAAATGGTGCTTCCCGGCGCCATGACGGGCCCTTTCCTGGCCGGTATCAGCACCGCCACCCTTATGCTTATAGCCAGCTATATCGTGTATTTTATTTTCCCGTGTACGTTAATTAATATGATTTCCGCCCGCGCCAATAAAGTGGGAACCGCCCTTCCGGAATGTTTCTGGAAAGCGCTGCTTCCTTCTTTTTATTTGCTTTTAGCCAGCATTGTAATCGGCATACCTACATTAATAGTAAATTGGGTGGTGCAAAGCGCGGGATCCTCTAACTTAAGCCTGTTGGTTTCGGCCGCGTTGGTTTTTGGGCTGTATATCCCCGCCGCGTTTACCGCGCCCGCCATTACGCTGCGGGGGGAAAACCCCGTTTCCGCCATCAGATACAGTATGGATTTGGTATTCCGCCGTTATTTCCGTACCGCCATTTTGCTTTTCAGTATTTGGCTGTCCCCGTTTATAGGGTTTGTAATCATAGCAGGCGCTTTGATAATAGGCATACCGCTGTTCTTTGCCAACAGTTTTGACATCACCAATTTGACCATAGGCTGGTATATTGTATTTTTAGCCGCCTTATTAGCTTACGCTTTTTCTTTATATTTTGCGTTTACGGCAAATACGCTTTTGTTTTTAAACCTAGACCACGGCTTCAACCGGGACGGGTTTGAAATTTCCGACGCGGAAAAGTTGGCCGGGATGTCTTCTTCCACAGCGTTGCCCGCTACAGCCGGCATGCCGGTACAACGGCCCGAAAACGATATTTTAAGCCCCAACGAACAGGTGGGCATGCTTACCACGGTTTCCCCGGAAACAAACGAAATGAATGTAGACGAGCATTTAAACCAGGTTTATTCACCGGATAATATTAAAGTACAGCAATATATGCACCAAGAAGAAGACCGTATGCCCACTATTCTTTTTGACGATGATATGGCGCAGGATATTGCAAAAAACCAAGAAATGATGTCCGCCAAAAAAGAAAAAAACAATCAGCCCGAGGACAACGGGCCGGAAAATATTAAACTTTCCAAGAGGTAATTCTTTATGAGTAACCATACACGGTATTCTGTATCCTCTTATATTAAAAACGCGGTAAAAACCGTGGAAAAAAGCGGTTTGCCCCTTGTGCAAATTTTATTGGGCGGACAGGCGGGCATTATTTTAGTCAGCTTGCTATGCCAACAATACGACCCTTTTAATAGCACCCCGGAAGAACACCCTTTTCTGTATATTCTTTGGGCGCTGGCAACCGGCGTGATTAGTTTATTTATGATGACGTCTTGTCTAAACATTTTAAAAAACGCCCGGGAAGGGAAACTAATTACTTGGAAAGAAGCCCTGCATATAGCTGCCGGCCGGTTTTGGAAGGTGGCCGGAGCAAGCATATGGTATATAGTGCTAATGTGGCTGGTTTTCTTGTTGTTCGCGTTTATCGCTTTAGCCCTGGTGGTGGTTATCTATTCCATATATTCCACAGCCAGTATTTTAGTGGGGGTTATCGCCTCTGTGGCGGCAATATGGCTGTTTTTCACCACCTTGCTGGGTTCCGTTTTCAGTATATACGCCGTAGCAACGGGGGAGAAAAACGTTTTTAACGCTTTGCCTTATGCTTATAATTTACTTAAACAAGACTATTGGCATCTGTTTAAATTAGGGATTATAGCTGGGTTGATTGTACTGGTGTTCTCTACCCTTATTGGGGTTATACAGCTGTTTATTATGCCTTTATATATGATAAATACGTTGCTTGGCATAGCGGGCACGTGGCTATTATCGCTGCCATGTACGGTCATTAACTCGGTGGTGGGTTTGGGCTTAATATACGAGCTATACGCCGGTGCCAAACGTACGCAAAGCACACAACCCGCAGAAAACTGATTTTGCAAGAGGGCTCTTATATACGCCCTCTTTTTTGTTATGGTTATATAGGATATTACTACACACGGAGGATTCATGCATACCGCACTGACTATATTAAATTTGCTGGGAGGGCTGGCCATCTTTTTAACTGGCATGAAAATGATGAGCGACGGACTGCAAAAAGTGTCCGGCGATAAGATGCGCCAATTATTGGGCATCGCCACCACCAACCGTTTTGCCGCCACCGCCTGCGGGCTATTGGTTACCTCTATCATTCAATCCTCCAGCGCCACCACGGTAATGGTAGTGGGGTTTGCCAGCGCGGGGCTGCTTAATTTATACCAATCCTTAGGCGTTATTTTTGGGGCCAATATCGGTACCACCATGACAGCCTGGATTGTAAGCTTGTTTGGGTTTAAAATACAAATATCCCTCTTTGCTTTGCCAGTAATAGCAGTAGGTTTCTTTGCCCAGTTTATACCGCGCGTGCCGGCTATCAGAAGGACGGGTGAAGCTTTACTGGGCTTTGGGTTGTTGTTCTTGGGGTTGGACCTCATGAAAAACACCATACCGGCCGATTTTGCCCAAAATCCGCAGGTAATGGAGTGGATTTCAAAATTCCGCCCGGACAATTTACTTAACCTCTTAACGCTTATCGCCACCGGCACGGTGCTTACCGTGATATTGCAGTCTTCCAGCGCCGTTATGGCCATGACGCTTACCTGCGCCGCCGCCGGAATTATTGATTTTCCCACCTCATGCGCCCTTGTGCTGGGGGAGAACATCGGCACCACTATTACGGCTAATTTGGCCGCCATTGGCGCCAATAAAACAGCCAGAAGGGCGGCGGTAGGCCACTCACTATTTAATATTTTAGGCGTGGTGTGGGCTGTTATTTTATTCCGCCATTTTATTAGTTTGGTGGATTGGGTGGTTCCGGGCAGCCCTTATGTGAAAGATCCTAATGCCTTAACGGCGGTGTTGCCTTACCACATTTCAGCTTTCCATTCTATTTTCAACGTACTCAACACCCTTATCATGCTGCCGTTGCTTAAACAATTGGCCGCATTAACCTTGCTGATCTTCCCCAAAACCAAACGCGAAGACAACAAACAAACCGAACTTATTTATTTGTCCACCCGGTTTGCCAATACGCCGGAATTGGCGTTGGTTGCCGTACGCAATGAAGTAGAACGCATGATGAGCTTTGTTACCAAAATTACAGACAAAGTAATGCACGCCGTAAAAGTGGAAGATGAAAAAATGTTCGTGCGGCTGGTGGAAGACGTAAAAGAAGCCGAAAAAACAACCGACGTGTTGGAACACAAAATAAATATCTATTTAACCCAGCTTTCCCACGGCAACTTATCGCGCGATGCCGTGGCGCATGTATGGTCTTTATTTGACGTGATAAACAGCATTGAGCGCATGGGAGACTGCGGGGAGAAAATCGCCCGCATATTGGAAAAATTCCACACCAAGCAGGCTTTCTCTCAAGCGGATATAGACAATATAGAAGAAATTGCCAAGCTGACCAAAGAAATCACCCGTGAAACCCGCAAAGCCATTGTGTTTGTGCAACACCCCACGGGAGAATCCGCCAAAGAAGCCAACGAAATTTTGGCTCAGGCCGCCGCGCGGGAAGAAGAGTTAAACGCGCTGCGCAAAAAATTGCTTAAAGACCGCAGCACCCGCTATTATGAGGGGGAAGAAGCCAGCCCGGACTTTATCACCGCCTATTCCGATATATTAAGCAATTTTGAAAGAATAGGGGATTACGCCCTGCGCGTAACGGAAAACATTTTGGGGGCGCGTTCCCCGGAACACGGCACCAAATACATCACCGTGCCCAGTAAGGAGAAACACGCATGAACTTCCGCCCAGCCGATTTTCTGCAAGACGTAAAAACCCTGTTCGCCATGCTGTGGGCGTCCGTTAAAGGGAAGTATAAATTTCCTTGGGGGCCGGTTTTGCTGACCCTTGTGTGTGCGGTATACGTAATCAGCCCCGTAGACATACTGCCGGAAGTCATGCCCCTGCTAGGCATTACAGATGACGGAGCTTTCATCGTGCTGGTACTGGCCCTGTGGCAAAAAAGCATTAAAGCGTACCGCCAAAGCCTGGCCCAACCCACAGACAAAGACCAAGTGATAGACACCCAGGCGTACAAAACGGACAGCGCCCCTGAAAAAAAAGACCAATAATACCGCTTCTCTATCCTTAAAAACCGCCGGAAAATAACGGTGGTTTTTTTCGTTTTTTCAAAGTGATATAATAAACGTATATGAAAAAACTAATCAAAATCTTGCTTGTGTGCGGGATAACGTTGGTTGTCCTGCTGGCGGCGGGTTTGGTGACGTTAAAAGTCATGTTCCCGCCGGAAAAGCTCAAAGCCATGGCCGAGAGCTACACAAAAGAGAATTTCCACCGGGAAATATCTTTTGACGGCGTTTCTTTCAATTTGATTGGGGTAACGTTAGACAATTTCGCTTTGTCAGAAGAAAGCACCTTTGAACAGGGCACCTTCGTAAAAGCGGACAAATTGCAGGTAAAAGTGGCGTTAAGACCGCTTTTCCAAAAGAAAATAGAAGTCCGCCGGGTGATTTTGGACGGGCTGGAAGTAAACGTGGTAAAACAGGCGGACGGCAGCTTTAATTTTGATTCGCTGGTTGCCGGCTCTTCCTCTTCCGCCGAGGAGCAGCCCCAAGCCGCCCAGGAAGCTTCCGCTCCTGCAAACTTGGACCTAACCATAGAAAAAATCAGCATTACCGATTGCGCCTTCTCCTACAAAGACCTGCAAACGGGGATGAACGCCTCCGTAGACAAATTAAACCTGGAAATACGGGATTTTGATTTGGCTAACCCGTTCTCTTTTAAGCTGGATTTCACCATGGGTTATCAAGACGCGGCCTCCGGTATGGATATGACTATTCCCGTAACGGTAGACACGGTGGTGTCTTTGGCCAATTTAGACATGCAGCAAGCCTATATTACCGTAAAGGGGATTAGCGCTTCTTACAAAACCGTCCGGTTCCTGTTAACCGGGGGGGTAAAAAATTTTATGGCCCCGGTGGTGGATTTGACCGGCTCTCTTACCGGCATTAATAACACCACGTTTGAGGAATTCCTGCCGGATTTGCCCTCTTTTAATCTGCCGCAAATTACGGTAAACGTGCAAGCCTCGGCCGATATAGAAAAAAGCCAGGCCGTTATCCAGCAAATTAAGCTGGGGATATTAAACTCCGGCATTACGGCTTCCGGCAATGCCTCCTGGGCAAGCGCCACGCCTACCTATAACATTACCGGCAATATGGCCATTGCCTTGGCTGAAGCCGTGCAAATGACCGATACCGTGGCGGACTTTAAACCGCAAGGCCAAATTTTAGGCACCTTTACCGCTACGGATAAGTTAGACGGCAAAGACGTGCGCGGCAATATTACGTTAAAAGACGTAAGCGTCATGTATGAACCGGTAACCGCGTCCGCCTTAAACGGGGTCATCAATATCGCCTCGGTGGACGATATTTCCTGCGCGTCTTTAACCGGGCTTTTAAACGGTGAAAAATTCACCTCTTCCTTCTCTTACAAAAATATTCAGGAAGTAATGAATATTGTGTTTAATTTGGATTTATCCAAATTTAAATTAGACAGCCTGCCGGCCGCCCAAACCTCCGCCGTACAGGAAGAAGGAACCCAAACCGAAGCGGCACCCGCTGAGCAAAACGCGGCGGAGACGGCACCGGCTCCAACCGAGGAACCCCAACCGGCCGCCACCGCCCAAGCGGACGGCCCGGAAACCTATATGAATATCCAGGCCAACGTAAAAGTGGGGGAAGTGCAAGTTCCGTTCTTCACCACCCAGGGCTTTGCCATTAACGCTAACTTAACTTCCGTAAGCCCCAGCATGAAGAAAGCCAACGGACAGGTTTCTTTTACCTTGCAGCCCGGCGCCATTACGGATTTGGACTCTTTCGTAAAAGAAAACAAAATAGTCAAAATCCTGCTGCTGCCTATTAACATCATCAACCGGGTGGCCAAAGTGTTAAATATTGACTTGTTCCCGGCGGAAAACTCCGCCCAGAAGGGTCAAATTTCTTACGACGCGGCCGAAGGCGTATACAACTTTGTAAACGGTGTGATGACGGTGGAAAAAACGACCTTAACCTCTAAATTAACCAACATCAATGGTTCCGGTAAGGTAGATTTTCCGCAAGATAACATTGATATGAAAGTATCCGCCACCGTGCTGACCAGCCAGACCCCCATTGTGATTAAAATTACGGGGCCGGTGGAAAATCCGTCCGGTAAATTGGACGTGTTAAATACCGTAGGCTCCCTGGTGGGGGGGTTGTTAAGCACACAAACGCCCGGAAACCTCGTTAGCGGGGCCGCCAGCACCGCCGGGGCCGTTGCCACCGGCGCGGTAAAAACTACCGGCAAAGTGGCCGAAACGGCCGTTAAAACCGGTACCACCGTAGTAAAAGGCACCGTTGGGGTGGCCAGTGATACTGTAAAAGGCACTGTAAACACCGCCAAAGATGCTTTAAAAGGCATTGGTTCTTTGTTTAAAAAGAAGGACGATAAAGAAGAAAAGAAATAAAACTTAGGCCTTTGATTGTACACAAAACCCCCGTTTGAAAACTCTCAAACGGGGGTTTATTAAAAATAGATATATATTAATCTACCCAATAGTTTTAAAATAAAACAACCGATACCTTCCTAGAGAAAATAAATTATCAATTTTCTTTCATCTGACACCCCTAAATTTCTCTAAGTTCTCCATTAATTAATATCATAGCATCCCGATGTATTCCATACATCTCATTAAACTTTAATTAATAAAAACACATAGAATTCCTTAATAGTCTTCTTTTCCAATATTTTTATCATACAAAAAGGCCTCAGCTTTTTACGGCTGAGGCCTTTTAAGCTTTCAAACACTATGCAAGATGTTAGTTAGCTACAGCACATTTCAAGCCACTTCTTTCAACATGACACCAGCTATCAGTACTAGCGGCTACAGGCCCACAACTGCTCCAACATGTCCTTCCTTTGCTCGAGCAACTACCACCAGAGCGGGCGCCTAACTCAGAACAAGTCATATCACTGCTCATAAAGATATCAGTCAAGCATTTCGAAGTACCACTAGGGATTTCAGCGCATTTTTTATTCACAACCTTCTTTTCGGAATTGGACTGCCAAACCAATTTCTCTTCTTCCTTACAGGTATCAGAGGTCAATTCCCAAGTGCATTTATCTAAGCTGGTGTTATATTTATACGTCTTCGAACCCGTATACCCGGCAGGGCAGCTTTCTGTTCTCGTTAAGTTAGAAGGCTGGCCCGCACATCTGCAGCTACTCGTGCTTCCATAGCTCCAAGAGCAAGTATCGTGGTTGTACGTATCCGTTATTGTTCCAGTCCATTTACTGTTCTCACTAGAGCAGTAACGCGTCTTCGTGCTGGTCCCGCTGTATTGTTTCTTTGGTGCCCCCGCACTGGAACCGCAGTAGCAGTCTTCATCATAATACTGGTCCCAATAGCAGTTCCCTTTGCCATAATAGTAACGGGCCGTAATCGTTCCGTCATATTTGCTGCCCCATTTGCTGTCCGTAGAGCAGCTTCTCGTTTTATCCTCATAACCGCTCGTGCGCCCACTGGAAGGAGCGTCCGCTCTCGTTGTGCTGCAATAGCAGTTGGCGCTTTCATTCCATTTGCAGTTGGCAAAATCATACGTGCCGCTTATCGTCCCGTCATATTTGTTGCCGTAACCCAATATCTTGTCATACCGGCAGCTGCGGCTGCGGCTGGCACTCGCCTCGTTTACCATGTTCCCGTTTATGGCACCGCTCTTAAAACGCGGGTTACCATATTTCTGGTCAAACGTAGTCGCCGTGCTGTCATTATAACTCCCGCTGCTGTACCCTTCGCACTGGCAATTGTGGTGGGACGGAATAGACGTCCATTTCACCCATTTCTCCCAATTGCTCGTATTCTCATACCCTTTCGGGTCCGCTTCATACCATTTGCACGTGTCATAATTAAAACGCCAAAAAATAGTGCCTACTCTGCGCTCGCTAGGGCTTTCCTGAGAAGAACACGTCTGCGTGTTCCATTCATTGGTACAATGCCGCGAACTAAACGGACTTACCGAGTTCCCGCAGCGGCATTCCCCACCACGTTTGTCCGTACGTATCGGATAAGAAGTAAATTCCGTTGTCCCGTCCTTAATAACCCCTTTGTTCTCATCCACTTTAAAATTATAACGATAATCGTCTGTGGAGCCTCTCCAGTGCACATCCGACCCTACCAAGCTCTGCGCAGGATACACAATGTGCGTGCTCCCGCCTATCGTCATGCTCGGTATGTCCGCCGCTATAAAAGTGCTCCCCGCGTTAATATTCGTAGACGCGGCTACCGTTATATCCTGCGGATTGGCGCTGTTGGCTAATAAACGCCCTCCTAACAAACTGCCACCAGACCCTACTTCCAAACCGTCCGCTTCCGTTATCTGGTAATTCAGTTTATTAGTGGCGCTTCCCGCTCGCGCGTCAGACCCGGTAAGACGAAGCTCGTTCATCTTTACCATCCCCTGCACGTCTATCTTACCCGTGCTCACGGATGTATTACAAAAGTTAACAAAAAGCGTCTTAGAGGCACGCTCTTCATTTAACGATTCCACCTGCGCAAACGCACCGATGGGTTGTGACAGTACCGTCACGAATTTCAACTCTTCCGCTTGTATTACTGCCACTCCAAGCGAAATCAGTGCCATACTGGTTAATATTTTTTTCATGGTTGTATACGCCCCTTTGAGAATTTAACGGTTAAACCGTCTAAACGGCCATACAAAAAAGCATGGCAGAGTTGCACAAATTCTCGTAGTTTATGCTATCAAAAAAACAAACATAATGTAAAGAGTTTTCTATTTATAAAACCCTCCCGGCATCTTAAACAGCTGCATTACTTAATAATATAACAAAAAGAAAGAAAATTTCTAGTCCTTAATTATAAAATTTTTTATTTCCCGCTTTAAACAAAATAAAAACTCCCCGGTGAGGGGAGTTTGAAAACTTATTTTTCCGGTGCTTCTTCCGGTTTTTCTTCGGGATTATCCGGCTGATTTCCGGTAGGGCCTAATTGCGTGCCGGACTCGTCAGAACTTCCCTCCGGGTTAGAAGAATCAGCAGAGGAATCTCCGGCCGGAGGCGGATTAGAGGCATCCGAACCGCCGGTAGGAGCTTTGTCCCCAGGTTTAGCGGAAGGACGCGCCGGCCCCGGGCGATGATGCGGCACAGACGGGCCGGGACGTTTGCCTGGAAACGCAGCCGGAGGAGCGGGCGGCGGGGGCGGCGGCGGAGGCGGAGGCATCATGCTCATTCCTCTAGACGAAAACAACGGATCTCCCGCAAAGAAAACTTTCATGTCCCCATTGAACTTAATGGCGGCCACCGTTTTGCGCGCTACCCAGCGGGCACGTCTGGAAGAACGGGATTCCTTCTTAATGGTTCTTTCCAAATCAGCCACTTGCATTCTAAAAGCATTCAATGAGTGGCGTCTCATATTAATTTGATGAGCAAAAATCGCGCGGGCGCGGGCATTTAAAAATACCCAGCGGCGGCGGTAGACACGTTGGTCATGCGCAATGCCTTCCTGCAGCTCTTTCAAATCTTTTTTAAAGGTGCGCAGATTTTCTTTCGCCATCGCCAACTGGTCTTTACGCAAGCGGGCCACTTGTTTAGACAAGTCCTTTTTAGCCTCTCCTGCTTTATAAGAACCGGGTTTGGCTTTTTTATATTTCCGCACAAAGCGTTTAATCTTTGCTTCATGGCGTTTAAAACGCACGTCCCAATCCGCATCCATCATCACGGGTTTAGCCGGAAAAGGCGGGGGAGGGGGCATCTTCGGGCCGGGAGCGGCAAAGACGGGCCCAAACACCCCAACAGACAATACAAACAGAAATAACTTCTTCATTTGAGCGTCCCTCCTGTAAGAGCGTTAAACATAAATAAATACGCATCCTCTGCCACGGCGGATGACTATTTATTTTAGTTTCTAACCACAACATCTTTTTTACAAACTAACACGCAATCCCTCCTCTTTTACTCAATAAAGAGGAAGAGCAACTTCCGTATCAATAATATAATATAATAAAGATATGGCAAAATTTCTACTGTTTTTTACTAACTTGGCTTTTCCCTTCGCCGCTTTAGGCGTATTTTTCGGCTTTTTATTTTCCGCACGCCGTAAATTACTGGCCAATATTATACAGGAATTAAAAGAACGGTTCGCGCGGGAAACCCCTGCGGACCTGCCCCAAAACGCGTTATGGATACACTGTGCCAGCGTGGGGGAGGTAATGTCTGTAAAAGAACTCATTACCCGTCTAAAAGAATATTATAAAAAACCCATTTTGGTAACCACTTCTACCGCCGCCGGGCAGGAAACAGCCCAAAAAAATCCCGCCATAGACAAAGCGGTGCTGGCCCCGCTGGATTTTTATCCCTTCACGCGCAGTTTTATACGCAAAGCAAAACCTTACCGTTTATTTATAGTAGAAAGAGAAATTTGGCCCAATATGCTGGCTGCCGCCAAAAATGAAGGGGTACCCTATGCGCTGGTCAATGCGCGTATTTCCCGCAAAAGCACCCGCGCATACTGTTACGTAAAACCGCTTTTTGAATATATTTTACAAGGAGTTTCTTTTGCCGCCCTGCAATCTCACGACGATAAACGCCGTTATGAGCGCATCGGACTGCCGGAAGAAAAAGCTTTCGTCTGCGGAAATGTAAAATATGATACCTTGTCCGATACTCCTTCCAAAGTAGAAGAAACCCAACAACTAATTAAAAAACTAGGCTGGGAAGGCAAAAATATTTTTGTCTGCGGCAGCACCCACCCGTTAGAAGAAGAAATTCTATTAAAATCCGCGCCGGAACTTATTGAAAAAGACATTAAAATTATTTTTGCCCCGCGCCACTTGGAACGCCGGGAAGAAATAGAGCAAAACCTGCGCCAAAGCGGTTTAAACTACGCTATGATGAGCAAAAAACCCGCCGCCTGCGATATTTTATGCGCTGACCAAATGGGCTTTTTACAGTCTTTATACACGTGCGCGGCCATTACGTTTGTGGGGGGATCTATCGCCCCGAAAGGCGCACATAATTTGCTGGAGCCCGCCATTGTGGGTAAAGTGGTGTTGTTTGGCAAAAGTTATCATAATACGCCGGACACCGCCCACGCGCTGCTTACCCGCGGCGGAGGCATATTAGTAGATGAAACCAATTTGAAAGAAACCGTTTTAAGATTGCTGGGGGACAAAACCCAGCTGCTGGATATGAGCGAAAAAGCCCGCAAAACCGCTCTGGGTTTTAAAGGAGCAACGGACAAAATTATGAAAGTGGTGGAAGATTATGAACGAAAATCAGCCTAATATTTTAGTAGTCAGACTGTCATCTTTGGGGGATATTGTATTGTCCTCCCCCGTATACAAAAATTTAAAAGCCAAATGGCCCAACTGCCGTATTACGCTTTTGGTAAAGCCGCAATTTGCCCAAGTGCTGGCCGGCCACCCGGATATTGATGAAATTATGGTAGCCAAAAAAAGCCTGTGGGGAAACATACGCCAAATCCGGGCGGGGCATTTCACACACTTTTTAGATATACACTCTACGTTCAAAACCATGCTGATGGGGTTATTCTGCAATGTGCCAAACCGCCTTCGCTACAACAAAAATTCCGTAGCGCGCAGAATGTATGTTAAATTTCGCAAAAATTCCCCCGTGTTGGAAAAACACACGCTGGAACGTTACTTGGCGGTATTAAACGGCTGGAACGTTCCGCTTAAATATACCCAGCCGCAGCTGGGGGACTGGGCTTACAAAAAAGCCAATATGGACGGCAAAAAAATAGGGAAAATAGGTATTTTCCAAACCTCTTTTATAGGCGACAGCGTGCTTACCACCCCGCTTATCAAAAAAACCGCGCATTTATTTCCGGACAGTAAAATAGTGGTTATCACCCGCCCGCAAACTGAAGACATATTCCGCCCGATGAAAGAAGTATCCAAAGTAATCTTAAACGACAAAAAAGGGTGGAACAAAATCTTCGGCGTATGGAAAACCGCCAAAGCCATCAAACAAGAACACATGGATATTTTACTGGTTCCGCACCGCAGCTTTAGAAGCGCCTTAATCGCTTGGCTTTCCCGCGTGCCGATACGCATCGGATTTACTTCCAGCGAAGGGTGGTTCTTGTACACCAAAACCGTTCCTTTCTCTTGGATGATACATGACGCGGAAAGAAACCTTTCCTTATTGCAAGGCATCGCCAAAGAACAATTTAAGGCTGAACAACTAAGCCTGCGCTATGCCCCATCCGCCGAGGAAAATGTAGCCCGTTTAATGACTGATTTTAATTTAAACGGAAAAACGTTGGTAGGTTTACACCCCGGTTCCGCCTGGCCCACCAAATGCTGGCCGATGGACTATTTTGTAAAACTGATCAGCCGTTTGGAAACGGAACTGCCTGTACAAACGGTTATTGTGGGAGGGGGGAAGAAAGACGCCGATTTGGGAGAAAAAATCTGCCAGCTTTCCCAAGGGCACTGCGCCAACTTATGCGGCAAAACCAGCCTGGCTGATTTAATGGCGTTAATGACGCATTTTAAATTGTTTATTACAAATGACTCCGGCCCTATGCACATAGCCACCGCATTTAACGTGCCCACACTAGCCATTTTCGGCCCCACCACCAAAGAATTGGGCTTCTTCCCATACGGGCAGGGGCACCGGGTAATGGAAGTAAAAGGGCTGGAATGCCGCCCCTGCGCCTTGCACGGAGGGAAAAAATGCCCGCTGGGACATTTTAAATGCATGCGTGATATCCCGCCGGATGTGGTTTTCCAAAACGCCAAAGAAATGCTGGAACAAAGCGGCGTGATAAAAGTTTAACACAAAAAACCCCGGTTTAAACCGGGGTTTTTTGTACCGTTTATCCAAAATTAAAATTCCAAGGGTTTTTCGTCCAAAGCCTCTTTCATACGGGCAAACAGGCTTTTGATTTCTTTTATTTTAGCGTACGGCAAACGGATGCCCTTTTTGGTCCAGCCGGTGTAAGTCTCGTCTTCCTGCCATTGGCGCAAATCCAACCCTTTTACCCCTTGGAAAGTGCTTACCCGGGCCACGACGGACATTCCCGGACGTTTGGCAAACTTGCCCAAATCTTTATCCGGGCCGGGAGTGTTGTCCTCCGGCAAGGAGGCTATCAGCGGGGCTAAAGCACGTACGATATCCGGCGTCATAGTAATGCCCGCACGCGTTGCGCCAAAAAAGCCGTCTGTCTTTAAATATTTTCGGATGGACGCGTAACGATAATTGCGGTACGCGTCTATGGAAAACTTCACTTCACAGCCGTCTTCCAGCTCCAAAACGCCCACATTGCAAAGTACGGTAAAGCTGCTTTCGCTCATAGAATCCCCCAAATACGCCCTACACAATATAGCAAAATATGATATGATAAGCGTTAGTTATATTCTAGTGTTTGTTTAAGCTAAAAGCAAGCAGTTTTTGTATAATAATAGAGGTATTTCTTTTCCACACTTTTTATATCTTTAAGGACGGCTATGAGCGACAAAAACCCCAAAGAATCATTAATAGGAACCGATATTTCCGGTTGTGAGATTCTGCAAAAAGTTGCCGAAGGCGGCATGGGTGCCGTATATAAAGCGCGCCACAAAGCATTAAACCGCATTGTTTGTGTTAAAATTTTAAGCCCGGCATTAGCCAATGACAAAAAAGCCGTTGAGCTGTTTTTAAGCGAAGCCCGCGCCGTGGCCGAGCTGGACCATCCCAACATCGTAAACGTTTATAACGTAGGCAAAGAAAGAGGTTATTATTTCATCGTTATGTCCTTTATTGAAGGGCAGACTCTTTCCATTATGTTAAAACGGCGCAAAGTGCTGCCTGTGAATTTAGTGCTGGACTTGTTTGACGGCATTTTAAAAGGCTTAAACGTCGCCCATGAAAAAGGCATTATTCACCGCGACATTAAACCTTCCAACATTTTAATCAATTCAGAGATGCACCCTAAAATTGTGGATTTTGGCATCGCCAAAAAAGTAGATAAAGACAAAGGCACCACCAAAACCACCGAACTGGCCGGAACCGCTTATTTTATCGCCCCGGAACAAGCCTTGGGACGGGATTTGGATACCCGGGCGGATTTATATTCTATCGGCGCCAGTATGTATTATGTATTGACGGGGCAATTTCCGTACAACGGCAAAAACACCATTGACATTATTCAAAAACACATCAATGACCCTGTGCCGGACCCGTCAAAAATACGCAAAGATTTACCGCCTTGGCTGGCCCAAGCCATTCAAAAATTAATGAGTAAAGACCCGGATAAACGATTCCAAACCGCTAAGGAAACCTACTTGTTTTTTCAAAAAATGCGTGCGGAAGACCAACTTCGTTTAAAATCCGGCGCCAGCGGTTCTGTTATTGATTTGGAAACGGATTCTTCTCTTAAGATTATAAAGGAATCTCCCGTTACCAATACCGAAAGCATCAAAAAGAAACGCCACGAGGCTTTATTAAAAGATACTGCCAAATCTTTTAATCAGAGCAAGCCCGTGCTGTTGCCTGGTTTGAACGAAAGCCCGGCGGCCCCAGTACGCAGCGAGGCGCCCAAACGGCAAACGCCTCCGCCTCCGCCGCCTATACCGGGGAACTACCCTTCGCAAAACGCCGCTATTAATGCCGAAGTTTCTCCTTTAGGGGACACTCCAAAAGAACCTTTCAGATGGCGTAATTTGATAGATTTTGCTTGGCTGCCAGTGTTGATGCTATTCTCTTTACTGGTGTCATATACGTTCTTTTTATTTGGAAAGATATGCTCCGTACACGTCAGCCCCAATTTAGGGTTTATCGCCAACTTGGTTTCCCCGCTGACGGCCTCTCAAAACGCCCCTTATCAATTACCGGTAGCAGGCGTATGTTTAATTATGCTGGCGGCGGTATTTGCATCCTCTTCCATAAGGGCTTTTGCGCGCAGCACCATGGGGCTGTTGGTAATCGCTTTCATTTCCTATATGGCCGGTTTGTTTACGCCGCAGGTGCCGTATTGGGATATAAAAGGCATTGGGCAGTTTATTTTCTCCCCTGAATATTCCTTATGCTACTTTGTAATAGCGGGAATGTGGGCCTTGTCTTTATGTTGGAGAACCACCCTGACAAAGGCGGAAGCCTTTTTAGGCACGGCTTTGGTGGTTTTAACCGTTGTGCTGGCCTATACGGCTACCGGGCTTTCTATCGCGCCCTACACAGAAGGAGCCTTTATTAAATGGCTGGCGTTTTTAGGTTTATTATTCACCTTATGTACTGTCTATTACTTAACAACACAAAAAGGGGTACATTCCAGCATTGTGGCCCCTACCTTGTGCTTGCTTGCGGCGGTAGCCTGCGTATGGACGTACAACATATCCGGCTTGGCCAATACCATGAACACGACATTAAAAGTATTGGCCTCTAAAATAAACGCGGGGGAAGTATCCCACCCCTCCACCCAAATTGATAAAGAAGATGACGTAGGATATGTTTCCGTGTTTCAGTCGGACGCGTTTTCCCATTTAAATACATTTAAACGGATCAATTTACTTTCTCCGGAAGAAAAATACAAGTATTTAGACAAACAAATTACTATTTTTACAAAAGACGCTATACCGCAATCCTATCGGCCGTTAATGATAGAAATGCTTTCGGCGTATTATTTGTCAGGTCCCAGCAGAATGACTTTGCTGGCGTGGGACTACGCTTTAGGCTATCCAATACAAAATTTTAACCAAAACGCACAAAACAATAACGCTTATTACTTTTTGTTAACTTTGCTGTATTGGTTTGGTATATTGGGTTGTGCGGCAAACATTGTTTTTAGAGAGGACGCATGAGCACCTTTGATATAGAATTTGCAGCCGTTACTGACATTGGAAAAATCCGCGAGAAAAACGAGGATAGCGTCCTGATTTCTTCTGAACTGGGCCTGGGCGTAGTGGCAGACGGCATGGGAGGGCATTCCGCCGGAGAAATTGCCAGCAATATTGCCGTACACGTGCTGGAAGAAACCATCCGCAAAGTAAATGCCGGCTCTTTAAAAATGCCGGATACTTTCCTGCCCAAACTGGATAAAATAGAGCGCAAACTGCTTATGGCAGCCAACTTAGCTAATGCCGCCATTTATACCACGGCCCAAGCTTCCGCCATTTATAAAATGATGGGAACCACCCTTACCGGCGTTACTTTTGACGGAGACAACGCGGTGGCGGTGCACGTGGGGGACTCCCGCATTTATTTATACCGGGACAAAAAACTAGTCCAAGTAACTACCGACCATTCCTTGGCGATGGAACACGTCCGCCGTGGGTTATTAACCAAGGCGGAGGCGGATAAATCCAAAATACAAAACGTGCTTACCCGCGCCATGGGCATTAAGAAAAACGTAGAATTTGATTTACTTAAATTCCCCGTAAAAATAGGGGATATTATGGTATTGTGCTCAGACGGCCTATACAAAGGCTTGACCGAAAAACAAATGCAGGAATTATTGGAAAAAGGGCAAAATACCCCATTAGTAAAACTCTGCAAACAACTTGTACGCGTATCTAACGACAATGACGGCCAGGATAATATCTCCACCGTGATGATAAAAATCCTTCCCGCCCAGCCATTAACTTTGCGTCAAAAAATAAAACGTTTTTTTAGCAAAAGTTAACCATTCTGCTTGTAAATAAAAACTATCTTAGACGACAACCCTCTTCTTTTTTAGCAATCAAAGAAGGGGGTTGACAATTATGTTGAATATATGATAAATTAGCATTAAGCCAAAGGGAGTGCTAAAAACAGTCCTCCGGCAAAAGCAGTTTTAAGAACTTAAAGGAGTGAGACAGAACTATGAAAGAAGTAAAAATTAAACCGTTGGGTGACCGCATTATCGTTAAACCCATCGAAAGAGAAACCATGAAAGGGGGAATCATCATTCCTGATACCGCCAAAGAAAAGCCGATGGAAGGGGAAGTATTGGCGGTAGGCGCCGGTAAGCTGGACGATAAAGGCGGCCGCATTGCCATGGACGTAAAAGTGGGGGACCGCGTACTTTACGGCAAATATTCCGGAACCGAAGTAAAACTGGACGACGAAACCTATTTAATCATCCACCAAGACGAAGTTTTGGGGATTTTGGGGTAATTACAGGAGGAATTTAATTTATGGCTAAACAAGTAATTTACGGTGATCAGGCCCGCGCCAAGATGAAAGCGGGTATTGAAAAAGTAGCAAACGCAGTAAAAGTAACGTTGGGGCCCAAGGGCCGCAGCGTAGTGCTGGAAAAGAAATTTGGCTCCCCGCTTATTATTGACGACGGCGTAACCATTGCCAAAGACATTGAACTGGAAGATAAATTTGAAAACATGGGCGCCCAGCTCATCCGTGAAGTGGCCTCTAAGACCAACGACGTGGCGGGCGACGGCACCACCACCGCCACCGTCTTGGCGGATGCCATGCTGACCGAAGGCATCAAAAACATTACCGCCGGCGCCAACCCCACGTTGGTTAAAAAAGGCATTGAAATGGCCGTAGAAGCCACCAAAAAAGAATTGGAAAAAATGCACAAACCGGTAAAAACCAAAGAAGAAAAAGCCCAAATCGCCACTATTTCTTCCAATGACCGCGAAATCGGCAATATGATTGCCGAAGCCATTGAAAAAGTGGGTGCGGAAGGCGTTATTACCGTAGAGGAAGGCAAAACGGCCACCACGCAGTTAGACGTAGTGGAAGGGATGCAGTTTGACCGCGGCTATATTTCCCCGTATTTTGTAACGGATTCTGAACGCATGGAATGCGTATTGGAAAACCCGTACATCATTATCACCGACAAGAAAATCTCCAGCATGAATGAGCTTTTGCCCGTATTGGAAAAAATTGTACAAAGCGGCAAACAATTCTTAATCATCGCCGAAGACGTAGACGGCGAAGCGCTGGCCACCTTGGTGGTGAACAAATTGCGCGGCACCTTAAAAGGCTGCGCCGTAAAAGCCCCCGGCTTTGGGGACCGCCGCAAAGAAATGCTGGAAGACATCGCCATCTTAACCGGCGGAGACGTGCTGAGCGAAGAACGCGGCATTAAATTAGACAAAGCCGAACTGGCTATGTTAGGCCAAGCCGCCCGCGTGGTAATTGATAAAGAAAACACCACCATCGTCAGCGGGAAAGGCAGCAAAGAAGCCATTGCCGCCCGCTCTGAACAAATCCGCAAACAGATTGAAAATTCCAAGAGCGAATACGACAAAGAAAAATTGCAGGAACGTTTGGCTAAATTGTCCGGCGGGGTAGCCGTCATCAGCGTAGGCGCCGCCACCGAAACGGAACTGAAAGCCAAAAAAGCCAAAGTAGAAGACGCCAAAAACGCCACCAAAGCCGGCGTAGAAGAAGGCATTGTGCCCGGCGGCGGCGTAGCTTTGGCCCGCAGCCAAGCCGCTTTGGACGCTTTAACAACCGATAACGAAGATGTACGCACCGGTATCAACATTGTGAAAAAAGCCTTGGTGGCTCCGCTTAAACAAATTGCCGTAAACGCCGGGTTAGACGGCGCCGTAGTGGCTGACAACGTCCTAAAAATGAAAGGCGCGGCGGACGGCTACAACGCCGATGACAACACCTATGGCGATCTGCTTAAAGCCGGCGTGGTGGACCCGGCCAAAGTGGTACGCACCGCGTTGGAAAATGCGGCTTCCATCACCGGCACGGTATTGTTGACCGAAGCCCTGGTGGCGGACGCCCCTGAAAAAGAAGGTGCTCACGCCCCGGCCGCTATGCCCGGTATGGGCGGAATGGGAATGATGTAATCTTTCCCGCTAAACAGTTTAAAACACCCGGATAAAAAATATCCGGGTGTTTTTATTTTAAATGTTCTTTACAAGAAAGAACCTTTTTGGTTAAAATAAAAAAGTAGCTCTTTAATCTAAATCTAAACAACGAGGTTTTGTCTATGGAAAAAAAATGGATTTTTGCTTTAGTAATTGCTATATTAGGAGCCCAGCCGCTATTTGCGCAAGAAAAATTCTCTTGGAAAAACATTTTAATCAGCCCCGCTTTCCGGGAAACCCAGACCGACGTTGAAAAAAAACTTAAACAAGCCGTTATCCGCAAACTGCAAGCCAAAGACACTACTCCGCATGAAGAAGACCAAATGCGGGCTTACCAAATCAATCCGCAAGCTATCTTGCATATCCAATTTGAGCCCCAATCCTATAAAGCCATAAACTATAACAAAGAATATGCTGAAAATTGCCGCGCCATGTTACTGGACAAGAAGGGCACGGTTTTACTTAACGACACCTGCCGCAAAGCCTTATTTCATACCAAAGAAAAGATTGCCTTCCAAGTGGATTTTAGCAGCATATTGCCCGGATACACCTTAAAAGTGAGCAATTACCCCAGAAGAAGCATCGTTTTTAAGGATAATTACGCTTTGGCTAATATTCCCTTAACGGAAAACCTAAAGGAACGCCTCCCTGCCATAAAAGCCCCCGTATTTATAGCTAAAAGAGACCGCTGGTTAATGGAGGGGGAGAAGTATATTGTTCCTTTCTCCTTGGATAAAATATTTGACAGCCGCCAGCCCCAAGATATCCGCAGACGGATGAGCAAATCCCTGCCGGATTATTTCTGTGCCAAATTGGAAGGATTTCATTAACCCCTTGAAAGCACGCATTTATTTTCTATAATATACTATAGAGAATATTTTACTTGGGAGATTTCATATGAAAAAAATATTGTTACTAGCCTTAGTGCTCAGCACCTGTGCGTTCTTAAATGCAGAGCCTAAATATCCGAACGTAAAACAACCAGAAACCAAATTACCGGAAGTGGACTCTTTAAGCCGCAAAATACAAGCGCAGGCAGACAAATTTGACGCCTTGCGCAAAGTGCCGGTAGTGGTATCTGCCAAGGGGTTGGAACCCGTCCACGCTTTTGGCGTCTTGCTGCGCGTGAACAGCAACTACACCCAGGCGGATATTTTGCTGGACGAGGATGCCAGCCGGGCAGTGGATATTGTAGGCGAAGGAGATTATGAAGGAACAGCCGCGCCGGTCTCTGTTTATATAGACTTAAGCGCTTTTGGTAAAGGCTTTTTCTCTGACAATAAAAACGCGAATAGAGATTTTTACGCCTCCCATGAAGAAAAACAGGCCCCTTTGTACGTATACAGAATGAAAGTAAACCCTAAGGGGAACTTCGCCAAATCCATTAAGGGCCTGCATCCCGTGTCAGAACACGCGGCGCGTCAGATGCTGTAAACGGACACAAACTATTTAAAAGCCCGCTTAAAAAGCGGGCTTTTTGTTTACCAGCCTTTGTTAAAATGACAGGGCCAAAAGACCTATGCAACACTAGGTACAACGGCCCTTGCCGCGTGGGCCGTTTTTAGTTAGCATAATGTAGAAATATGAAGGAGCGCAAACACATGATGAAACTATGCCCCTGTTTACTGTTATTAGCCGCGCTTTGTTCGCCAGCATATGCCGAACCATGGCAAGCCGCTTTGCGGCAAAAAGCCAAAGAGGCGCTTGTTCTTTCCACGCGTGCCCATAAAGAATCCGTATTTGAAATATCCTTGCGGGTACGTACCCGTTTTCAAGACCAGTCAAAAACAGATGTCGTAAGCAATCATGCCTGCACCGCTGTTCTTATTGACCCGAACTACCTGCTGGCCTCTCAAAATTGCAAAGGGAGCTACCCCGGCGCGCACCACGGCAAAAACAGAGAAAAATCTCGCCAAATTGAAGCTATTTTAATCAATGGACAGCCTGCCCAGGCTTTTTACGAAGACCCGGTATCCCAAACAATTCTTATTCAAACCGACACCCGCAACACCCAAACTATGCAAATGTTAGCCGGCAAACCCACCGCGCACCTGTTTATTATGACTAGACCCGATATCACCCACTTTAACCAGGCGGCAGTCAATAAAAAAGCCATTTTATGGGGGCGGGAAAGCAAAAAATTTTATATAAAAAAGATAACCAATAAAAACGGCCGTTTCTTCCTTCCCAAAACGGCGAACACCGCGGACCCGGCCTTCTTGTTCAGCGAAAAAAAACCGGGAATGGAATTTTTAGCCGGGTTTAATCTAGCCGAGCCGGAGAGGGATTCCCCGGGAGAGGGCTTCTTTTACCATCCGCTGGAAAAAGAGTTCATTTCTTTCTTAGAACAACATGTTTCCAAAGAGGGCTGGCAACGCCTGCAAAAAAAGATAAAGGACGAAAGCTTTTTCAAATAAACCATACACCTAACCCCCGCCGCAAACGGGGGTTTTTGATTTTTACATAAAAACCAATATAATATTAGATATGCATACAACAACCATTTCCAATACTTGTAAAAAAATAATGGGGTTGTTACTGTTGTTTTCAGCCCCTGTTTGTTTTGCGGCCTCTGCAGATGGAGAAATATCCCTTGCCCTGCAACAAGCCGTACAAAAACAAACGCCCACAAACCAAACTCTTTCGGCAAATGATATATTAAATGAGCATAAAAACCGCCTTGTGTGGGTAACCTTATCTTCTAATCTGCCAGACCGTTATTGGGTTGTAACCTGCAGCGCGTTATTAACGGGAAAAAACACTTTGGTTTTAGATAACCCCGGTACCGAGCTTTTAGCCACCGCATTTACGGAAAGCGCCCCTGTATCTATTTTGGTGGATATGAGCCCGTTGGGAGCGTTTAATCAAGGGGCATATCAAGGCAAAGGCTTTTTTTATTATGGCAAAGCCTATCCCGGAAATTTTAAAGTGCTAAAAAACGGGTATGCCGTCTACCAAGTACCCGTAAAAGAGCCGCAAGCCGTAAACGCCCTGCAAAATTTACAGCCAATTACCTTGGAGCCGGAAGAATTATCGGCCCTGTTTCACCACATGCCCGTTCCAACCAGCCAGGTTTTTTCCCCGCGGGAAGAAAATCCCATTAAATATAATTCCGCGCAAACCGCTCCATATAAAACGTTCTTAAAACAATTGGAACAAGATATAACAAACTATCTTACCCACTTTCACGTACAGGCGGAAGTAAGAGACTGTATTGAATTTTTGGACCAACCTTTCCCGGCAAAAGGTTTTATAACCGCGCCAAATGGTACCGTCATTCTGGCTGACAACGGCGTCACCCCGGAAGGTTCCGCCTTTTGGTATATTGAAGATATAAAACGCTCCGGCAATAAAGAGGAGCAAGTCTGCCTATACATTACCATGCCCGGTTTAGGAGAATATGAAAACGGACACTCCTTTTTTTCCGTACAGCCTCCTTTACCGGCCAAAGACTTTCAGCTCACCGGAGTGAAAGCTTTTCGCTTTATTATGCGTCTGCCCGCTCAAAAACCAGTAGCTCAAAAACTAAACAGCCCCCAAGTAAAGAAGCTGTTTAGCCAACACGTAATAACAGACTTATGGTTGCAGAACTATCCCCCGCGCATACAAAGAGCGTTGGATTTAATGCCTTAAAACCGCCGCCAAGGCGGTTTTTTTAGGCCCAAAGGCCTATGAAAAAATAGGAACAAAGGCCCTTGTTCCTGCAATACAAAACCGATAGAATAAAATTAAATAAGTAGCACCCCAAAAGGAGACATTATGAAAAAACTGTTTATGTTGTGCTTAGCCGTAGCCGTATGCGCCCCCGTATCTTGGGCCCAACAGGATTTGAATAAAACATTATCCAACAAAGTCGCCGCCGCGCGCAGCGCCTCTGCATACCAAAAAGCGCAAATCAGACTGACTGTTACCCACTACCAGCATGAAGATTACGTGAATCCGTCCGTGTCCAAACAAATACACTCCGGCACCTTGCAGGTACAAACCACCTGTTCTGCCCTGTTGTTAAATGCACAAGGCGCGGTAGCCATTAAAAAGGATTGTCTCCCGGCCATCAATGACGCCGCCAAACACAATCAAATTGTTTTATTTGTAGATTTAAAAACCTTAGGCAATTATGAAGATTGGGAAGAAACCGTAAAACCCGAAGACATTGGCTTTCCCTTATATTACGCCACAGAAAACGCTTCCCGCAAAGAGTTTGTAAGCCAAGATGATTTTGTCTTATTCTCCTTGCCTGTACGCTCTAATGCCGTAAAAACCGCTTTAAACGGTCTGTTCCCCAACGGGAAAGAAATCACCGCAGAAAAAGCCTCCGTGTTGTTGCGCAATATGCCTGCGGCTAAAACGGTAAAAGCTTTCCATATGAATTAAGAGGAGTTTTTAGTGAAGAAATCCGTCTCTATCGCTTTAGCAAGTATATGCTGTTTGGCCTGCACGGTTTCCGCCGCGGGCCAAACATTTTCTTCCCCAAAGCAGTTACAAGATACGCTGCGGCATAAAACGGCCCAAGCCCGGCAAAAACAGCTGCCTTGGCATATAGACCAAAGAGCCGTTGTGGATGTTTTTATCTCTTATGCCACGGGCAGATATGTGGGGCTCAGAGAACTTGTGGAACAAGCCCACTGCAAGGCCTTAGCGTTAAATAAAAAAGGATTACTTTTGCTGGGCAAAGATTGCGCCCAAGCGTTACAAGGCCCGGCCCAAAATTTCCGCGTTATCATTTCTTTGCCTTATAAAAACAAAGAAATTATGTACAAACATCAAGACTTCTTTGCTAAAAACTTTAAACGCAAAGGGGATTTTGCCCTCTATCAAATGCTTGCGCAAGTAGAATACCATTCACAATCCCAGGCAACCCGCGGGGTTACCGCCCCGCGCGTTTTAAGCGCGCCGGTAACGGAAATATTCAAAAATATAACCATCCCCACCCTGTTTGGCCTTACCGAGCAGGACGATACCTTTATTTTGGAAGATTTTTCCAAACTATTCCCCGGGCAGCAGCCGGATCAAAAACTGGCTTCTTGGCTGAAAAAAAAGCTTCCGCCGGAAGAATTCAAGCTTCTTGAGGCCCATTAACCGGCCCGTTCTAAATGTTAAAAAACCTCTCTGCCACCAAGAGAGGTTTTTTATTGGAAGCGGGCTTAATTTTTAATATAATACTTATATCTTAACATGAGGGGGAATATATGGCAACAAACCCAGTATTTAATGAATCTGCCTTCCGCCGCGCGCAGGAAAGCGCCTCCGTTGGGCAGCAAATGACTTTGCAGGGAACCATCAACAAAACGTTTTTCCTGCTTTTACTATGTGTTGTAGGCGCGTTTTTAACGTGGGGCAGCGCGCAGGCGGCCGCTTTAATTACGCCGTGCGCCATTGGCGCGCTAGTAGTAGGGCTGATTATCAGCTTTAAACCGCAAACGGCCCCTTTTTTGGCCCCGGTTTACGCTTTTGCGGAAGGCCTTTTGCTGGGAACCATATCCAGCGCGTTTAACCAGCAAATGCCCGGCATTGTCATGCAGGCAGTGTCCGTTACCCTGCTGGTATTTTTTACCATGCTGGTACTGTACAGAACCGGCATTATCAAACCCACCCGCGGGCTGTTAATTGGCATTTTAAGCGCCACGATAGGCATCAGCTTGTTTTACGTCATTTCTCTGGTACTGATGTTATTTGGCGTAAACGTAAGCTATTTTACCAGCGCCGCCCCGTGGGCCATTGCGGTAAACGTGCTTATCTGCGCAGTAGCCGCGTTTAACTTTATTTTTGATTTTCACTTTATAGACCAAATGACCAGCACGTACAGCGCCCCCAAATACATGGAATGGTACGCCGGATTTGGGCTGCTTGTCACGCTGATTTGGCTGTATATTGAAATCTTACGCCTGCTTGGCCGCACGCGCAACAATTAAACGAGCGGTTTTAAATTTTGTAAAATAAAATAGTAAGCAGTATGGACGTGCAAACGCCCTTTGATTTATTTTAGGAAAGGAGCCAGTAAAAGTATGAATTTTGACAGCATCAAAAAAATTCAGGACATGGACCTGAAAGACAAAAAAGTGCTGGTGCGTGTAGACTATAACGTACCGCTTAAAGACGGGAAAGTAGATAATAACAAACGCATCGTAGCTACCGAAAAAACCATCAAACATCTTTTAGAAAATAACTGCCGCATCGTATTAATGGCGCACTTGGGCCGCCCGAAAGGCAAAGTTTGCCCGGAATTCAGCCTGGCCCCGGTTGCCGCTGAAGTGGAAAAACTCTTTGGCGTAAAAGTACACTTCGCCAAAGACTGCATTGGCCCGGAAGCCGATAAAGTGGTAGAAGCCGCCAAAAACGGTGAAATTGTGCTTTTGGAAAACCTCCGCTTCCACCCGGAAGAAGAAAAGAACGATGCCGAATTTGCCAAACAACTGGCCAAACACGGTGAAATTTTTGTGCAGGAAGCTTTCGGCACCGTACACCGCGCCCACGCTTCCACCAGCGCCGTAGCCCAGTTCCTGCCCGGCTGCGCCGGCTATTTGGTACAAAAAGAAGTGGAATTTTTAGGCAAAGCGTTGGAAAACCCCGCCCGCCCGTTCGCGGCCGTAGTAGGGGGGGCCAAAGTGTCCGACAAAATCATGCTGCTTAACAATTTAATGGACAAAGTAAACGTGCTCGTTATCGGCGGCGGTATGGCGTACACCTTCTTAAAGGTACAAGGGGCGGAAATCGGCAAATCCCTCTTTGACGCCGAAAAAGAAGCCGAAGCCAAAGCCGTTTTGGCCAAAGCCCAGGAAAAAGGCGTAAAAATCTTGCTGCCGGTGGACCACATCTGCGGTAAAGAATTTGCCGAAACCACCGAACCCGTAGCCGTGGACAATGTAAATATTCCGGCGGATTTAATGGGGTTGGACATCGGGCCTAAAACCATTGCCCTGTTCCGCGAAGAACTGCTCAAATGCAAAACCATTTTCTGGAACGGACCTATGGGCGTGTTTGAATTCCCGAATTTTGCCAAAGGCAGCTTTGCCATCGCCCAAGCCATGATTGACGCCACCAAAGCCGGCGCCACCACTATCATCGGCGGCGGAGACAGCGTCAACGTGCTGAAAAAAGGCAAATTCAACCAAAAAGAACTCTCCCACGTTTCCACCGGCGGCGGCGCCAGCATGGAATTTGTGGAAGGCAAAGAATTGCCCGGCTTAGTGGCGTTAGCCAAATAAGGCGGAAAATTCTTGTACAAACCACTTTGTACTAACACAAACCGGGTCTGCGCAAGCAGGCCCGGTCTATTTTATACAGAAAGAATTGCCCGGCTTAGTGGCGTTAGCCAAATAAGGCGGCAAGTCCTGTACAACTTATTTTGTACCACACAAACCGGGCCTGCGTAAGCGGGCCCGGTCTATTTTATACAGAAAGAATTGCCCGGCTTAGTGGCATTAGCCAAATAAGGCGGCAAATTCCGTACAATTCATTTTGTACCACACAAACCGGGCCTGCGTAAGCGGGCCCGGTCTATTTTATTAAAAAGAAAAAACAGCCAAAAAATAGTATAATATTAATGTTATTTTTACAGGAGATTTTTAAACAGAATGCAAACACTCATCACCATTATTCATTTTGTAACGTGTATTTTACTAATCCTCTTGGTCCTTTTGCAGAGCGGGAAAGGTTCCGCCGCCGGTATTTTTGGCGCTTCCGGCGCGGACAATATTTTTGCCAGCCCCACCGCTTTTAACTTTATCAACAAACTTACCGCCGCTTTGGCCGTTTTATTGTTCTGCACGTCTATTTTGCTTACCATGGCCACCAACAAAAAAGCCTCTTCTTCCGTAACGGATAAGGTGCAAATTCCCGCAGCGGCCACGGCCCCGGCTGAACCGGCCCAGCCCGCTTCCAAATAATTTAAACCCCGCGCAAATTGCGGGGTTCTTTTTACCCGGCGTTTGTTGCGCCGGGTTATTTTTTTTGCTAAAATATACTGGAAGACAGTTCTTTATATCCCTCGTTGGAAATAGATTTTTCGCGCAGGTGGCGGAATTGGTATACGCGTGCGTTTGAGGGGCGCATGCCGCAAGGCTTGAGGGTTCGAGTCCCTCTCTGCGCATTCTTTTATACCCGGGTTTTTGGCCCGGGTTTTTTTATTGCTAGAGAGACTGGCAAACCGCTTGCCCGCGCAGCAACGAAAAAGGCTCAGCGTTTTACAAATTTGGGCTTGCGAAAGCCAAAAAAGACAAATACCGCAAACCCGCACCACAGGCATTTTCCGTCAGGGAAGAGAGCAGCTGGACACTACCTCTCGGCACAAAATTTTATGCCCCGGGCAAAACACAGCTTGGGCTTTTTATTTGTTTTTAAGCGTATAGAATGCCCTAAATGCTATAATATATTTTTACCTTTTTACCGACGGAGAATTTCATGAACCCTTTAGCCGCAACCTGGCTTTGCTGGGCCATTATCGGCCTATCCCCCATAGCGGGGAAATATGCCGTGGGAGTAATCAGCCCGGTACTGCTGGTCTTTTTAGGCACGTTGATAGGGGTACTGTATTTTACCCCGTGGATAACCAAAAACCATAAATGGGGGGAACTGCTGGCTAAAGAAACCCGCTGGAAATTTTTGTTCATCGGCACGTTCGGCACGGCGCTTCCGTTTACCATATCGCTGCTGGCCTTGCATTATACCACGCCGGGAAACGCGGCTATATTACAACAGTCGGAACTGCTTTATTCCCTGTTGTTTGCCGCTTTGTTTCTAAAAGAATATCCCACCAAATCCCAGTTGGCGGGAAGCGCGCTGATTGTGCTGGGGGTGGCCTTTATACTCATTAAAGAACATTACACCCCGCGCTGGACGGGAGATTTGTTAATAGTAGGCTCCACCTGGATGCTGCAAGCCGGCTCCACCTTGGCTAAAAAACTGCCCGCGCATTTGGATTACCGCCTTATCGGCATGGCGCGCAATTTATACGCCATTCCCGCTTTACTGATTATCGTGGCGGTACTGGCCTGGTGCGATACGCTGGTGTTAAAACCCAATTTACAAATGTTTAGCGTGCTTACTTATACCGGCGTATTAAAATACGGTTTAGCCATGGTATTGTGGTATAAAGCCATACGCATGCTGGATTTAAGCCGGGTAACCGCTATTTATTTATCTTATCCGGTGCTGTCTTTAATCGGCTCGGTCTTACTTGGGTTGGAAAGAGTCACCCCTTACCAAATATTAGGGTTATTGCTTACACTGTCCGGCGCGTATTGGGTAAGTTTTTTGGTTAAGAAACAAGGGCACTAAGCCGTCAAATTAAGTAAAATATAAAGTATGTTTAAGGGGTTATATGTTTAACGTCGCGCCTGTGTTTGCCATATGGCTGGCGTGGTTTTTTACGGCCGCCAACGTAGTGGTGGCTAAATTTGCCACGCCGTATGCGGCATCGGCTTTGTTTATGCTGGCCAGCTGTACGGGGGCCACGCTGTGCTTTAGCCCGTATTTAATTAAAAATAACGGCTGGAAACAGCTTTTTAAACGCCGGGTATGGTGGCAATGCTTGCTGATGGCCACCTTTGGCACCGCCCTGCCAATGACCATTTTTATGATAGCCCTCAATTACACCACCCCTACCAACGCGGCTATCTTAAACCAGTTTGAAATTGTTTATTCCCTGCTGCTGGCGTATTTTTTGCTGGGGGAAAAACCTACTTTAAAGCAGGTTTTTGGTTCCGCCGTGATTGTGTTGGGGGTGGGGATATTATTGTGGCAGGCGGGGATGTCCATGCAGTTAAAGGGGGATTTGCTGATTTTAGGCTGTTTATGGATGTTTCAGCTTAGCCATATTTTTGCCAAAAAATTGCCCGCGGATATGCCGCCGGTGCTTATTTCCGCCGCGCGCGCGATGTTTGCCATTCCGGTGCTGGCCATATTAACGGCTTCTTTATGGGCTATCCAGGGCCCGCAGCTCTTTGTGCCGGGGCCCGTATTATTCAGCACGCTGGCTTTCAGCGCGGTATGCAATTATTTTATAGGCAATACGTTTTGGTATACCGCCATACGCAATATGGATTTGGGTAAAGCAACCGCTATTATTTTGTCTTACCCGGTGTGCACATTTCTTTTGTCCGTCCTGCTAAAGCAGGATACAATTAACATCTATAAAGTGCTGGGCATGGCGCTTGCCATAGGCGGCGCCTATATTGTAACCGGCATTATTAAAGGAGAACGTAAATGAAAAAACTCGTTTTATTTGATTTGGACGGTACTTTAGTCAACGCCGGGGGAGCCGGCCGCACCGCCCTTAAAAAAGCGTTTGAGGAATTATACGGTTCCTGCCCGGAGTTTGAACATTCCCTTATTTCCGGCCGAACGGATACGGACAATTTTACCCTGGTATACGGTTTATTGAAAAAAGGCAAAAAACCCACCGCCGCGGAAATGAAAAAAATGACCGCCAAATACCTGGAACTTTTGCCCCAGGAAGTACACGCCGCCGTACGCGCCAAACACTATGATTTGGTAACCGGCGTGGAGAAATTTTTGAAACTCTTAGCCAAAGACCCGGACGTTATTTTAGCCCTGGGCACCGGCAATTTGCAGCAAGGAGCCCGCATAAAGCTGGAGCCTTCCGGCTTAAACAAATATTTTGAAATTGGCGGCTGGGGGGAAGACGGCCACACCCGGGAAGAAATGCTCCAAGCGGCCGTAAAACGGGCGGAGAAAAAATTTAAAACCAAAATTCTGCCTGAAAACGTGTTTGTAGTCGGCGACACGCACCGCGATATTGTAGCCGCCAAAAACTGCGGTTTTCACAGCGCGGTAATTACCGGCGGGTTTGGAGACCAAGCCAAAATACAGCGCGCCGCCGCTGAGCTGGAAGAGAAAGATTTTAAAGACATCACCACTTTTTGCGTATGGCTTGGCCTCAAAACGGACCCCAAAGGCGTAAAACGCGGCAGTTATATCATGCCCGCCAGCGCCATAGAACACGTATTTTTCAGCCGTACCGGCATTGACGAAGACCGCCTGAAAATGCTGCGTATTAAAAAATATTCGGATTTGGAATCCGGAACCATTATGTAAGGAGATTTAATAAACAATATGGAATGGGACAAAGCTGCTGCAAAATTTGCCGACGCCTTAGCCAATAGCGAGCCGACCCCCGGCGGCGGCGCCGCCGCCGCCATGAGCGGCGCTATGGGCTGCGGACTCATTATGATGGCTATACACACCACCGCCAAACAAAAAAACACGCCGCCGGCAATCAAAGCCAAGCTGGAACAAAGCCTTAAAAAGCTGGGTTCCTTAAAAGAAGAGCTGAAAAACTATATCCGCAAAGACGGGGAAGCCTATACCGCGTATTTGATTACAAAAAAACTCCCCAAGGAAAACCCCAACCGGGAACAAGCCATGCAAGACGCCCTGCTGCTGGCCGCGCGCGTACCTACGGATACCGCCACCACCGCCATACAATGCCTGCGGGAGACCGATTTAATAAAAAGCGACATTGCCCCGGTGATTATGTCTGACATTTTATGCGGGCAGTATTTGTTAAAAACCTGTGTGAAATGCTCGGTAGAAAGCATAAAAGCCAATTTGGCGTTTATTAAAAATAACGATTGGGTAAATAAATTTGAACAACATATTCTTATTTTTCTAAAATCTTGTTAGAATAAATAAGCCAACGCAAAAGGAAAGATATGAGCGAAAAAGTAAATAAACGCAGCGGAATGCTGGGCACCATTTATAACATGCTGCCCGTGATTGACGATGACTACGCCGCCAAGTTAGTATATACGCTGGAAAATAAAAAATCGTTGGAAGAACTTCAGCAGGATATAGCCAATATTGCCGCGCAATTAGGGTCAGACTCCCCGGTAACGGATACGGTGGTAGCCAAAATTCTGCTGGATGAAATTACGCTTTCCGCCGCGCTGCGCCAGCTGCGCATTTACAATAACGCCATGTCTATTGTGGAGCTTTCCAAAGCATTGGAGCTGGAAAAAGAAGATACGGATTTACTGCTTCAGGTATATTCTTCTTTTTCTTCCCACAAATATTTTGACGCGGAATTTTCCGCCGCCTTAAAATCTGTTTCCACGGACGCGGAACTGGACAATTCCCAAACCGCTTTAGAAGCGGTAAACTCCCTGTTGGAGAACGCGCGGGAACTGCTGGCGGAAAACAACCAAACCCCTAAAAATAACCGCCGTTATATTTTAGAAATGGCAGACACGTACCATCTGCCCGTTACCATGACGGCCGAACTTTTACGCGTATATACGCAAGACGAAACGATATCCTTCCAGCCGGAATTTAACAAATTATTTACCCAGTTGGAGAAAATTAATAAAGATCCCCAGCTAAACGCTTCTTTATGCGCCCGGGTTTTGCTGTGCACCATCACCGCAAAAGACGCGCAAGACATAACGCTTCTATCCAAAATGTTAAATAAAAGAATACTGGAAGAAGATTTAATGATTATCGCTTGCCGGTATTTAAAAGCCAAAACGCCAAAAGATATTTTAGATACGTTTGAAGCGGTGCTTCAAAAACTGCCGCACGTGAAACAAAAAGAAGAAAACCTGGGCCTGGCCGTAAAAGTATTGTTAGACGGCACCCCCCAAACTTTTGAGGCCGCCCAACAAAAAGCCGCCCAACGCCGGGACCGCATTGTTTTGCGCGACAAGCTGTCTAAAAACGCAAAATACAGCAGCTATGAATACGACATAGCGGAAAAATTTGGCGGCAAAAAAACGTTTGAACAAATTGAGGGGGAAATGGCGGATATTTTGCGTCAGCTTCCTTACTGCAGCGAAGAAAGTGAAAATAAAGAACTGGCCTGTAAGGTATTATTAGGCACGCTGAGCCAAAGCGAAGCCAAAGAACAAGCCCAATACCTGCGTGATTTAAAAGCCAAAACGGTTACCCAGGGGTTGGCCCCTGAAGTAATGAAAAATTATCTAGGAACCAAACCCGCCGAAGAAATTTTGCAATTTTTTGAAGAGGCGTTGTCTCCTTATACTTTTTGGAAATCCGACCGGGAAAAACACCTTTTCGCCCTCCAGACGCTGGTGGCGGAATTAAACGGAAATTCCAACGCGCAGATTTCTCAATTTGTATTGGAAATGCTGGAAAACGGATCATCGCTGGAACTGATGGCGGATATGATGTCTAATATTCAAGCCAAAAAGACCAGTCCGGAAGAGTTGGATAATTTATTAAATATGTATAAACAGGCGCGGGCTTCTTCTAAATAAGAGGCCCGTTTTGCCATTTATACGCGTGGGGATAGCCACCCCGCGCAAAACACGTTAAAAAGGACTGTTAAATTTAACAATAATTTGCTATCCTGTTAGCGTGCCAGTTTATTTTATTATGAAAGGGTGATAAACAATGAGATATTGGGTCTATATAAATGATAAAGTGGAAGGTCCTTTTGAAGAGGACAAACTTGTAACATTAGAGGGTTTTACCCCAGACACGCTGATTTGCTCGGAAACAACCGAAGCCGGAGCCAACCAGGAATGGGTAAAGGCATCAGCCATGTTTGAGTTTGATCCATTGGAATCCACCATAACCAGGGCTCTGCCCACGCCGGAAGAATTAAACACGGCGGTTAACCCCGGGACAACGGATCCCAACCTCACCCAAGCCCTCAAAGAAGCCCATTTTGCTTCTCAAAGCCCTGCACAAGAAGCCGCCCCGGTATCCACAGACGCTACCCAGCTGATTTTGGAAAAACTGGACTCTCTTACCCGGGAAATTGAAAATTTAAAACAAAAAATGGAAGAGGTTATCACCGCCTCATCCCATGCCCAGGCACTTTCGCTAAATACGCAGCATGCGGCCAACACGCAGCCGGAAGTAGACATGTCCGCCAACACCATCACGCTTACAAACCGTGATATGAGCCACACCGCCTCAACGATAGAAGATTCCACCGCCAATACGGACAGCTTAGTCACCCAAGCGGAATCTTTAGTGGCACAAGCTAACCAGCCGGAAAATAAAAACGCGGATTTCCTGCACGGTATTGATTTATCTTCTGAAGACTCTTCTGCCAATCCCGCCGAATTGCCTTTAGGCGGAAAAGGGGAAGAAGAAGTGGTTCTCCGTTCCGCCTTGGATTCCCTGTACGGGGCAAAAGTGCAAGAAGAACAAACCGAAAAAGAAAAAGAATCCACTTTCCAAGACTTATTGCGCCCCCACAATGCAGTGCAAAACGCCCAAAACGCGGAAAAAACCAAACCTACGTTGGAAGACGCCTTGAAAGAAACGCAAAACGCAGGCGATACGGAACAGCAAAAAGAAGAAGTTTTACAACAATTTGCCCCCACTGAGCAAAAAGATTTTATTGCGGAAGCCTTGGCCGAAGCGGAAAAAGAAAACCAAGCAAAACAAAGCGCACAAGCTTCTTCCGCTGTGAAGGAAGAACAACCGGCTGCCCAACCGTTGGAAGGCTTAACCCCGGTCACCCCGGAACAAGAAGCCGCCATTAAACAGGATCTTCCCCAACCGGAAAATGAAGTACCTGTACTTTCTATTTCCGGATCTAAGGAAGAAGATTCCGCTTCCAAACCGGAACAAGAAGAGGCTCCCGCCGCTATGGCAGATTTGCCGCAAATGCCGCAATCTGAAGCCCAACCGGAAGAAGCTTCCCGCGACATGGGAGAAGAAGTTCCTTTAAAAACCGTCTCTTCCATGCTGCCTGGTTTGGCTTCTTTAGGAGGGGAAGAGCCCGCCGCTGAACCGGCCCCCGCCCCGCAACAAGAAGAACAAGCCACTCCGCAGGCGGCCCAAGAAGAGCAAACCGAAACCATTCAAGAATTAGTACCCGGCGCCACATTGGATAAAACAGTTCCTCCCGTAACGGTGGCTAAAGAAAAAAAAGAAGACAAAAATGAAAACGCTGACTTGCTTTCCGCCGATGATTTAAAAAATACGGAAGCGGCTCCGTTTACCGCAGAAGAAGAAGCGCTGATGGAATCTCCCGTTCCCCGCGCGGCCCAAGACCCCGCTGTCAGCCAACCGCAGCCTTCTCAGCCAGCGCAAGAAGAGCCGCAAGGCCTTGCCTCTTTGGAACCGGTTGTTGAACAACCCGCGGAGCAACAAGCCCCCGCGCCCGCTACCCAAACGGTGGAAGAACAGTTAGACGCCGCCGCCCCCGCCAATGAGCTGGAAAAAACAACCACGCAGGCGGAATACACCCCCAATGATTTAACAGAAATTGAATTAAAAGAGGGCTCCACCTATTTGATTTCTGACTTTGTGCCTCCGGCTCAAGCGGAAGATTTTGCCGCCGCCGCCCAAGCAGCTATGGCTAAGACCCAAGCAGAGCTGAAAGGGGAAAACAAAACTGAACAAAAATCGGAAGAATTGGCGGTGGAAGAAGTAGTTCCCGCCAACAACAATAATCAAGCGGCGCAAGCCCAAACGGCGCCGGAATCACCTCTGCCGGGTGCAGATGTCACCGTGTCTCAAATTATTTTGGAAAACACCATTAAAACAAAACGCGGCGCCGCGTTGGATATCAAAACGGTGCCTATGGTGAAAGATCCGGCCGAATCTCAACGTTTGGATTTAAGTGATACGGAACTGCAGGACGTAACCATGCAGCATGACTTAAAAGCAGCAGATCTTCCGTCTTCTCCTAAAAAGGCAAAAACGCTTGTTATGGCTGTAATGCTGTTGGTATTGATAGGGGCTATTTATGCCGGGGTAGCCTATTTGCAATTAATCCCGGACAACATAAACTTTATTAATCCCAAACCGGCGGTCTCTGATCAAACGCAAGACCAATTGGATGAAATGCTCCCGGCTGATCCGGTACAACCGGCCGCGGCTCAAGTGTCCCCCACGGACAGAGTCTTGGCGGAAGTAAAGAATTACGCCTTGCCTAACGGAATGACGCTGGAACAACTAATTGTTTCCCGCCATCCCAATGCCGCAAATATGATTGAGTGGACTATTTCCTCCGCCGTTGATCCGGACAATTACTCTGTAATGGCCAAAGTTCCGCCGGAAAATCCGCAAAGTTTCAAAATTTCCTACCGTTTTAATTACAACACGGTAACGAGAGCGTTGGAACCGACCATTTCCGATTCTAAAAACCTGCTTATGTCCGTAGGAGTAGGGAACGCCCAGCAGGCCCCGGCGGCTAACGTTCAACAACCCGCGCAGCAGCAGGCCATGCAAATGACCGCCGCTCAACAGCAAGCGTTGAGACAACAACAATTGGCTATGCAGCAAGCGCAGCAACGCGCTTCCGCGCAGGCTGTACCTCCGGCGCCTCGCCAAGCGGCCGTTGCCCAACGCCCGGTGCGCTAATTGCTACATTGCTACGCTCTTTTAAAAACCGCCCTATAAAGGGCGGTTTTTTTATATATTCAACATACACATGCTAGAAACCACATATCCCAGCCAAAATACACAGCCGCCTCTTAAAAAAATCGGGCTATTATTCTAAAGATGTTTTTTAATATCTTTACCCAAAACGCTAAACGACCTGCCAGCGTCTTTGCCGTGCCTTTAGGGGGAGGGGAAGGATAACGCTTTTAATCTTTATATACAGCCATTATAGACCGTTTACAAAGCAATTCAGCGTTTTATAACTTGGTTTATAATTTATAAGAATTTAAGAATGAAAAACCCCGCTTTCAGCGGGGTGAAAAGAACAGGCTTTTATTTATTTACCAATTCCGTTACAATATGCTTCATAATATGAAAAACCTTTTCCGTCCAGTCTAAGCTAAGCCATTCATAGGGGCCGTGGGGGTTTTCATACCCGGCAAATATATTGGGAGTAGGCAGCCCCCTAAAAGTAAGCTGCGCCCCATCGGTACCGCCGCGCACTTGGGCCAGTTTATAATCTATTCCGGCCGCCACCAGCGCATTTTTAAGCACGGTTAACGCTTGGGGATGCGCTTCCAGCACGTCTTTCATATTGCGGTATTGCTTGGTAAACGTAACCGATATTTTGGCATTAGGATATTTTTCCAGTTTTTGGTTAATAATTTCCTGCAGCTCTTTTTTGGAACTTTCAAATTTATTTAAATCATGGTCACGGACGAGCCCGCGCAGCACGGCCTGTTCCAAATTTCCTTCCATTCCCATAAACAAAATAAAGCCGTCTTCTTTATCGGTAGTTTCCGGCAGTCGGTTTTCCGGCCAAGAGGATACAATATCCGCCGCAATACGCACCGGGTTGGCCATAAAATCTTTGGCTGAACCGGGATGGCAGTTTTTACCCACTATGGAAATGGCAAATTTGTCTGCGTTAAAATTGCCATAATCAATCTCGCCCAAAGTTCCGCCGTCAATCGTGTAGGCAAAGTCCGCCCCAAAACGGTCTACATCAAAGAAAGCAATCCCGGTGCCGGTTTCCTCATCCACCGTGAAAGCTACGCGGATTTTGCCGTGTTTTACTTCCGGGTGGTCTTTCAAATAGCGGGCAAAAGTCATAATTACGGAAATACCTATTTTATCATCTCCGCCTAAAATAGTGGTTCCGTCCGAAGTCACCAAATCATTCCCTATGCATAATTTGAGGTTGGGGGTGGTGTCCGGGGAAAGGTACATCTTTTTGTCCTCGTTAATTACCAAACGACCGCCGTCATAATTAGGATGAAGTTTGGGGCAAATGCCTTTGCCGTTAAAATCACTTACCGTATCCATATGGGCAAAAAAACCAACCACCGGGGCCGGCGTGTCCGTATTAGCGGCAATGGTGGCGGTAACAAAACCGTATTCATCCATTTCCACTTCGGTAAATCCCACAGAAGGCATCTCATCGGCCAGCATTTTGGCAAACATCATTTGAGAGGCCGTCGTAGGCGTGGTTTTTTGAGTAGGGTCACTGGTAGTATCTATGGATACATATTTAATAAAACGGTCATATAATTCTTGTTTAATCTCATTCATATAAAAAGTCTCCCAAACAGTTTCATTTTATTATACAATTTATTAAATCAGGTTCCTAAGGAGGAGGAATGAAAAAACTATTTTTACTATTATCCGCCGCCGCTCTTCTTACCGGCTGCGCCACCGCAAAAAGCGAAACGGACAAGCTGGCTAATTGCAAATACGCGTTAAGAAGTGTGGAAATTTCGGACTATAATGTTAATTCTTTATCTTTTGATATCATGATTGCCATTACCAATTTAAACCGTAAAGATCCGGCTAAATTAAAACGTTTTGAGGGGGAACTGGCAATGAATGATACGCCTGTTTCCAAAATTAATTTAGAAGAAGCCACCATTCCGCCCAACGCCACCTATAACGCTAAAACGCATATTACGGTGCCCATGTCCGCCTTTAGCAGCAAGCTGTTGGGGTTGGTAAGTATGAACAGCGGCACCATTGATTACCACCTTACCGGAACCATGTATTTTGAAGGCCCGCTGGGAGCGGAAATCCCCGTACCGGTAGATGTGGGCCGTATCGGCGGATACAATACTTAGTTTTAAAAAACCCGCTTTAAAGGCGGGTTTTTTATATAACACGGCGTTTTTTACTGGCTATTATTAATTTTGATACCAAACGCCGTTCTCATATTTCCAGCCCAAAGATTGGCAAACTTTACGCCCCATATCTTCATTGCAGGAATGATCCGTACCTTTTGCCACATAACACCAGGAACGCCCTTCGTCTGTACCGCCAGAATGGTCCAACTTGATTTCATAATTATTACACAAATATTTATAATTATACGCCGCTACACGGTTATTTTGATGTAATAGAACAAAAGAATTTCCGTTATCTTCATAAATAATCCAGCCCCCATCGCCCGTGTAACCGGACGGCATTTCTATATCCAGCTCATCAAAACGGGTGGCATATTTGCCATTAGCCAAGTAATAAACTTCCTGAGCGTTTTTAATGCTTCGTGCCATTGTCACTAACTCGGAATAACGCGCCTTGGCCACAGCCACTTGATATTGCGGCAAAGCAAGACTGGCTAAAATACCTATTATTAAAACGACAACCAATAGCTCTATAAGCGTAAATCCAGCATTTTTTATCATAAACAGTATCCCTCCATATTCCTAAAGGCAAAACTCACTATATCAAAAAAAAAAAACAAAACAAGCCCTATATATAAACGGATGAAAAAAACAGATATAAATAAAGAGTAAACAGCCTTGTGGAGTATTCTTAATTAACAAATATTTACTGTTTTGAGGCCTTGATAAAAGCTGAAAGTATTAAAACGGTTTCATTGCCAAAGTATTTGGCTTTTTCCAACAAAAAAACCGCCTGTAAACAGGCGGTTTTCAAAAAATGATAAATTTAGTTTACAGCAAAACCAAACTCAACACCCACGCCGCAGCCGTGGCTAAAGCAAACGTAAGGGTTACCACGCGCAAAGTGTCTTTGATGCCGCTCTCGCGCAACATAACAAAAAACGTAGCCACGCAAGGCAGGTACATTGTCATAAACACACAGCATACCACCAACTGCTCTGCAGACAAATGATACGGCTCCAACAAGGCAATGGATATATCTTTACGCAGTACACCCAATAGTAAAACCGGCGTAATTTCCCCGGGTAAAGAAAGCAAATGTTCCACCGGGAAACGAAACACCTTTGTCAGCCAGTCTGTTAATCCGGAAAGCTGCATTAAATCCACAATAAACACGCCGGTTAAAATAAGCGGGAGCGCGTCGGACAAATACTCCTTCATGCGTATCCACAGTTTGCGCGCCAGCGGCCGCAGCTGAGGCACCTGCCAAGAGGGAATTTCCATAAACAGTTCCGGCGTTTCCCCACGCATTATTTTATTAAGCACCGTTCCGGCTAAAATACCGCTGGCAAACAAAATACCAAATACCAAAAGCAAATATTTTACCCCGTACGGCGCCAGCACGGATATGACCATAGCCGTTTGGGAAATACACGGCACCAGCACCAAAATAAGCGCCAACGCAATAATACGCTCCCGCCTGGTTTCCAGCACGCGCACGCCCATTACGGCGGGCACTTTGCACCCAAACCCCAGCATAATGGGGATAGCCCCATACCCATGCAGTCCTATTTTATGGAGCAGGCTGTCCAACAATACCGCCAAGCGGGGCAGATACCCCAAATCCCCCAAAAAACCCAACAAAGCGTAAAAAGCCAATACGTAGGACATCACATCCACCAAAGCTATTTTTAACCCGTCTGTAAGAATGCCAAAATATTGTTCGCCGCCGTCTCCCACTAAAATATGGGTTAACCAATGGCTGTCCCCCAAGCCGGCAAACAAATGCTGCATAAACGGGAAATAATAATTATCGTAGTAAGGGGAAACAAAATCAATAATATGCTCTCCCACAAAACGCACTAAAAAGAAAGAAATTACCAACACAATAAACGCCAGCGGGATGCCCGTAAGCGGGGTGGTGGCCCAATTTTGCAGATGTTCCCAAAAAGAAGGGTGTTTGTGTTTAACCGTTTGTACTTTGCTGATAATGTGGCCGATGGCGTGCCACTTCCCCTCGGAGGTGGGGGGAACGTGAAACGGCGTAGGCGGCGTTTTTTGGCTGGACAAACGGGCCGCTTGGTAAGACAGTTCCTTTAAACCTTCCCCCGTGGTTGCCACCGCGGGAATAACGGGTATGCCCAATATTTTTTCCAGCTCTTTTACATTAATTTGTATGCCTTTGCGCTGGGCTTCGTCAAACTTATTTAAAAGCAGGATAACCGGCTTTTTAAGCTGCATGATTTCCAACAAAAAATACAGGTTGCGTTCCAGGTGGGAAGAATCGGCCACGCATACAATAAAATCATATTCCAGCTCTTTAAATAAATTGCGTTTTCTGCCTTCTATCGTCCACTCTTCTTCCAAACGGTACAAACCGGGAATATCTATAATATCGTATGAATCCCCGTCAAAAACCGTTTGCCCGTAATTTAAACCCACCGTTGTGCCCGGAAAGTTAGAAGAAATAATGCCAATACCCGTTAAGCGGGAAAAGATTAAACTCTTGCCCACGTTGGGGTTTCCGGCTAACAAAAAAGTATGTTTTTTGGCCGTCACCATAATTTTTTTGGCGGTTTCTCGTCCGATGGCGACTTCCGTTCCGGATACGCTTACCACCACCGGGCTTCTGCCGGGCAGGCGGGTGACAAACTGGCCTTTTACCAGCCCCATAGCCGCCAGTTTTTCAGCGGTTTTAGCGTCTAAATTAATAGATTTAATTTGGGCCGTATTGCCTGTTTTTAACTGTTGAAGAGTGCGGGTAAAATCTTTTTCCATAATTATTTATTTAAAGTTAGTTTATCCTTACTTTTATTATACCATTACACCGCTTTCTTAGCAAGAAAAACTCCGGTCTGTCTTTTAGGCAGGCCGGAGCAGATGTTTTTTGAAGTGTAAAAAAGCTAAAAACCGTCTGTATCCGCGTAATTCCGCCCGGCCACCACACGGCAGAGCTCCTGCCCCTTTGCGGTATTGGGTACACAGTTACGCACAAAAGTGCCGTCACTGCGGCGTTTTCTACCCACAATGGAATAATCTTTATCGGGGTTATTACGCTCAAACTGTACACCATAATAAAAATTCGCGTCCCCAGGCAATCTGGTTACATTATAACTTTCCGTTCTAATTAACTCCGACGTGGCGCCAGAAATATTGGCTTCCAAATTGGTGAAAGTGCATTTGGCGTCAAATTGGTTTTGATAGGTGGAATAACAAATGGCCATAGAATCTTTTAACACGCCCATCAGCTGCAAAGCTTCGGCCGAACGGGCTTTTTCCACCGCTCTTAAATACTGAGGAACCCCTACTGAGGTCAAAATCCCGATAATAAGCACCACTACCAACAATTCAATTAAAGTAAAACCCTGGTTGTTTAAACGCATACACCCTCCTAAAATAAAACCTTTTAATAATCATAGCATATTAACTGTTAATAGGGGGGAAAAAACACGGGGTAACTATCCCGCAATGATTTTTTGTATAATAAATAGGCAAGACTTACAGATCTGTAATTTCATTTAGGAGAACTAAAACCATGGCTTATAAAGTAAATCCGGATGTTTGCATTAACTGCGGCGCTTGCGAATCCGCTTGCCCCGTTGGAGCTATTTCCGAACAAAACGGAAAAAGAGCGATTAACGAATCCGCCTGCATTGAATGCGGCGCCTGCGCTTCCACCTGCCCGGTAAGCGCTATTGCCAAATAAAAATTGCATTTACACCAAAACCGCGGCTTATCAGGCTGCGGTTTTTTTATGCAAATAAAAGCACCGGGGGATGTGCCCGGTGCTTTTTTCAGAACCGTTCGGGGGGTAAATCGAAGGTTCTGGGGGATAAAATCTGTTTAAAATATAAATCAAATATATATTAAATATCATAACAAGCTTAACAAAAAAAAGCAAGTTTTTTATTAAAATTCTTGAAAAAATAATTATTTATTTTAAGCTAATGGTTACGGGTTACCCTATTTTGTTTTACTATTTTTAATAATTTTGTAAAAAAAACCTTTCCTATTTGTATAATATATGTACCGGAGGATTATTATAATGAAAAAAATATATATGCTTTTTGTTTTAACGCTTCTGTCCGCTCCGGCTTTTTGTCAGGCGAATAGAAGTGCCATAGGGTTACAAAATGACTCCGCGGCCCAGCCGTCCGGCACCGAAGCCTTGGCCGCCAAAGTGACAGACAATGTTCCTGGAGATATTTACCGCGGGACGGTATTTGGCGCCGAGAAAAAAGATTACGCCAGCACCACTCTGGGAAAACGGGAAAGAGCCAAAACTAAATTTGTATATGATACGTCTTTAATCCGCGCCGTAAAAGTAGGCGACGCGGACCGCGTACGTATTCTGTTATTTGCCAACGTAAACGTAAATGAAAGAAACTATGCGGGTATCACTCCTTTAGCCATTGCCGCTGAAAAGGGCAACATGGACATTATTAAAATGTTGGTAGAAGAAGGAGATGCCAAAGTCAATGAAGTTTCCAGCTACGGCGTAACCCCGCTGATTGCCGCCGCGGCCGCCGGTAATGATGAAGTGGTTTCCTATTTAATTGCCCACGGCGCCAATGTAACAGCAAAGGACGATTTAGGCAAAACGGCTTTATTGCACGCCGCCGCAAAAAATAATCCCCAATTAATTCGCAGTTTAATTAAATTAAACTCCAAGGCCACCAACTTGCCGGATATAACCGGAAATACGCCGTTAATTTACGCCGCCCAGGCCGGAGCCTTGGGAAACGTAAAAGAATTAGTCTCCAACGGGGCCATGATTAATTACAAAAACCCCACCAACGGCATTTCCGCCTTGTCCGCCGCAGCGGCTGAAGGACAAGACAGCGTGGTCTCTTACTTGGTAGGAAAAGGCGCCAATATCAATGTGCGTGATTCCGGCGGACGGACCCCGTTATTCTACGCCATGGAGACTAACCACCCGGATACTTTTCGCAAATTAATTTCTTTAGGGGCCGATGTAAACGCCAAAGACGCCACCGGTAAGACGGTGTTAATGACCGCCGTGCGCCAGAACAAGATTGCATTTGTAGAAATATTGGACGGTGAAAAAAAAACTGATTTAGATGTAATAGACGACTTGGGCAACACCGCCCTGATGTACAGCGTAGAGGATCAAAGCGGGAAAATGACTTCCGCTTTAGCCAAATCCTGCGATCCGAACATCCGCGACAATGAAGGCAATACCGCCATCATGCGCGCGGCTAAAGAAAATAACCAAAAAGCCGTTTTGGCCCTTCTAAAAACAGATACGGATTTATGGGCCGTAAACAAAGACAATAAAACCGTATTTGAGTTGGCCGATGAATCCATGGCCGGCACTCCGGCGGCCTCTGTTTTAAATATTAAAAAAGCGGAAGCCAAAGACCAAAACGTATTAAGTCAAAAAGCGGCTGAAATTGCCGAACTGGAAGCCCAATTGGCAGAACAGGAAGCGCTGGTAAAAGCCTTGGAAGAAAAAGCCGCCAACAGCGGGGATGAATTGCGCGACCAACTGCGTGAGGAAGCGGAGAAAGAATTATCCGCCACCGCCAGCGAAACCGATCAAGAAATCGCCAAATTGCAGCGCCAGTTAGAAGCGGCAAAAGCGCAAAAAGAAGCCGCTATTGATGAGGCCGTAGAAGAAAAATTAGCGGCCGCCAAAGAACAATTGCAGCCCTCGGTATTAACCGACCAAGCAGAGCAGGTGTCTGAGGCCGCCACCGTTTCTTTAGAAGATATCGCGGCTGAAATTCAAGCGGCTGAAGCTAAAGCGGCCGCCCAACAGGCTAAAGCCCGCAAAACGGCAAAAGCCAAAGCGGCTAAAGCCAAGTCTAAAGCTACCCAAAAAGTGCAAACGGCGCAAGAACAGGCCCAGGCCTTCCAGCAAGGCATAGCCCAAAGCGCCGCGGACCAAACCGCCGCTTTACAAGACGCTTATTCCCAAACGGAAAGTTTGGTTCAAGACCAAATGAATGCCGCCCAAAATATGTATAACCAAACGATGGGCACCGCGCAAAACGCGTTAGACGCGGCCGCCGCGTATGATCCGTATGCGCCTATCCCGTATGATCAGGCGGCGCAAGGCCAAATGTAAGCGAATTATTATAAAGAAAAAAGCCCCGGAAATATCCGGGGCTTTTTCTTTTGCCGCTAGAAATCTCACCGTAAGACATACGGGAGGGGAAAAACCTTTATAAAAACACAAAAACTTTCCGCTTTAAATGAAACTCCCCGGGCTTACGCCCGGGGTTTCTTTCTATACGAACAATTTCATTGTTCGCCCCAAATCTTCT
>CALUXF010000007.1 GCA_944324655.1 Candidatus Avelusimicrobium aviculae
TTTCAAGCGCGGCGTTAAGTGTTCTTTGCTCAAACAATTGGCCCAGTATTTCTTTCATACTGGCGCTTTGGCGGCGGGAATTGATGAGAAACTTATCCGTACTGTACAGCGCGTAGCGGGACGGGCGAAACGTATAGGCCTGCAGGGAAGGGTTTAAGTCTAATTTAAGCTGATAAAAACGCAACGGGTTTTTTAAGTGCGTCAAATAACGTTGCTTAAAAGTTTGCAGCAGAGAGGAGGGATGTTTTTGGGGAATCAGGCCGTTTATTTGGTCCAGCAGGTTTTGCTCCGCTGCGGATGAGGGAGGAACAACCTGTTGGCAAAAACGGATACTTATCAATTCTTGTTCTATTAACGCTTTTAGTCCTTTCTTAATTTTTAAGCGCGTCAAAGTGGGGCTTTGGGCAAAAAATTGTTCTAAAAATTGGGTCCGGAGTTTTTCTTGCTTAGTCGGAAAGAAAGGAAAAGCCCATGAAGAGGAATAAAAAAAGCTTCCTATCAAAAAAAAGATAAGAACTCTTTTAATAGATAATAAAAAATTATTCTTCATTTGATTTTTGCATTATTGGGCCAAATTCCTGCTGGGAAAGCGGAAAATCCCCCACTGCAATTTTTAAAATATTTTCCTGCGGCTTAAATGCAAAATGCAGGGCGTTGGCGTCGTCTTTCGGTAGGAAAGAAATCACCGCCGCGCCGGAGGCAAACTCAACGCTTTGGTACGGCGTAAACGGGCAGGGATTTTGCGGCGTATTGAAAGATAAAAGGATGTCTTTCAAAATTTGTATTTCTTCTGAAGAAGCGGTATACAAATCTGCCGGGTGCTGTATGGTTAAAGCGTAATTCTGCAAAGCCGGCACGGAATGTAGGGCGGCGCTTAATTCTTGATAGCGTTTTAAAATGCGGTGTTGGGTTTCTGGGAAAGGATAGGCTTGTTTTACAGTATGCGCAAATTCTTCTTGTATTTGTTTTTGACGCCGCTTATGAAATAACGAGGGGGTAATGCTTCCCTTTGGTTGTAAAACATTGGCCTTAATGGCCTCAATAGTTTGCGCCGCTTTTGTTTTTTGCAGAACAAGGGCACGCCAAGTTTGGGCTTGTGATGCAAGGCAAACAAGCAGCGGTACGGCGGCACAGAAAATGGTTTTGATAACGCGGCGCATAATATAAAATCTCCTACACACAGGATAGAAAAATAATTGTTTTCTTTAAAGGGCTTTTGGGACGGTTGTTGCGCCCACCCGGAAGTTGAATAAATAAACCCCGCGATAAGGCGGGGTTATTTCAGAATAAATATATAATTATTTATGTCCGTATTTGCTGATGTTTTGCAGGGCATCCATCCACATTTTCAAAAAAGCTTTGGTGCGCTGCGCTTTTTCTTGTGCAATGGCTTCACGCATTTGGTTTAATTGGGTTTGAAGCAAAAACATATGTCTATTGTTGGCGGCGTCAAAAACAATTCCGTCTTTTTCCAACAATTTTCCGGCTTGGCTGAAGGCTTTTAACAATTCTTGGTTGCGTTTTTGCATTCTTTTATAGGAGGAATGCGCCAGCATGCTTTCCGAAAGGCGCATGATGGCAAATTCTTCCGTGCCTTGCAGGTAGGGATGTTGTTTATCCAAAACGTTGGTTGCGGATTCTAAAATGGTTTGGGCGTTTTCCTCTAATATTTTTTCCACGCTTTGATATAAATCCGCAAAGGAATATCCTTGGGGTAAAGTGCGGACGGCTTTGAGCGCTGCGTTTTTAATAGGGGTTAATTCTGCGGAAATGGGCGCAGGCTGTGCAAAAGCGGCGCAGCTGAAAATAAGTAAGCCAAAAACAGCTATGATTTGCTTTTTCATAAAAGCTCCTTGTCAAAAGTAATATACTGCATATAAAAAATTTAGTTAATTTTGTTATTTGCCCAAAAGGGCCAAAGGACCTATTTCCGTGTGTTTTTTGGACCTACCCCGTTTTTGGGCCCTGTGAGAGACGCCTTAAAAATACTAAAATATTCATATCCCGCAATATGGTTTTGTTCTAAAACCGTATGGGAAAATTTTTTAGGACTTCAATTATTCATATGAACAATACCCGTCAGGACGTAAGAAACGTGGCCATTATTGCGCACGTAGACCACGGCAAGACCACTATTGTGGATTCTTTGTTAAAATTTGCTGGAGAATTTAACGTAAAAGAAGGCCAGGCGCAGGAAACGGTGCTGGATTCCAACCCGTTGGAGCGTGAGCGCGGCATTACCATTTTAGCCAAATGCACTTCCATTGAATATAAAAATCACACCATTAATATTGTTGACACTCCCGGCCATGCTGATTTCGGCAGTGAAGTGGAACGCGTGCTGCGTATGGTGGACGGCGCCATTTTAATGGTGGACGCGGTGGAAGGCCCCATGCCGCAAACCCGTTTTGTGCTTCGCAAAGCCTTGGCTTTGGGGCTGCGTCCTATTGTGGTAATCAATAAAATGGACCGGGACCACGTCCGCCCCAGTGAAGTGGTGGACGAAGTGTTCAATCTCTTTATGGAACTGGGCGCTACGGACGAGCAGCTGGATTTCCCTATTATTTACGCTTCCGGCCGCGCCGGCTGGGCCAGCTTGAAAATGGAAGAGCCCGGCAAAGACATTGCCCCCGTGTTGGATACCATTTTATCCCATGTACCCGCGCCTGTGGCCATGCCGGACGCTCCCTTACAGATGCAGGTAACCATGCTGGACTATAATAACTTTTTGGGTCATGTGGGCATTGGGCGCATTTTAGCCGGTAAGGTAACCCGCGGGCAAAATGTGGTGCTTATCCACCACGACGGTTCCACCACTCCCGCCAAAGCCGTTAAGATAGAACGTTTTATGGGGCTTGGCAAACAAGATTTGGAAAGCGCCTGCGCCGGGGATATCGTATCCATAGCCGGTTTGGAAGGCGTGGACGTGGGAGACACCATCTGCCAGCCGGACGCGTTAAAACCGCTGCCGCCGTTGGCTATTGACGAGCCCACCATGTCTATGGACTTTATGGTGAACGACAGCCCCTTCGCCGGCAAAGAAGGCAAATTTGTAACCAGCCGCCATTTAAAAAACCGTTTGGAAAAAGAAGCCCAAACCAATGTGGGTTTAAAGGTGGAACAGCTGGAAGGGGAAGGGCGTTTTAAAGTATACGGCCGCGGGGAACTGCACCTGACTATTTTAATTGAAAATATGCGCCGCGAAGGTTTTGAGCTGGCGGTATCCTCGCCCGAGGTTATTTATAAAGAAGAAAACGGGCAGGTGTTGGAGCCTATGGAATACCTTATTTTGGATATACGCAGTGAATTCCAGGGCGCTGTTTTCACCATGCTGGGCACCCGCGCCGCCAAGTTGGAAAATATGGTGGCGGAGGGCGAAGACCGCCTGCGCCTGGAATATTTAATTCCTTCCCGCGCGCTGATTGGTTTTAAAAATGAATTTTTGACCAATACCCGCGGTACGGGCATTATGCACCACAGCTTTAAAGGTTTTTATCCTAAAGTGAACGTGCCTCCGCTGCGCCATAACGGGGTATTGATTGCCAAAGAAGACGGAGAAACCACCCCTTACGCCTTGTTTGCTTTGGAAAACAACGGGGAGCTTTTCTTGGGCCCCAATATAAAAGTATACGCCGGGGAAATTGTAGGCCAAAACTCGCGCGATAATGATTTGGTGGTAAACCCTTGCAAGGCCAAACATTTAAGCAATATGCGCAGCAAAGCAAGCGATGAATCCTACACCCTCACCCCGCCCCGCGTGATGAGCTTGGAACAAGCGGTGGAATATATTGCGCCGGATGAATTGGTGGAAATTACGCCCACCTCTTTGCGCTTGCGCAAGAAGATTCTTTCCCACTTGCTTCGCAAACGCAGCGAACGCGCCAGCGAGGAAGAAGAAGCTTAATCCCTGCCAATACGTTTCCATACCGGGCATTCTCTTTGGGGACTGCCCGGTTTTTATTTGGCGAGGAAAAACGCTTAAAAAGTGTGTAAAAACGACGTATAAAAACCCCTGCCTGAGTTGGCGGGGGGTTAAAATGCTTATTCCGGAAATTTATGCCGCAATAAATGGCATTAACTGATTAAATCCGCCGTATTGTTTCTGCGTGTGGGCCGCGGAAATATGCCGGCCGAAGGCAAGGGGTTAACCGCGTGTTATTTTGGCGCGCAAACGCCATAAACCCATCCGCCAAGCGGGTAATATGTTTAAAGGCGTAGAAAGGGGGGAAGAAAGTTTATTTACCCCTTTTTGGGAGGAAAAAGTAACGCCGTATACGGGGCGCAGCGCTTCTTCTAATTCTTTAGAGGGAACTCCCCACGGGTAGAAAAAAGCGTTTATGGATAGTTTATGCAATTTTTCCAGCCGGGCTTTGCTTTCGCCGGCCTGCCAGGCCGCTTGCTGTGTGTCCAGTTCGCTCAATTTGGTATATGAGAGCCCGTGCGAGGCAAAACTGACCCATTTGCTTTTTCTCAGTTCGGCCAGTTCGCTTTCAGTTAGGGTGTTTTGCCAGGCCTCTTGCCGCGGGTCCTGCCAGGCATTGTATTGGCCTATGTGTTCCGCGCAAAGACACACGCAGGCTTTTATTTCCCGCTCTTGCAAAAGGGGAAATACTTCTTTATAAAAGCTTTCCAAACCGTATTTAAAAACCAATAACACCGGTTTTGGGGGAAGCGAAACCCCTTCTTTAAACGCCAGTAAATCTTCCGGCGTAACCGGGGTAAAACCCAGCTTTAATACCCAATCCAGCTTTTTGGCCAGTTTTTGGGGGGATATCCATTCTTTATAAAGGGCCGACCCTTTAGGAGCTTGCCCCACTTTGCCAAAACAAAGCACCGGCAAAAGCGGGGTTTTGTGTTTCCAAAAAGGGAAATACAGCCCGCAAAAAAGCAAACCGCCCGCCAGCGCCAGGCAAACAGACATGATAATGTAAAGCATTATTGGTTATCCCGTGTGTGCAAAAGCCACAGTTTCATGTATTTCACAAAAATGTAAAAGGTGGAAAAAGAGGCCCAAATAAAACCGCGTATTCCGTCTAAAAAACCCAGTTTGAACACGTAGCGGCGCAAAAATTCCAGCGGCAGGATAAACAAAACCGCTATAAAACTGCGTTTTTTACCCTTTTCGTACATGGTTTGGGCGGCTAATGTGGTATATTTGTTAAATTTTTCAAAATAAGTTTCTATGTCATTATAAGAATAATGCATAAAAACATTTTTTAAGCGGCCCGTGCGGCCTTCTACGCACAGCCGTTCATGCACCAGGCCCCCTTCGTAGCGGGCTTTTTGGGCGCGCACCAAACGCAAAATGTGTTCTTTTTTCAGGCCGCCGTGCCGCATGCGTTTGCCTAAGAAACAGTTTACGCGCGTCAGCTCAAAGCCGTCATAATCCGTATTTTGTACGGCTTGGCGGATTTCCTGCGCCAGCTGAGGGGTAAGCACTTCGTCGGCGTCCAAAGAAAGGGCCCAGGTTGTTTTTACTTGGTCCAAGGCAAAGTTTTTTTGCGCGGTAAACCCTTCAAAAGGGTGGGTAAATACGCGCGCGCCAAACTGCTGGGCGATGGCGGCGGTATCATCGGTAGAATCGTCCACCAATACAATTTCGTCCACCAGCTCTTTGGCGCTGGCAAGACATTTGGCTATTTTATCGGCTTCGTTGCGTGCGATGATAAACAAAGTGATTTGCGTCGTCATAAATTTTATTTTATCATTTAGCCCGCTTAAAAGAAATAGCCTAAAAAGGGAAACCCCCCTGGCAGGGTTTGGGACCAGAGGGGTTTGGGGGATTAAATGAAAATTTATTCTCTTTCTATATTATTAAAATATAACTTTTGTTCGTTTTTCAACAGGGCCATTGGACCCAAAATCAAAAATATTTTGTGCCTAGAAGCTTTTGGGCCTTTTGTTGTATAATTTGTTAGGACCTAATAAAAGGGGGAAAATATGAAAAAAACCATTTTGCTGTTTGCCGTTTGTTTGTGTGCGGCGGCGTGCCAAACGCTGCCTACCTCTTCGGAATATTTAGCCCGGGGGGACGGTTATTTTAAAGACGGAAAAATAGAACAGGCTCTGAAAGCCTATGATAAAGCCTTGGCTTTAAACCCGGACCGTACCGATATTTACGCTTCCCGCGGCGCGGCTTATTTCTTCAAAGGCGATTATGTTTCCGCACAAAATGACTTTTTAACCGTGGTGGAGAAAAACCCCTATCAGGCGGACGCTTACACGGCGCTGGGTTCTGCCCTGGCCGCTTTGGGCGATTATGACAACGCGTTAAAAATGTTTAGCATTTCTTTAAATTTAAACCCTTCCAAGCCGGAAACGTTTTTTTCCCGCGGCGGCGTGTTTTTTATGCAAGGGGAATATGATAAAGCCATTGCCGATTATACGTCCGTCATTTTGTTAGCTCCCGCCGCAGAAGTGTACAACGCCCGCGGCGCGGCTTATTTAAAGAAAGGGGACACTGCCAAAGCGGAAGATGATTTTAATGTGGCAAAAGGGGGCCGCTTCCCGGAAAAATTAAACGAATATTCTATGATAGACTAAATTTTTCGTCGGGAATTAAATTTTCTTGCGCAGTTAATCTTGGTTTTGGTATAATATTTTTGTCAGATTTAAGTCACCGTAGCTCAGCTGGTTAGAGCGAGCGTTTCATAAGCGCTAGGTCGGTGGTTCGAGCCCACCCGGTGACATTTTTTACCCTTCGCTTTGGCGAAGGGTTTTTTATATGTAAAAACCAGTGCAAAAAATAAAAAAATGTATTATAGTATATATAGTACGGAGAAACTGTTATGAAAAAACTTTCTGTCCTTTTTTTATTGTTAGCCGCTGGTTTGCCGCTGTGCGCTCAGTCTACCTGTGAAACGCGGGTGGACCGTAATTTGGATAAAACAACCATGCAAAAAGTGCATTATTGTTTATATCCGGAAGAAGAGCCCAGCACGGAGCCGGAATCCCAGGTAATTTATTTTGCGGCCTATGATTCCCGCGCGCCGCGTCCTTCTCAAAAACCCAGAATCCCCATGGAGATTGTCCAGCCGGAGGGGGCTGTATATCACGAAGAAGCCCTTTCTAAAAACAGAGAATACTGGGAAGCCAAACATTACCCGCTTTTTACCAATGATATCCCGTCTTCTGAAGATGAGCGGGAAGTAAACTGCGCCGTGATGGAGCTGTTCCCCGGTTCCACCTTTGTTCCGCCGCCCACGGCAACGCGTATTATTATGTATCGTAACGGGCGGGACGGGGCTTATAACGGCCCGGTCACTGTATTGTACGGCGGGAAAGAAGTGGCCTTGCGTGATAATGGAGACGGCACTTTTTCTATCCCGGGTACGGAAGACGAAGACGGGAAACCGTTAACGGGGTATTTCGCTTACGACCCTACCGGCGCGGAAAATAAAGAAAACGAAGTGTATTATAAACCGTCGGTCAGTTTAAGCACGACAAGAGGAAACCCCTATTTTAAATCCAAATAAAGGAGCGGCGCCCGCCTGGGCTGTGAGAAATTTTTTATGCAAAAAATTGTAGCTTATTTAAAAAAGCCGTTTGAAGCCAAAGGCATGGTCATTGGCGTGGTGGACACCTGTTTAAAAGCGGTTACGGTGTTTGTTTGGGGATATTTGACGGTGGTGTTGTGTTCCCTGTTTTTTAATTCGTTATTGATTGATTATAACCCGTTAAATAAACTGTGGTGGTTTTCTTACTGCTTTTTTATTTTCTTTGGGGCTACGTTGCTGGCGTATATCTTGTTGTTTGTGCGCACGTACGACGAAGAGGACGAATAAACCCCACTCTGCTTTTATTCACCGGCGCGAGCTAACGGCTTTGCGCCGTTTTTATTATCAGCCTATGAAGAAACATACCCTCAATACTCCCCGTCTTTATTTGCGCGGGTTTATGCCGCAAGATGCCGGGGATTTGCTGGCTTATTTAGCCTGTCCCCGTTCCAATTGTTTTTTGGATGAAAAACTATCTTCTTTAGAGGCAGCCAAGCAAAGCATCGCCCAGCGCAGCCAAGACCCGCTGCAATTAGCCCTGGTTCTTAAAGAAGAGCAAACCGTTATAGGCCATGTGTTTGCCCGGAAAGAAAGCCCGGATACGTATAGCGTAGGGTGGTGCCTGAATGCCCGTTATGAAGGAAAAGGATACGCGTTTGAGGCGGCTTGTGCGTATTTGTCTTTCTTGTTTTTTTCTCAGAACGCGCGGCGGGTGTACGCTTATGTGCAGGAAGGAAATACGCGTTCCCAAAAACTGTGTGAGAAGTTAGGCTTTCGCCGGGAAGGTTTGTTTAAGGAGTTTATTTCTTTCACAACATCGCCGGACGGTTCCCCTGTATACGAAAACACGTTGCAATACGCCATTTTGAAAAAAGAGTGGGAAAAAATCCACAATATGGAAATTGCCCAAGCGGAGTAACTTAGACCAAACAAAACGGCTTAATCAGTTTATTTGCTGCAAAATGCGGCGGGCTTCTGTCCGGTCTTTTTTTAATTGGCTTACTAAGGCGTCTAATCCGTTAAATTTGGTTTCGTCGCGCAGTTTTTCATAAAAGTATACGGTGATTTCTTTCCCGTAAATATCTTGGTTAAAATCAAAGATATGCACTTCCACCAGCGGAATGGAGGACTGTATGGTATTTACCGTGGGGCGAAAGCCTATATTGCAAAAACCTTGATATACTTTTCCTTCCGCCAGTACCTTCACCGCAAACACACCCAAAGGCAGTATTTTGTATATTCCCGTATCCAAATTGGCGGTGGGAAAGCCCAGCGTGCGCCCCAATTTGTTTCCTACAATCACGGTGCCGGTTACTTCATACGGGCGGCCTAAAAACGCGTTTGCTTGGGCAATATCGCCGGCCGCCAGCGTCTTGCGGATTAAAGAGGAAGATATTTTTTGTTCCCGGCAAGACAAAAAATCCAAGACTTCAAAGGGCAAATCCCGTTTTAAGCACTCCGTGCGCAAAAAATCGGCCGAGCCTTGGCGGTCCTTGCCAAAGGCAAAATCTTTGCCTATTAAAAGACCTCCCATTTGATAGCGGGTTAATAATTCGTTAAAGAAATCAGCCGGGGACTGATTGTGTATTTTGTCAAAATCCAACGCGATGGTTTTTGCCGCGCTGGCTTTTTGCAGAAGTAATTTTTTTTCCTGCGGGGTGGTAAGTATAGTCATTTCCGGGTGAGGGGCCAGCAAGGTTTTGGGCGGAAGGGGGAAATACAACACCAACGGCTGCTGCAATGCGTGGGCCGCCAGTACGTTCAAACGGTTAAACAAAAACTGGTGGCCGGCGTGCACGCCGTCAAAAGTTCCTATGGTAATAAAATGTTTAGTTTTCATGGGCTTGCGGCTCCGGCCGGCTCTGCGGGACGGGAATAAAACGGGAGTAGATGGTGCCCGGCGTACTGTCTTTTATTAAGGCCCCGTCAAAGGCGTCTTTCACGTCCAAGTCCCCTATGCGGGTTCGTCTCAGCGCGCAAATATGTCCCGTGGTGCCTAATTTTTGGGCCAACATCCACCCCATAGAACGTACATAAGTGCCGCAGGAACAGGTAAGCGTAAAGGCAATTTGGTTGTTGGGGAGCAGCGTGATATTACTCCACTGCAAAATACGCACGGTGTTATAGCGGCGTTCTATTTCGTGCCCGTTGCGGGCTAGGTCGTACATGCGTTCCCCGCCGATTTTTTTAGCGCTGAAAAAGGGGATAGGCTGCTCCACCTCGCCGGTTAGGGTTTGGGTGGCTTGTTGAACGTCCTGCAGGGTAAATGGGGGGATGGGAGCGGTTTGGGTTTCCTCTCCGTATGCGTCCCAGGTATCCGTTTCCCGTCCCAGCTCAAGGACGGCGTCATACGTTTTGGTTTGTTTTAAAAAATAGTCTTGCTGTTTGGTGGCGTCTCTTCCCACCAAAAGCAACAATAAACCGGAAGCCATAGGATCCAACGTGCCGCTGTGTCCTATCTTTTTAACGTGCAAAGCTTTGCGCGTTAAGATAATAATATCATGGGACGCGTAATCTTTGGGTTTATCTACCAAAAACAGCCCGCTGATAAGCGGTTTACCGAATTTTTTTGACGACATTTTTCACTACTTCGGCCAGTTCTCCGGTAACGTCTTCCAGTGCTTTGCCGGTTACTTTAAAGCCGGAGGCGCGGGCATGGCCCCCGCCGCCAAATTTTTGGGCTATTTGGCTTACGTCTACCGCGTTGCGCGCGCGCAGGTTTACGGAAACTTTATCATCTTCTTCTTTAATAAGGGCGGAAACTTCCACCCCGGGTATCATGGTGGGCTGGCTGACTATCCCCTGTGTTTGGGCCGGGGTGGCGCCCAAAGCCTCAAAATCGCGCTTAGTGAGCACAATTTGGCTGTATTTGTTGTCAAAACGCAGTTCCATTTTTTCTAAAGCGCGGCCCAAGAGTTTTAAGTCTATGTAGGGCTTGGTAAAGTAAATGACTTGGTTGATTTGCGCGATATCCGCCCCCAAAGCCACCAAGGCGGACGCCACGCGCAGCGCCTCCGCGCTGGTGTTGCTGTGCAGAAAGCGGCCGGTGTCCGTTTCCAGCCCGGTATAGAGGCAGGTGGCCTCGTCCGGCGTGGGGAGAAGGCCGTCCTCACTGTTTTCAAAAAGTTGGAAAATAATTTCTGCCGTAGAGCTGGCGGAAGAATCTATATAATTAATATGACCGTATTCATCGCTGATTAAATGGTGGTCTATATTAATAATGGTTTTTGCGTTTTTAAGTACGTTTTCCAAGTCTCCGCCGCGGGTGCGGTCGGAACATTCCAGCAAAATCACGGTGTCAAATTTGGGGTTTGCCGGCAGTTTGTTTACGTGTATGTTTTGCAAACCGGGCAGAAATTGCAAATCATTGCCAATGGCGGGGGTGGCGTAGGCGTAAGACTTTTTACCCAAGCGGCTGAGCAAAGAAACCATGGTTAATGTGCAGCCCAGGGAGTCCCCGTCCGGGTTTTGATGCCCGGCAATAAAAAAACTTTTGCCGTTTTTTAAGGCTTGCCAAATAGAGGCAAAGATGGTTTCTCTAGTTTTCTGCTTCATGTTTTTCCTTCTCTATAATTTGGAAAATAGATTCCACCCGGGAGGCTTGCTCCGGGGTGTTGTCGTATTCAAAGCTAAAAGAAGGAATGCGTTTTAAATGCAGGCGGTGGCGGAGTAAAGCCCCAATTTCTTTGCGCAGCAAAGATAACGCTTCCTGGGTTTTCTTTTTATCTTCCGGGCTGCCAAATACGGAAAAATACACTTTGGCGGAAGATAAATCTTTAGATACATGCACCGAGGTAATCGTCACAAAACCGCCCAATTCCCCGTCGGCGGACATTTTGGTTACATGGGTGTTTATTTCTTCTAAAAAAAGGGTTTCCAAGCGTTTTATTCTGTCTATCATAAACATATTATACCATTTTGAAAGCTGGGTTTTTGTTGTAAAAAAAGATGGCTTTTACAAGAAACTAAAGTATATTATTTATAGAAGGTTTTGGGGCTGCCCAAAAACTTTCCGCTTGAGGATGCGGCATACATGATTTATAGTAAGTGGTGGTGCTGATCATTGGTATTTTGGCCAGTGTGGCGTTGCTCCAGTATACCAAAGCGGTGGAAAAATCCCGCTCTACGGAGGCTATTTCTTTGCTGAGCAATTTGGCGAAAGCAGAGGAGATTTACGCCTTAGCCGCCAATTCATACACCAATGATATGAACGCATTGGATATCCAAATGCCTAATATCACGGGTACGGGGCTGGTAAGCTTTATGCAGACCAACTCTTTTACCATTACCATTCGCAACGCGAACGGGGCGGATGTTTTTACTGCTACGGCTACGCGCGGCGGCTCTTCCAATGCGGGTTCCGCTAATTATAACTACACCATTGTGGCGCGTATGGCGCGTGGGCAGTCTTTGCAGATGTGGTGCCAACCTGGTACGGTTACCACTGTAGCTGCCTCGGCCCCGGCCTTAACCGGTACTTCTGAGGCTGTCAGAATGTGCAAGAGTATTGCCAATGGTGACGCCAACGGTTATATTATGGGGGGAAGAAAATTAGACGTTGTGGCCTAATGTACTGTTACCGGTCCAATTCTTAGATTATTGTGCTATAAATAGTGCTATTAAGAAATGTGCATCATTTTTTGTAATAAAAGCTTGTTTTTTATAATAAACTAAAGTATATTATTTATAGAAGGTTTTGGGCCTGCCTAAAAACCTTCCGCTTGAGGATGCGGCATGCATGATTTTATAATAGGAGAGTATTTATGAACAAGAAAGGTTTTACCTTAATTGAGTTGCTGGTGGTGGTGCTGATCATTGGTATTTTGGCCAGTGTGGCGTTGCCCCAGTATACCAAAGCGGTGGAAAAATCCCGCTCTACGGAGGCTATTTCTTTGCTGAGCAATTTGGCGAAAGCGCAGGAAATATATGCCTTAGCCACCAATTCATACACCAATGATATGAACGCATTGGATATCCAAATGCCTAATATCACGGGAACAGGGGTGGTAAGCTCTATGCAGACCAACTCTTTTACCATTACCATTCGCAACGCGAACGGGGCGGATGTTTTTCAGGCTACGGCTACGCGCGGCGGCTCTTCCAATGCGGGTTCCGCTAATTATAACTACACCATTGTGGCGCGTATGGCGCGTGGGCAGTCTTTGCAGATGTGGTGCCAACCTGGTACGGTTACCACTGTAGCTGCCTCGGCCCCGGCTTTAACCGGTACTTCTGAATCTGTCAGAATGTGCAAGAGTATTGCCAATGGTAATGCCAACGGCTCTATTATGGAGTAAGTTTTTACGGATAAAAAACCCCGCCTGATGGCGGGGTTTTTTATGTCTATGCGGTGAGGCGCAGTGTAGGCAAGAACAAAAACACCACCCCAATTTGGGGCGGTGTTTTTTGTTAGTTTAAATGCTTGGTTTAGTTTTGCCCGGGGGCTTTTTTGGTGTCTCCCATTTTGGCTAAATGCATATCTACATCCAAAGAATACACCAAACAGCCTTTGGGTTGTTCTTTTAGCAGGGGAAGCAGTTCCCTGTCCATAAAACCGTTTATTTTATCGGCTTCGTCTACCATTTCCATTACCACCGGGTATTTTTCCACCAGTTCAAAATAACGGGTGTTGCGTAAAACGCTGCTGGGGCCATAGCCCAGCATGGCGCGGCTGGCGGTAACGCCGGCTAAGCCAAAATCTTTGGCTTTTTTGGCGATGATTTCATACAGCAGTACATGGTTTATACGGTCCGTACTGCTTAAATATACTTTTAAAAGCTTCATTTTTTTGCTTTCCATGTTAAGGCCCCCTGGGGAAGTGTCCCTTTTTGTATTATAACAGAAATTATTTTTGTTGGGGTAAGGAAGGGAAAAATTTCAAAGAAAACAAAAAACCCCAGCTTTTCCGCCGGGGTTTTGAATGTTTTGTTTTTACATTTTTATACGTCTTGTAATATTATCTTTGCGGAAACATTCTATGGTGTCTCCTTCCAAAACGCCTTTAAAGCCGGCTACCAAAATACCGCATTCGTAGCCTTTTTCCACTTCTTTTACATCGTCTTTAAAGCGTTTTAAGCCTTCAATGCGCCCGCGGCCCACTTCTTCGGCCCCGCGTTTAATGCGCACTTCATAACCGCGCACCATTTTGCCGCTGTCCACCAAAGAACCGGAAATCAAGCCGGAGCTTAATTTCATCACTTTTTTAATGGTGGCGGAGCCGATTAAGGTTTCCACCACGTCTGGTTCCAGCAAGCCTTCCATAGCGGCTTTGATGTCTTCCAGCAGTTCAAAGATAATGGTGTAGAGGCGTATTTCTATGCCTTCGTGTTCGGCTTCCGCCTGGGCTTTGTTTTCAACGTCCACATGGAAACCGATTACCACCGCGTTGCTGGCTTTGGCAAGCAGAATGTCAGACTCGTTAATATTTCCGGGGGCGGAAAGGATAATATCCAGTTCCACCTCGTCGGACGGAATACGCAACAGGGCATCTTTAATGGCTTCAATGGAGCCTTGCACGTCAGCTTTCAGGATGATTTGCAGTTTTTTCACGCTGTTTCCGTCCCCGTCTTTGCGCAAGTTCATTAAAGAAACCTGTTTGCGGTGGGCTTGAGAATCTTCTTTCTGCGCCAGCTTGCGTTTTTCTGCCGCGTAGCGGGCTTCTTTTTCGCTTTCCATGATGTAGAGCGTATCGCCCACCTGCGGGGGTTCCCCGTTGATGCCTAAAATTTCCGCCGGCACGCTGGGGCCTATTTTTTGGTAGCGCTGGGAATTTTCGTCAATCAGCGCGCGTATGCGCCCATAGCTGGTGCCCACGATAAACGGGTCGCCCACTTTCATGGTGCCTTTTTGCACCAATACGGTGGCTACCACGCCGCGTTTATTGTCGCGCTTGGATTCCAAAATAACGCCTACGCCCAGGCGGTCCGGGTTGGCTTTTAATTCCATAATTTCCGCTTGGAGGGAAATCATTTCCAAGAGTTTATCAATATTGATTTTTTTCTTGGCGGAGATTTCTACAAAAATGGTATTGCCCTGCCATTCTTCCGGCACTAAACCGCGGGAAGCCAAGTCTTGCTTTACGCGGTCCGGGTTGGCGCCGGGGAGATCTATTTTATTAATAGCCACAATAATGGGGGCTCCGGCGGCTTTGGCGTGCTCCATGGCTTCTATGGTCTGGGGCATAATGCCGTCCGTGGCGGAAACCACTAATACCACAATATCCGTAGCTTGCGCCCCGCGTGCGCGCATGGCGGTGAAAGCCTCGTGCCCGGGGGTGTCTAAAAACGTAAGGGAACCGCGGGGGGTTTTTACCCGGTACGCGCCGATATGTTGGGTAATGGCGCCGGCCTCTCCTTCCGCAACGTGGGAGCTGCGTATCGCGTCCAACAGGCTGGTTTTGCCGTGGTCCACGTGCCCCATAATGGTAATTACCGGGCTGCGGGGTTTTAAAGAGGCAGGGTCGTCCTGCTGTTCCATGATGTGCAGGGTTTCCTGGTCCAAATCTTCTTCCGCCATATCGGCTTCAAAGCCGCATTCGCTCAAGATAAGCTCAATCATGTCTTTTTCAAGACGCTGGTTGATGGTGGCGAACACGCCCAGGCCCATTAATTTTTTGATGAAATCATTAATTTTGAAATTCATCTTTTCGGCCAGTTCTTTCACCGTGGGGGTGCCCACGATGCGGATTTTTTTGGAATCCTTTACCGGGGCCGCTTCCTGCTGGGGTTTTACATGGCCGTGGCGGTCCAAATGGGCCGGCTGAGCCTGCGGCTGTGCGGGACGCGGCGCGGGTTGCTGAGCCGGTGCCGGTTTGGGAGCCGGCTGTGGTTGGGCTTGTTGCACAGCGGGGCGCGGTTCCGCGGCCGGTTTGGCGGCTTGGGGCGCGTTTTGCTGCGGGGCAGGCGGAACGACGGGTTCCGGCTGCGGCGCGGGCTTAGCGGGCTGCGGGGCCGGTTGTTCCACGGGTTGTTTTTCAACCGGTTTAACTTCTTGCTGTACCGGTTGGGCCGCTTCCGGCGCTTTAGCGGGAAGCGGCTCTTTTTTGTGCGCCGCGCGGGTGGAAGCTTTTTTGGTTGTTTTGGGCTTCTCCTGCGTTGTTTTTTTAGCCGTGGTTTTGCGCGCGGCCGGTTTTTTGGCGGTTTTCGGTTTATCTTCCGCCGGTTTTTTTGCGGCTGTTTTTTTGGCGGCCGGTTTTTTTGCTGCCGCTTTTTTAGCCGGGGAGGTTTTTTCGTCTTCCGCCTTAGTTGGCTTCTTCGCTGTGGTCATCCGTTACCTCCTCTTGGGGTTCTTGGGCCCCTTGCTGGGCGGCTAAATATTTTTTTGCCCCTTCAATAATTTTAGCGGCGGTCTTTTCACCCACGCCTTGCAACGTGGCCAAGTGTTCCGGCTCTACGGAAGCGATTTTTTCTACCGTGGTGAAACCCGCTTTTTGCAGCACTTCAGCCATTTTCGGGCCGATGCCTTCCACATCCGCCAGGGCGGATTGGATTTGCTCGCTGGCTTCTTTGCCTTCTTGGGCTTTCTGGGATTCGCTCTTGACTTCCAAATTCCAGCCGGTCAATTTGCTGGCCAGTTTAATGTTTTGCCAGTCTTTGCCGATGGCAATAGCCAGTTGGTCATCGGGCACGATGATGGTGGCTTTTTTGTCGCTCAAGCTGTCAATTTTTACATAGTTGGCTTTAGCCGGGGAAATGGCGTTCATCAGCACGGTGGAAACATCGGCGGAATAATTGATTAAATCAATGCGTTCGCCGGAAAGTTCGTTCATTACCGCGCGGATGCGTATGCCGCGCATGCCCACGCACGTGCCGATAGGGTCAATTTTGTGGTCAATGCTGGAAACCAGCACCTTGGCGCGGAAGCCAGGGTCTCTTTGAATATTTTTGATTTCCACAATGCCTTCATTAATTTCCGGCACTTCCACTTTAAACAGTTCTTCCATAAACTGCGGGCTGGTGCGGGATAAAATGATGTACGGCCCGCGCTGGCCTTTATCCATTTTAAAAGCGGCGGATTTATAGCGGGAAAGCACCGGGTCGTCCCCCACGTTGGCCAGGTCCGTCTGGCTGAGCACTTTGGCGATAATGGCTTTTACGCGGGAACCGTTTACATAACGTTCTTTTTTAATTTGTTCGCAATACGGCAGTATGGCTTCCACTTTGCCCAGGTCTACAATAATATCCCGGTCGGAAAAGCGGCGTACGGAACCGGTAATCACTTCGCCTTCGCGGGGTTTGTATTCTTTGTAGAAATTTTCGCGCTCAATGCCGCGTACTTTTTGAATTAACACCTGCTTGGCGATTTGCGCCGCAATGCGGGAGAAGTCTTCCACGTCCAGCGTGTTGGTTACGATATCGCCCGCTTTAGGGTGTTTGATATAAGCTTTGGCTTGTTCCAAATCAATTTCCGTTTCCGGGTTGGTTACGGTTTCCACCACGTTTAAGGTTTGAAAAGCTTTGATGGAGCCGGCTTCGGTATCAATTTTGGCGCTTATCTGCGCGGTTTTGCCCAAGTTTTTGCGCAGGGCGGAAACCAGGGCGTCCTCAATCGTTTTTAAAATGTCTTCGCGTTTGATGTTTTTTTCTCTTTCCAGGCCTTCTAATGCCATGACTAAATCTTTTGCTTCCATTGTGTTTTGTTCTCCTTAATTATTAAATTAACGCGGCCGTGTAATGCGGCCGCTTGGGTTAAAATTCAAGTACCGGGTCCAGCGTGGCTTTTTTGATGTTGTCATACTCAAAACGATAATTATTGGTGCCGTCCGCCAGCACGAAGCCGTTATCATCCGCCAGGGCGATAATGCCCGTAAAAAAGCCCAAGCCGTTTAACGGGGTTTTTAAAATTACTTTTACGCGTTCGTTTACAAAACGCTGGTAATGCTGGGGTTTTTTTAATACGCGGTGCACGCCGGGGGAAGATACTTCCAGCACGTAGGCGCCGTCTATTAAATTTTCCATTTCCAAAATAGCGTCTATTTTGTCGGTCAGTTCGCCGCAGTCGTCCAGCGTTACGCCGCCGGCTTTGTCTACAAAGAACTGAAGCACTTTTTTATGGCCCTGGGTTTGAATGACTAAATCCACCAGTTCCACGTTTAGCTGCTCAAGGGCTTTGCTTACGGTTTCTTCTATGGTTTTAGGGTCTCTCATCATAAAACTAATCCTTAGGGGGGTAAAATAAACTTCCCTATTAAGTAAAGAGCGACTTGTTGCCAAGTCGCTCCTTTCAGAACAATTCTATCTTAACATTATGGGGGGCCTCTGTCAACCCCGGGCGGCTGTTAAGAAAACCACTTAACACCCACCACGCCTATTACAATGAGCGCCAGCCCCGCCACACGGCCCGGGTTTTTGCCCTCGCCAAATACAAGCATATTAATTAATACCGCCCCCGCTGTACCGGCGCCAATCCACACCGCGTAGGCCGCACTGACGGGTAAAAACTGAAATGCCCAGTACAGCAGTATAAAAGAGGCCGCAAACCCGCCGCAAAAACCCATTAAACGGGGCAGCGTTTTGCGCTGGCTAAATTTTTTAAGGCCAATTACACCGGCTATTTCTGCCGCGGCCGCCGCAAATACTAAAAGCCACATCATAATGCACCTCCCGGCGTTTGGGGCCTGTCCGACAGTTTTAAAATAATTACGCCCGCTATCAGCACCGCAATAAAAACCAGCTGAAGCGGCTGGAACGCCTCTTTAAACAGCAGCCAATCCATCAGAGCCGTCCCGGCTGAGCCCACCGCCGCAAACACGGCATATACGGTTCCGGTGGGCAGGCCCTGGCATGCTTTGGTAAGGAAATAAAAATCCGTTACAATTACCAATACTACCAGTGCCCAGTGCCAAAACTTGCTTGCGCTGTTAAAACCATAGACCCACAATAACTCAAACAAACAAGTAAGGGCAACAAATATCCAAGGATTCACTTTCTTCATAAAACACCTCTGGCAGTTAGTCCATAGGCACCCCCAAAGCGCGTTCAATAAACAAACAGGTTTCTTTTTTTTGAGTAGCAATCTCTTCTTCGTCTACTTGGTTAAACAGGTAAACTTGTTCGGCTGCTTCTTCTATACAGCCGATTAATATGCGGGCTGTCATTTCCGGCCGGGTACCCACGGCCAGCAGGCGGATGTTTTGATTTAAAAAGTTTTTTATCCACTCGTAAATGGGTGCGTATAACGCTTCCCACCTGGTAATATGCTGGCTTTGGGTTAAACCGGTATATAAGAAGGCCAATATATCCCGGTATTTGCCAACGGCATTAAAAACGGCCTCTACGATTTGGTTTAGCTGCTGCCGGAGGGGGGCCTGCGGGTTTACGGTGCGTTTTATTTCTTTTTCCATTTTTGCCACCATGTCCTGCGCAATGGCCGGCATAACGGCCAGTTTGGAAGGAAAATATAAATAAAACGTGCCCTGAGCCACCCCGGCTTCTTTTACAATGTCTGAAACTTTTGTTTTTTCTAAACCTTGCTTTTTAAACACCGCCATAGCGGCGTGAACCAATTTTGTTTTGGTATCCATTGAACCTCTTTGCTGTAAAAAAGGTGAATATGACTGACTGTCAGTCATATTCTACCTGTAAAAATGGCCTTTGTCAAGGGGGATGAAAGAACCCTTGTTTACCCCAAAAAAGCTATAATAAAACCATGACATTTTTACCAAGCCGCACACCCGCTGTTTTGCGCCCCGCCCAAGAAGGGGAAGAAAAAACCGCTTTTAATATAATAGAAGCGCGGGTAACGTGGCTTGAGCAAAAAGGCATTAGCCAATGGCCCCGGGGGCATTATTTATCCGTATTTAACCAAGCCTATTTTAAAAAAGCCCAGGAAAAGGGGGAGCTGTGGCTGCTTGAGCAAAACGGACGCACAGCGGCCTGTGCCGTACTGCTGGAGAAGGACGAGCGTTGGGGGCAGGACAATACCCCTGCCTGGTACGTGCACAATTTAGCTTCTTGGCCCCATTGCCCGGGGGCCGGGGCCCAGCTTTTGACACTGGCCGAGCAGGAAGCCGCCCGCCGTGGCAAACGCTACTTGCGGCTAGACTGCCTAACCGGTGCCCGCAAATTAAATGCCTATTACCGCACCAAGGGCTACCTTTTTTGCGGGTATTGGAAACAGCCGGAATATAAAGGCAACTTGCGCCAAAAATTATTACAGACGGAGGACACCCGTGAAACCGCTTAACCATTTATTGCTTTCCATCTTTTTACTGTTACCGGCCTTTGTATCCGCCCAACAATATACCACGGTAAACGGCCAAAAAGAGTTTGCCGATTTGGCGGACTGGGGCGCCTATCACGGGGGGGAGTTCTCTTTTGGCATGGGGGTTACCTCAAGCCCCAATTCTCCGGACGGTGGGGGCAACTATACCAAAAACGGCGCGGTGGTTGGCGGCACGTGGCTGGTAACGATGACGCCGCATATCTCCAGCGGGTTTGATTATACCTACGCGGGCTTTCGCACGCCGGCCCCGGTGCAAAATGTGCGTTATACGCTGGAGGCGCAGGAAGTTTTTGCCGCTTTTAAATTGAAATGGGACATAGCGCCCCGCTTCCGTTTATACTTGCCGGTAGGGTTGGGAGCTGCCTATTTGAGCCTTACCCAGCGTAAAGACGGCATGGAGTTAAAACGCGGCAAATGGGCTTTTGCGGCATACGGAGGCGCTGGGGCGGAAGTGGATATTACGCCTACGGTGTTTGCGGGGGTGGAGTATCGCTACGTACAGCCCTTTATCCAAACCGGTGATTTGGACTCGATGGGCGGTTCCTCCCGTTACTTTCAGTTCCATCACCTGTTTTTGCGTTTAGGCAAACGTTTTGATTAAGCTTTTGATAAAGACCCTTTTTGGAGTGTAAACAAGCGCTTTTAAGCTGGTTAAAAAGAAAAATAAAAACCCCCGGTTTAAGCCGGGGGTTTTTATGGGTAAGTAACTTATTTTTTAATGATTTCCGGCAGTTTTTCGGCGGCTTCGGCCAGGTTCCAGCGCACAGCTTCTTTGTCGGTGCGTTTTTTGTATTCGCACTGGCCGTCTTTTACGGTGCGGCTGCTTACCACCAGGCGGTGGGGAATGCCGATGAGGTCCGCGTCTTTAAATTTAATGCCGGCGCGTTCGTCGCGGTCGTCCATTAAGACGGATATGCCTTTGGCTTCCAGCGCGGCGGAAATTTCGTCCGCGTGTTTTTTAACGTCCGGGTTGGAGTCATAATCAATGGCTATCAGGCACACGTCAAACGGGGCAATGGGTTCCGGCCAGATAATGCCGTTGTCGTCGTGGGATTGTTCTATGGCGGCGGCCACCACGCGGCTTACCCCAATGCCGTAGCAACCCATAATCATCGGCTGGGCTTTTTGGTTTTCGTCCAAATAGGTGGCGCCCATAGCGTCGGAATATTTGGTGCCCAGTTTAAATACGTGGCCCACTTCTATCCCGCGTGTAAACTGGAAGGGTTTGCCACAGCGGGGGCACAAATCCCCGGCGGAAGCTACTTTTAAATCCGCGTATACGTCTACCTGAATATCGCGCAGGGGGGTAACGTTTAAGGTGTGTACGTCTTTTTCGTTCCCGCCGGATACGCCGTTTACTATGCCTTTTACGTAATTATCGGCGTAAATCATAATTTCCGGGTGTTTTTCTTTGAGCCCCTGCGCCCCGGCGAAACCCACAAAAGAGCCTGTGACTTGGGTGTAGGTTTCTTCGTCCGCTTTTACCAGTTCCGTGCATTTAAGCAGGGAACGGAATTTAGGCTCGTTTAGTTCATGGTCCCCGCGCACCAAGGCCACCACGGGTTTTCCGTCCGCCATAAACAGTAAGAGCTTAATCAGCTTGCTGGTGGGTACGTGCAGCATGTTGGCCACGTCCTCAATGGTGTAGGCCTTGGGGGTGGGCACGTTTTGCATGGGTTTTAAATCGGCCTCGTTTAAGGGGGCGAATTCAGGGCATTTTACTTCGGCTTTTTCCGTATTGGCGGCATAACCGCAGGAACAATCGGCAATGGCGTCTTCGCCGTTATCGGCCAGCACCATAAACTCGTGCGAAAAATTCCCGCCGATGGCGCCGGTGTCCGCTTCCACCGCTTTAAATTTAAACCCGCAGCGGGTAAATACGCGCTGGTAAGCGTTATACATGCGTTGGTACCAGTCGGAAGCGTCCGCGTCCGTGGCGCAGAAAGAATAGGCGTCTTTCATATAAAATTCCCGGGCGCGCATCACGCCAAAACGGGGGCGTATTTCGTCGCGGAATTTAGTGCCAAACTGATACAGGCATTTGGGCAGCTGTTTGTAAGAAGAAATGTCTTTTCTTACTAAATCGGTAATTACTTCTTCGGCGGTGGGGGCTACGCAGAATTCTCCGCCTTTGCGGTCTTTAATTTTTAATAACTGGTCCCCAAAGTGGGCCCAGCGGCCGGTTTCTTCCCACAGTTCTTTGGGCTGGATAACGGGCAGCCACAATTCGCACGCGCCGGCGCGGTCCATCTCTTCGCGTATGATTTGCTCCACCTTTTTAAGCACTTTCATGCCCAGCGGCAGCCATTCATACAGCCCGCTGGCCAGCTTGCGGATAAGCCCCGCGCGTATCATGAGCTTGGCGGAAAGATTGTCCGCGTCTTTTGGCGCTTCTTTTAGCGTAGGTACGTAGTAATTAGATAATTTCATTTGGTGTTATCCTCTGAATTAGGCACAGGAAGGCCTATTTTTTCTAATGGTAAGTATTCAAAATAATAAAAACAGTGTACAGAATGAATGTAATCTAACACATCTTTATATTCAGGTTTTCTAAACCAGTTACTTAAAATATAGATATATTCAACATCAATATTTAATTGTGCCAATAATTTCTGATATTGTTTCTTTTTAAAATCACAAGTTTGCAGTTTTTCGTCAACGGAACCTGCAACCTGTTGGAATTTCACTTCTATAATATAAAGCGTATTTTTAATGATTACAAAAATGGAATCATCTGGAAGCAGACGTTTAGAAATGATATTTTTCCAGTTTATTCCGTTTTCTTCCAAGAACTTGTAAAACGCAAATTTTTTATATGTCCGTGCTACTTCCTGTTCTTGAAAATAGACTATATTGTCTTTAACTTGGTAGTCTTTTTGTTTGGACAGAAAAGTCAATATATCAGTCTTGCCTTCAAATGCAAGTCCTGTTTTCGTGTTGGCTCCGCCAATGCCACCTGTTTTCATTTTTCGTTTCCTCTGTTTAGTAATGTTTCATACCGTTTAACTGATAAATCTAAATATTTTTTTTCTGTATCAATGCCGATAAATCTACGTTTATAAAATACAGCTGCTAAACCAGTAGTGGAACTGCCAGTAAAAGGATCTAATATTAAATCCTTAGGATTGGTGCTGGCCAGAACTATTCTTCTTAATAAATCAAAAGGTTTCTGAGTCGGATGTTTTCCGAAAGCTTTTTCTGTTGCTTTTGGCGTATTAATGGCCCATACAGAACGCATCTGTAAGTTAGGTTTTTTTAAAAAATCTTCCGGCCAGTTCCCATTTTTCATGGAATCATAATTGAATGTATGTTTAGCTTTTTTGTCTTTTCTGGCCCAAATCAGTGTTTCATGGCTGGCTGTAAAAAAGCGGCAACTTAAGTTAGGAGAAGCATTGGGTTTAAACCAAGCGATATCATTTAAAATATGATAGCCGTTTCTTTGCAAGGCATATCCACACTGATAAATAGAGTGATAAGTACCGCTGATCCAAATAGTTCCTTCAGGTCTTAAAATACGTTTACATGAAGCTATCCAGTCATTTTGAAATTTAAAATCTTCATCAAAGCCGTTACTTTTATCCCATGCCCCTTTATTTACACACACTCTACGTCCGGATTGTACAGAAAATCCACCATTGGATAACATGTAAGGAGGATCTGCAAAAATCATGTCAAAACTGTTGTCTGGAAACTGTTGCATAATTTCCAAGCAGTTACCTTGATACAGAGTAAAGTTTTTATTATGATAAAACGGTTTTGTCATTTTCCGAACTCGTTTATTTTTTCAATTAAAAAATCCACCCATTTTTCTTGGGGAAGCTTAAACATGGTTTGGCCTTTTTCAAAGTACAAACCTTCGCCCACGCCGCCGGCTATGCCAAAATCGGCGTCGCGCGCTTCGCCGGGGCCGTTTACCACGCAGCCCATAACGGCTATTTTAAGGCCGGTGGCTTTTTGCAGCAGGGCTTTGTCGTTATAAATGCGCTCTTCCAGCGCGTGCACGGTGTCTTTTACGTTTACTTGCGTGCGCCCGCAGGTGGGGCAGGAAATTAAATTGGGGCCGTATTCCCTTAATCCCAACGCTTTTAAAATTTCATACGCGGCGCGTACTTGCATGCGGGGGTCTTCCGTCAGGGAAACGCGGATGGTGGCCCCAATGCCTTTTTGTAAAAGCGTCCCCAGCGCGATGGCGCTTTTTACCGTTCCGCTTAAAAAGCTGCCGGCTTCGGTCAGGCCGATGTGAAGCGGAATGTCAGACTGGGAGGCAAAAAGCTCATTGGCTTTTAAGGTGCGGTAAAAATTGTCAGACTTTAAAGACACCACTACATTGTGAAAGTTTAGCTGTTCCAGCACGTTGGCCTGTTCCAACGCTTCCTGCACCATAACTTCGGCCCATTTCTCGTCCGTCAGTTCCACCTGGCCGGACACGCTTTTTAAATATTTAACCGAACCCGCGTTCACCCCAATGCGTATGGCTACGCCGTGGTCTTTGCAGGCGCGCACCACTTCTTTGGTGTTTTCTATACTGCCGATGTTGCCGGGGTTAATGCGCACTTTGTCCACGCCTTGTTTTACGGCTTCCAAAGCCAGTTTGTAGTCAAAATGAATATCCGCCACCAGGGGGGAGTGTATGCGTTTTTTTATCTCTCCTATGGCTTGCGCGGCCTGCATATCAGGTACGGCTACGCGGTTGATTTCACAGCCGGCGTTTTCCAGCAGGTTGATTTGTGCGGCGGTGGTTTGCGCGTCGCGCGTATCGGTATTGCACATGCTTTGCACGCGCACGGGGTGGCCGGTTCCCAGCGTATAAGGGCCTACTTTTACCAATCTGGTTTTATACATTTAGTTTGCCTCTTGGGTTGATTGGGGTGCGTTTTCCTGCGTACCCGGTTGGGCGGAAGCCTCGGCCGCGGGAGCCTTGGGCGCAAAGAAAATGCGTTTTACGTCAGAGTAAGACGCATACAGCACTAACAATATCAGTGCGTAAAAACCGCAGTTCATTGCCGCGTTTACCACCCGTTCTGAAGGTAACTTTCCGGTTAGCCCTTCCAGCAAAAACACCAGGGCGTAGCCGCCGTCCAGTATGGGGATAGGGAACAAGTTAAACATTCCCACCGCCAGGGACAGCATCCCAATTAAAAATATAAAGTTTACCAGTTCCCCGTGCGCCGTTTTATGAATGATGTTTACAATGCCGATGGGGCCGGCCAAATCCGGCGCTTTTTTGTGGGTAAAGCTTTCCCACAGGGAAACTAAAGAAAATTTGGTCCAGTACCAGCACTGGTATACGCCCAGCCAGGCGGATTCAAAAATACCCACCGGCCTCATTACCGGCGCGGCCGTAATGCCGATAATATGGGGCTGTTCGGGCAAAAAGTCCGCGTCTTTTAACGTAAACTGCAGGGTTTCATCCCCGCGTTTTACGCTTAAAGCCAAATCTTGTTTGCGGGCCTCAACGGCGGGGGTTAATTCTTTCCACGAGGAAATTTCTTTCCCGTCCACGCTTAAAATGACGTCTCCGGGTTCTAAGCCGGCTTTGGCGGCGGGGTAGTTTTCGCTTACGGCGCCCACTTGGGCGGGCAGCAGGGCGGTGTCCGTTTCCGGCATGCCTTTTACGTAAATAATCCCGGCAAACACAATAGCCGCCAGTACGTAGTTAAACAAAGCGCCGTTTACCACCATAAAAAACTTGGCGTACCATTTTTTGGCGGCAAATTCATAGGATTTGGGGCCTTCTTTCGCGTCCTTAGGGTGGAACATCTGCCCGGCGGGCTCCACAAACCCGCCAAAAGGAATGGCGCGGATTTGGTAATCCGTATCGCCTTTCTTTTTATGCCATAAAATCTTGCCAAACCCAAATGAAAATTCTTTCACGCGTATGCCGGTTAAACGGCAGGCCAGAAAGTGCCCAAATTCGTGTATAATCACAATCGGGCTGAGTACAACAATAACGGCTATAACGGATAAAAGCATTTTTCCTCCTAAATAATGGCTTTGCGGTAGCTTTTGCTTTGCAAAGAAACCAAGGCGGCTTCCCGTGCCATGGCGTCCGCCTCGGCCGCTTGGTTTAAGTTTACCTTGCCGCCGCCGCTGTGCGTGTTTTTAAGCACGGTGTAAATTAGTTTGGGGATATCCGTAAATTTAATTTCTTCTTTTAAGAAGCTGTCTACGGCCACTTCGTCCACCGCGCTTAACACCGCCGGATAAATGCCGCCCAAGCGGTACGCTTCAAAAGCTAAAGACAAGCAGGGAAAGCGTTCAAAATCCGGCTCCATAAATTCCAGCTTGGCTACCTCAAATAAATTTAATTTTTGGGCGGGGGAGGGTTTGCGCTCCGGGTAGGTAATGGCGTATTGTATGGGCAGGCGCATGTCCGGCGCGCCCATTTGCGCCAGGATAGACCCGTCCACATATTCCACCGCGGAGTGTATGATAGACTGCGGGTGAATGACAATTTGCACTTTTTCTTCCGGCAAATTGAATAAATTCATAATTTCAATGGCTTCAAAGCCTTTGTTCATCAGGGTGGCGGAGTCTATGGTAATTTTTTTGCCCATTTTCCAGCGCGGGTGTTTTAACGCTTCCTGCGGGGTGACGGTAGACAAAGCCGCTTTGCGTTTGGCAAACGGCCCGCCGGAAGCGGTTAAAAAGACGCGGGAAATGCGGTCCTGCATTTTGTTGTAGGTGGTTTCGTCCGCGTCGGTTAAACATTGAAAAATGGCCGAGGGTTCGCTGTCTACCGGAATAATAGCCGCTTCCCAGCGTTGGCATTCTTCCATAATGGTTTTTCCGGCCATGACCATTGGTTCTTTATTGGCCAAGGCGATGGTTTTGCCCGCCTTGATGGCGCTGATTAAAGGCATAAAGCCCACCGCGCCCACCAAGCCGTTAATCACCAAATCGGCCGAGGGTAAAGAAGCCAAAAAAGTAAAACTTTCCATTTCCGGCGGCAACAGGCGGGTGCCTTTGGGCATTTGGTCTTTTACCTGCTCGTACGCTTGCGGATTCATTAAGGCGGCAAAGCGGGGTTTAAAGTCATGGATTTGTTTTAAAAACAAGTCCACATTATTATTTGCCGTTAGCCCGATGACGCGGTAATCCGCCCCCAGCCCGGCAATGCAGGAAAGCGCAGACGTGCCGATAGAACCGGTGGAACCTAAAATGACGATATTTTTCATAACGTATACAACACCGTATAATAGAATACGGGGGCTAATAAAAGATACGAGTCAAACCGGTCTAAAAAACCGCCGTGTCCGGGCAGCAGGTTGGAAGAGTCTTTCACCCCCATGGAGCGTTTCAGTACGGATTCAGCCAAATCAGACACTTGCCCGATTACCGCCACCAACAGCCCCATTAAGGCCGCGCTTTGCACGGTAAATAAAGTGGGCAAAAGCAATTTTTGCATGGCAATGGCCGCCCCAATGGCAAGCACCGTGCCGCCAATGGCGCCTTCCCATGTTTTTTTAGGGCTTACTTCTTGGTTTAATTTATGGCGGCCCAAAAAGCGGCCGGTAAAATAGGCGCCCGTATCGCTTACCCAGACGGTAATGAACATAAAGAAAGTAAGGTATTCCCCATAGTGGGCAATTTCACGTATATTAATTAAATGCGCCAAAGACCAAGGGATTAAAAACACGCCCGTAAAGGTATTGCATACCCGTTCCCAAGAGCGGTGGGGGGTTAAGATTTCCACAAATAATATGCCAAAGATGATGATGCTCATGGCCAGGGGGTATAAATTATCCGGCATGTCTACCCCGTCCAGCTGGGTGCGGCCCAACACGGCGGCCAGCGCCATTAGCAGGCCAAAAAACAGCAAGCTGAAGCGGTGCACCGGATGTTTCCCGGCGGTAAGCGCAAGCCCGTATTCATACAGGCACAGCGCGATGATACAGCCCACCAAGGCCATATAGAAAAAACCGCCGTAATGAATGGCGGGAAGGATTACGCCTAAGCCGATAACGGCGGTGATTACTCTGGGTAATAGCATATATTTATTTTAGCATAATTCACTACGCCGCGCAGGGAGGAAAAAGATTTTTTAGATGAGTCTTTCAAACGCGGCGCGTTTGCCGTGTTTGCGCACAAAAATCGTTCCGCAGGGGGTAAAGCCGTTTTTGTTGAGCAGATTTAAGGTGGGGGTGTTTTGTTCATGCGTGTCTACCCGCAAAGACTGCATGCCTTGTTTGCGGGCTTCTTGTACGGAATATTCCAACACGGCCTGGGCCAGCCCTTTGCGGCGCATGGAGGGCAATACCGCCAAGCGGTGCACCACGCCGTAAGGCCCGGCGCAAAGCCAAGCGCCGTCGTAAATAGAGGAGTAAAAAGGGTCATCACAAAAGCACAAAGCAAAGTAGCCTACGGGCTGTTGTTCTTGTTCTATGATATAGGCGTAGCCGCGGGAGAGGTCTTTTTCCAAATCGCTTAGGGCGGGGTATCCGTCCTGCCACTGATTAATGCCTTTGCGGCAAAATTCGGCCTGTACCTGTTGGATAATGTCCAAGGCAAGGGGAATGTCTGCTGCGGTGCAGGGGCGGATAATCATTAACTCCTCCGTTTGGCGGGTTTGGGGGTAAGCGTTAGTTTTGCGTTGTTTGCCACCCAAAGCGCAGTGCGGCTGTTTTCAAAAAGGTAGCATATTTCTTCAGCGCAAGCCAGCGCTTTTTTTGATAATTGGGGGCTTTTGGCTCCCACGGCGCGCAGCGCTTTGTTTACGGCTTTGTATACGGCGGGGCGGGCGTCTGCCGCTCCGTTTTTTATAAGGGGGAGCATTTTTTGCAAGTCAGCCGCCGGCGTTTTGGCGCGCGGAGCGGCCAGTGCGCATACCATCATAAACCCGGCGCGGCGGGTAAGCTCTCTTTCCTGTTTTATCCAGCGTTCGGCCAGTTTTAGGGGATTTTTGGTTTTGGTAAAAAGTTCGGCGGCGCATAAATCGCATACATCTTGGCTTTCTATGTCTTGCGCCCAAGCGTTTAGGGCGGTTTGCGTCATGCAGGAAACGTCCGCCAGCAAGGCGGCCATCAAGCGCGCGCCGTGGCGGCGGGTTTGCCAAAGCGCCAAGGCCAGTTCATGGTCCGGCCGGGGAAGGGCTTTGGATAAGCTTCTGATAATGCCTAAAGTGGCTCCGTCCGCCTGTTCTCCAAGCCGGGAGGTTTGCCGTTGTTTAGAGGCGCGGATAGAGTGGCGTTCTATGCGCCGGAGCAGTTCTTCCGCGCGGGCACGGGTAAGCGGGTTCATGGTTAGATGCCTCCAAAGCGGCGGGTGCGGCGGGCGTATTCGTCCAGGGCGTTTTTAAAATCCTGCTCGGAAAAATCCGGCCACAGGATATCGGTAAAATAAAACTCCGTATACGCGCATTGCCATAACAAAAAATTGGAAAGCCGTTTTTCGCCCGATGTGCGTATCAGCAAATCCGGGTCCGGCAGGGCGGGCTGGTATAAACAGCGCTGCAAGTCTTGCTCGGTGGGTTTGGTGATGCCTTGTGAGGCCAGCTGGGCAAAAGCGTCCAGTAATTCCGCGCGGGAGCCGTAGTTTAACGCCAAGTTTACCGTAAGCCCCGTTTTTTGCGCGGTGGCTTGGGTTACGCGGGCAATTTTTTCCTGTATGGCGGGGGAAAGCGGTTCTTTACGCCCGCTTACCAATAAACGGATATTGTTTTTTTGCGCGGTTTGGGCATATTTGTCCAAGGTTTGTTCCAGTAAGCGCATTAAGCCGTCAATTTCTTCTTGGGGGCGGGACCAATTTTCCGTGGAAAAGGCGTAAAAGCTTAGCACGTCCACCCCGTATTTTTGCGCGGCGTTAATCACGCGCTCAACGGCTTTGGCGCCGGCGTTGTGCCCGGCTAAACGCGGCAAGCTTTTTTGTTTGGCCCAGCGTCCGTTTCCGTCCATAATAATGGCCACATGGCGGGGGGTGGATTTTGTAATAGACATAAAATAGATTTTATCTTTTTTGGGCAATTTTGCCAAAATGCACTTAAAATGCGGAAGATAAAAAACCCGCTTTTGAAAGCGGGTTTTTGGGGTTCGCAAAGAGCGGTTAAATTTTCATAATCTCGGCTTCTTTTGCTTTGATGGTCTGGTCAATATCGGCGATAAAACCGTCAGTCGCTTTTTGAACGTCATTTTCGTAACGTTTCAAGTCGTCTTCGGTAATTTCACCGGCTTTTTGGGCTTTTTTGAGTTTTTCCAGTATGTCACGGCGGTTGTTGCGCACGGCCACTTTAAAATCTTCGCTCATTTTGGCAATGTTTTTGGCCAGTTGTTTGCGGCGGTCTTCCGTCATGGAAGGCAAGGTAATGCGGATTACTTTGCCGTCATTTACCGGGCTGGCGCCCAAGTCCGCCTTTTGCAGGGCTTTGTCTATATCGTTCAAAGCGCTCATGTCCCAGGGTTGTACTTCCAACGTTTTGGCGTCCAGTACGTTAATCATGGCCATTTGCTTGATAGGGGTGGGCGTGCCGTAATAATCTACACGGATATTTTCCAACAAAGCGGCGCTGGCGCGGCCGGTGCGAATGGTGGCCAAATCGTGTGATAAACGGGTGACGTGGCCGGCCATTTCCGTTTTGGTTTTGCTGATAAGGGCGCTGATTGCTTCCATAAACTCCTCTTTACAGTTTTAGTTTAAATATATTCCCATTATAGCAATTCTTTAAAATACTGGAAAATTTATTATACCGCTTAGAAAAGCAGTCCCTTTTTTGTAGGTTTAGTTTTCTTGACCCTTATGGGGTTATTTGGTAGACTTTAAAAAATAAATTCCTCTTGGATTTTACGAGGGATTTTATTTGTTGTTGATCATTTTTTTGTACTATCCAAATTTTTGCCGGCAGCAAGTTTTTGCTAAAGGGCAGAGCAACCTTTTTACCCTGTCTGCCGGGAGCTAAGGGGTTTGTTCTTATGAAAGTTGCTATTCTTGCCGGGGGTCTTGGCACCCGTTTAAGCGAAGAAACCGAATTGAAACCTAAACCGATGGTGGAAATCGGCGGTTATCCCATCTTATGGCATATCATGAAAATCTATTCCGCTTACGGATACAATGATTTTGTGATTCTTACCGGTTATAAATCCCACGTTATTAAAGATTTCTTTGTAAATTATTATCAGCGTTATTCTGACATTACCATAGATATGGTGCATAATGCCGTGCAGGTGCATAAGACCCGCCATGAACCGTGGACGGTTACCATGCTTTATACCGGCCAGGATACCATGACCGGCGGGCGCATCAAACGGGCGCAGGAATACTTGGGCAAAGAACCGTTTATGCTTACTTACGGGGACGGCGTGAGCGACATTAATATTCCCGCGCTTTTGGAGTCCCATAAAGCCAGCGGGAAAACCGTCACCATGACGGCGGTGAAACCCTTGGGCCGCTTCGGCGCTTTGCGGCTGGACGGGGAGGACAACATCACCTCTTTTATGGAAAAACCGCAAGGGGACGGCGCTTGGATTAACGGCGGCTTTTTTGTGTGCGAGCCGGAAGTTTTTGATTTTATACCAAAAGGGGATAACGTTATTTTTGAACGCGCCCCCTTGGAAAATTTAGCTTCCAGCGGCAAGCTGCACGCTTATAAACACACCGGTTTTTGGCGCCCCATGGATACCTTGCGTGACAAAAATGACCTTACCGCCCTTTGGAAAGAGGGCAAAGCCCCTTGGAAGATTTGGAAGTAGCCTATGTTCAACCATATTTATAAAGGCCGCCGGGTGCTGGTTACCGGGCATACGGGTTTTAAGGGAAGCTGGCTCTGCGTTTGGCTGAAGCGCTTAGGGGCAGAAGTATGCGGCTATGCCTTGGCTCCGGAAACAGAACCCGCTTTGTTTCATGTGCTTCGCGGGCAAGAAGGCATCAGCCACCATATAGGGGATTTGTTGGACGCCGAACATTTACATAAAACGGTAAAAGATTTTCAGCCAGAAATTATTTTTCATTTAGCCGCCCAGCCTTTGGTACGCCTCTCTTACGCGGAGCCGGTGCGCACCTATGCCGTTAACGTAATGGGCACGCTAAACGTGTTGGAAGCCGCCCGCGCCGTGCCTAGCGTGCGGGCTTTTGTAAATGTTACTACCGATAAATGCTACGAAAATAAAGAAACCGCCCGCGGATACAAAGAAGATGACCCCATGGGTGGGTATGATATGTATTCTTCTTCCAAAGGATGTGTGGAAATTTTGTCCGCCTCATACCGCCGTTCTTTTTTGCAGGAAAGCGGGTTTGCCTTGGCTACGGCCCGGGCGGGAAACGTGATTGGCGGGGGGGACTGGGCGGCTGAGCGGCTTGTGCCGGATTGCATGCGCGCGTTGAATGCGGGAAAAGAAATTGAAATCCGCTGCCCGAGTGCCGTCCGCCCTTGGCAGCACGTGCTGGAGCCGCTGTCCGGCTATTTGCTTTTAGGGCAAAAACTCTTGGAAGAAGGCAGGGCTTATGCGGAAGGGTTTAATTTCGGCCCGGATGAAAAAAGCGTGTTTACAGTGGGGGAAATGGCCCGGCTGGCCGTAAAATGCTATGGGCAAGGTTCCGTGCGGGTACAGCGCAGGGATAATTTGCATGAAGCCACTTTGCTTACGCTGGATATTACCAAAGCGCGCAAGCGGCTTGGCTGGATACCCACTTACACGGCAACGCAGGCCGTAGCCGCCGCGGTGGAATGGTATAAACGGTTTTACGCCGGGGAAGAAATGTTGCCTTTTACTGAAGAGCAAATTAAAAATTTTGAAGGAAGTTTAGCATGGAAAAAGAATTAAGAAAAGCCGTACAAGACGCGGCCCGCGCCTATTACCGCGCCGTTTACGGGGACCCGAAAGCGTTAACCTATATTCCCGCCTCCGGCAAATTGTTGGACGAAGACGACCTGGCCGGCATGATAGACGCCAGCTTGGATATGTGGCTTACTTCCGGGCGTTTTAATGACCAGTTTGAAAAAGACTTTGCCCAGTATTTAGGGGTTCCGTTTGCTTTGTCCACCAATTCGGGTTCTTCCGCCAATTTGTTGGCGATTAGCGCGCTTACTTCGCATAAGCTGGGGGAAAGACGCCTTAAAAAAGGCGATGAGGTGATCACCGTAGCGGCGGGGTTTCCCACCACGGTAAACCCGATTATCCAGCAGGGGTTAGTGCCGGTGTTTGTGGATTGTGAAATAGGCACGTATAATATAGACGCTTCCCAGATAGAAGCCGCTCTTTCCCCAAAAACCAAAGCCGTTTTTATCGCCCATACGCTGGGAAATATGTTTGATTTGCAAACCGTTTTGGATGTTTGCCAAAAACATAATTTATGGCTGATTGAAGATTCCTGCGACGCGCTTGGCGCCCAATGGAACGGCAAAAAAGCGGGGACCATCGGCCATATAGGCACATACAGCTTTTACCCGGCCCACCATATGACCATGGGCGAGGGCGGCGCCGTGGTGACCAGCGACCCGGCTTTGTACCGTATTTTGCTTTCTTTTAGAGACTGGGGGCGGGACTGCTGGTGCAAACCGGGGGTGGATAATACCTGTAAAAACCGTTTTAACATGCAGCTTGGCAAACTGCCCTTTGGCTATGACCACAAATATACTTATTCCCACGTGGGTTTTAACTTAAAAATTACGGACTGGCAAGCCGCTTTAGGTGTAAGCCAGTTAAAAAAACTGCCCGGTTATTTATTAAAACGCAAACAAAACGCGGAGTTCTTGGCTGAAAAGCTGGCGGATTTAAATGAATATTTCATTTTGCCCAAAGCGGCTGAAAACGTGCGCCCGTCTTGGTTCGGGTTTTTAATTTCCGTCAGGAAAGACGCTCCTTTTACCAAGCAACAGCTGGTTGAATTTTTGGAGCAAAACGGCGTGGGAACGCGCCAGCTGTTTGCCGGCAATTTGCTGCGCCAGCCGATGATGACGGAGAACGATATCCCTCTTCGCATTAAAAATTCCGGGCTGCTTAATTCCCGCAATTTAAAAGAGAAGGACTTTGCCCTCCTCCCCAATACGGACTTTATTATGAACCACACTTTTTGGGTGGGAACGTTCCCTCGTTTGGGCAAAAAAGAGCTGGAAAAAACAGCCGCTTTAATCCATCGGTTTGCCGGAGCGCTGAAATGAAAAAAATCCTGCTTACGGGCGGCAACGGTTTTATAGGCAAAAACATACAAGAAAGCTATTTGAGCCAAAAGTATGAAATTACCGCCCCGCGCAGTTTTGAGTTAGACTTAACGGATACGGACGCGGTGGACGCGTATTTTTCCGCGCATCAGTTTGACGTTGTCCTCCACGCCGCCGCCAAGCCCGGCCACCGCAACGCCAAGGACCCTTCCAACCTGTTTTACACCAATGTAAGAATGTTTGAAAATTTGGTGCGTAACAAAAGCCGTTTTGGCAAGCTGATTCATTTTGGTTCCGGCGCGGTGTATGACGCTTCGGCCGATAACCGCCGGGTAAAAGAAAGCCAAATCGGCCTGCGCATGGGAAAAGACGAGCACAGCTTTTGCACGTATGTAGTGCATAAGCAAATAGAACATTTGGATCATTTTGTGGATTTAAATATTTTTGGCATTTTTGGCAAATATGAGGACTGGCAAATACGCTTTATTTCTAACGCCATTTGCAAAACATTGTTTGGCTTGCCTATCACGCTGCGCCAAAACCGCCGTTTTAGTTATTTGTACGTAAATGATTTAATGCCCGTTTTGGAGTATTTTATAGAAAACACTGCCCGTTATAAAAGCTATAACGTGGTGCCGGACGAGGAAACCGAGCTTCTATCCGCCGCCCAAACGGTGGCCGAGGTAAGCGGCACTCAAAGTGGCATACAGGTGGCAAAAGAAGGGTATGGCTTAAATTACAGCGGGGATAACGCGCGGCTGAGGGAGGAGATACCCTCTTTGCGCTTTACCCCATTCACGCAGGCCGTACGGGAATTATACCGCTGGTACGCGGATAATAAAACCATGCTAAACAAAGAATTTTTATTGAGGGATAAATGAAGGAGAATCTATGAACGCGTTAGAAAAACAAATGCTGGAAACCTTAACAGATTTAAAACAAAATCATCATGTTTTGGGCATTAAAGCCGAGTTTGAGGCCGAAGGCACCCGTATGGAAGAAGCATTGCGGTTAAAAGAAGTGGTTACTAAAGCGGGGCTGGATTTGGTGATAAAAGTGGGCGGATGTGAAGCCATTAAAGACATGTTTGACGCGCGTGTCATAGGCGTAAAAGGCATTGTGGGGCCGATGATTGAAACCGCCTACGCCATGAGCAAATATGTAAAAGCCACGCGTTTTGTGTTCCCGGAAGATGAAAGAAAAGAAACGGAATTTTTTGTAAACGTGGAAACAAAAACCGGGATAAAAAATTTAGACGAAATGATGGCCTTGCCGGAATTTAATGACTTGGCGGGTATTGTGCTGGGCCGTGTGGATTTAACGGGCAGCATGGGCTTAACGCGGGAAGACATTAACTCTGAGGAAGTTTTTTCCATCGCGCAGGAAGTAAGCCTTAAAATGCAAAAAGCCGGTAAAAAAATGGTAATAGGAGGGGGCGTTTCCGCCGCTTCTTTGCCGTTTTTTAAACGCTTGCCCCAAGGGGCTTTAACCAAGTTTGAAACCCGCAAAATTATTTTTGACGCGCAGTCCGCCCTGCGGGACCCTAATGCGGATAAAGGCATTTTAAAGGCCGTTGGGTTTGAACTGATGTGGCTTAAAAACAAACGGGATTTTTACGGCATGATTTTTAAAGAAGACGCCCAACGCATTGAAATGCTGGAAGCCCGCTATAAAAATTTAATTGAGCAGGCGGGGGGCCATTTATGAAAACCGCTTTGATAACGGGCGCCAGCCGGGGCATAGGCAAGGCCATAAAAGCGCTTTTAGAGGAGGAGCGGGGGTTTAGCGTGTACGCCCCTTCCCGTCAGGATATGGACCTGACCCAAGAAACCTCTATTAACGCGTATTTGGCAACAATCCCCCATGGGGTGGATGTGTTGGTTAATTGCGCCGGCGTGAACGATTTGGCCGGCTTAGAGGAAATTACAGACGAGAAAATAAACAAAATGTTGTCTGTTAATTTGTTGGCGCAGCTGCATTTAATTAAGTGGGCCGCCCCTTTTATGAAGGAAAAAAAATACGGACGGATTGTTAATTTTTCTTCTATTTGGGGGGAATTTTCCAAAACCAGAAGGCTGTTATATTCCATGGCAAAAGCGGGAATAAACGGCTTAACCCGCGCCGCGGCGGTGGAATTGGCCCCGTATAATATTTTAGTCAATGCGGTGGCTCCCGGTTTTGTAAATACGGAAATGACCTGCGTAAACAATACGCCCGAGCAAATTAAACAGATTGTGCAGCAGCTGCCCGTTAAACGTTTAGCCCAGCCTGACGAAATAGCGCAATTAGTGGGGTTTTTAGCGTCGGAACAAAATTCTTTTATGACGGGGCAGGTATTGTATGTTGACGGAGGTTTTTCATGCGTTTAGAAACTTTGCCCATACATTCCCATATACGCGATTATACGGTTCAATTAGAACCTAATCCCCGGTTTGTCCAGGATTTACTGAAAGAAGAATTGAGTTTTTGGGTAGTGGATAAAAATGTTTGGCAATTATATAAAGAGCCGCTTTTTTCTTCCGCCAAAACGGATAATTTTTACATATTAGACGCTAAAGAAGAAAACAAAACGCTGGATTGCGTATGTGAAATTTATAAAAAAATTTTAACCTTGGCTCCTAAAAGAAATTTGCATTTAATTTCCATGGGGGGCGGTATTGTACAGGACGTAACCGGCTTTGTAGCCTCCACTTTATACCGGGGTATTCGGTGGACTTTTATCCCCACCACATTATTGGCCCAGGTGGATAGCTGCATTGGGGCAAAAACTTCTTTAAATTTTTTGCATTATAAAAATTTAATAGGTTCTTTTTACCCGCCGGACCGCGTGCGCGTATGGCCCGGGTTTGTAAATACGCTGAAAACGCTGGATTATTATTCCGGCATTGGGGAAATGGCCAAACTGCATTTAATGGCGGGGGAAGATACCACCCAAAAATTTATCGCCAATTTACCTGCGTTGGATAAAAGAGATGAGGCCGTATTGTTGGATTTTATATCCGCCTGTCTGCGCATTAAAAAAAGTTATATAGAAAAAGATGAGTTTGATACCGGGATACGCAATTTATTAAACTACGGGCATTGTTTCGGGCACGCTTTAGAAAGCGCGTCTTGCTTTAAAATCCCGCATGGGCAGGCGGTGGTGCTGGGCATGCTGCTTGCCAACAGATACGCTTCCCAAAACGGCATGCTGCAAAAACAACAGGAAGAATTTGTTAGAAAAGAAATGCTTTTGCCTATTTTAAAAATAAACGCGGGTGACCTCCCCGCCCGGCCGGAGGAAGCCGTTGCCGCCATGAAACATGATAAAAAAAATGTGGGCAAAGGGCTGGCGTTAATTATTTTAGAGGATAACTACCAGCTGCGCAAATTAACGGATGTTTCTTTAGAAAGCGCTTCTTTGTTACTGCAGCGGCTGAAAAATTTGATTTATGATTAAAACATCGGATTATTTGGTTCAAAAGTTGGAAACGCTGGGAGTGGATACGGTTTTTATGGTGTCCGGCGGCGGCGCCATGCATTTGGACGACAGCTTTGGCAGAAGTCAAAAAATCCGCCTGATTTGCAACCATAACGAGCAAGCCTCCTCCATGTGCGCCGAGGGCTATGCCCGCGCTAATCAAAAATTAGCGGTGGCTTGCGTTACCACCGGCCCCGGCGGACTGAACTGTTTAAACGGGGTGTTTGGCGCATGGACGGACAGCGCCCCTGTATTGTTTATTTCCGGACAGGTAAAATACACCACCACCACGGCTTCCTGCCCGCAAGTATCTTTGCGCCAGCTGGGTGACCAGGAAGTGGACATCATCAGCGTGGTGCGCCCGCTTACCAAATACGCCCGCATGGTGACGGATCCGTATGATATTGACGCCGCCTTAGAAGAAGCCGTTTACTTTGCCGTTTCCGGCCGCCCCGGCCCCGTATGGCTGGATATACCGCTTAACGTACAGGCGGCCCTCATCAACCCTTCCCAATTAAAAAAATTTGCCGTTTCGGCGGCGGGAAATAAAGACATTTCCGCCGCTTTAGCGCAAGCGGCCCATTTGCTGCAAAACGCCAAACGCCCGCTGTTAGTGGCGGGAAACGGGATTCATTGCGCCAAGGCGCAAAAAGCGTTGCGGGCTTTTTTAGACAAAACCCACATACCCGTAACAACCACTTTTAACGGGTTTGATTTGCTCGCTTCAGAGGATCCGCTTTTTGCGGGGCGTATCGGCACCGTAGGGCAGCGCGCGGGAAACTTTGTACTGCAAAATGCCGACGTTATTTTGTTTGCGGGTACGCGCAATAATATACGCCAGGTAAGTTATAACTGGGAAAATTTTGCTAAAAACGCTAAAAAAATAGTGGTGGATATAGACCCGGCCGAACTGCAAAAGCCTACCGTCCATCCGGATGTGGCCTTATGCGCGGACGTGGGGCAAGTGCTCTCTTCTTTAACAGAGCAATTAACGGGGCCGCTTGCCGTTGAGCCTTGGAGGGAGTATTGCCGCCAAATGAAGGCCAAATACCCGCCTCTGCGGGAGTTTTCTATCCAAGGGCAAGACAAAGTGCACCCCTATTTGTTTATGCAGCGGCTGAGCCGTATTTTGCCGGAAAATGCCAGGGTGGTTGCTTCCAACGGGACGGCGTGCGTGGCGTTTTTCCAAGCGTTTGAGTCCAAAGAAGGCCAGCGGCTGTTGTTAAACTCGGGCGATGCTTCTATGGGTTACGGCCTGCCGGCGGCCATAGGCGTATGCGCGGCGGAGAAAAACGCTCCGGTTGTTTGCTTGGAGGGGGACGGCAGCCTGATGATGAATTTGCAGGAATTGCAAACTTTAAAGACCAATCAGCTGCCCGTTAAATTGTTTGTGATTAAAAATGGGGAGTATATTTCCATTATTCAAACCCAGCGCAACTTTTTTGAAGGCCGTTTAACCGCCTGTAATAAAGACAGCGGGGTGGAAGTTCCGGATTTTGTAAAAGTGGCCCAAGCGTTTGGTTTACCCGCCGTACGTATTGTTAAAAATGACGAACTGGCGGATAAAATAAAGGAAGTGTTAAACACCCCGGGCCCGGTAGTTTGTGAGTTGGAGTGTACGGAAAATTATACCTTTGCGCCCAAGCTTTCCGCCCGCAAGCTGGAAGACGCAAGCATGGTCAGCCCGTCGCTGGAAGATATGTTCCCGTTTTTGGAGCGTGAGGAACTGGCGGAAAATATGTCCATCTCCCGGAAAGAAAAATAAACTTTTGGGGCTCAAATGAATTATTTTAAACAATTTTTTAACTGCTTAATAAATTTTATACACCGCTTAACGGGGTTATCCGTCCGATTCATTACGTTTTTGTTTGTAGGGGTTTTAAATACGGCGGTTGGCTATGGGCTGTATGTATTTTTTGTATGGCTTGGTTTTAATTATATCTGGGCTCCTTTTTGTTCCACGGTATTGGGGGTGCTTTTTAATTTTAAAACCATAGGCGGCATTGTGTTTAAAAGCCATGATAACCGCTTGATTTTTAAGTTCTTTGGCGTATATGCTATTGTATACATATGTAATGTATCGGGGCTTAAGGCGCTTGCTTGGTGCGGAATAGAAAATTTATATATATCCGGCGCCATATTGGTTTTGCCTTTGGCCTTTTTAGGTTTTTTTCTAAACAAAAAATGGGTGTTTAACAAGTAATATGAAAAAGAAAATATCAATTATTTCCAGCGCATATAATGAAGAAGAAAATATCCGCGAGTTATACGAGCAGGTAAAAAGCCAAATGGCTTTGCTGGCGGATAAATATGACTATGAGCAAATTGTGCTGGACAATGCCTCTACGGACAACACCTTAACTGAGCTGCGCAAAGTAGCCGCGCAAGACCCGCGTTTTAAGGTGATTGTGAACGCGCGTAATTTTGGGCATATCCGTTCCCCTTATTATGGTATTTTACAGTGCCAGGGGGACGCGGTTATCTATTTGGCTTCTGATTTGCAAGACCCGCCTTCCCTTATTCCACAGTTTCTATCCAAATGGGAGGAGGGGTATAAAGTGGTTTTGGCGCAGAAAAACCAAAGTAAAGAGTCTTGGCTCTTTTTTGCCGTGCGCCGGCTGTATTATTGGTTGCTTAATTTGGTAAATGATTCCGGCGCCCACTTGCTTTCTAATTGCACCGGTTTTGGTTTATATGATAAATGCGTGGTGGCTGAATTGCGCAAGTTGGACGAACCCTACCCGTATTTAAGGGGTCTGGTATGTGAGTTGGGGTATTCTCTTGCGTTAGTCCCTTTTGTTCAGCCGGTGCGCAAACGCGGTATTACCAAAAATAATTTTTATGCATTGTACGATAATGCTATGACGGGTTTTACCAATCATTCCAAAGTGCCTTTGCGTTTGGCCGCTTTGGGTGGGTTTATATTGGGTATGATTAGCTTTGTTTTGGCGTTGGTCTATTTGGTATTAAAGCTGTTGTATTGGGATTATTTCCCCATGGGCACGGCGCCTATTTTATTGGCGGTATTGTTTTTCTCTTCCGTGCAGTTGTTTTTTATTGGAATTATTGGGGAATACATTGGCGCTATTCTTACCCAGGTGCTAAAACGCCCGCTTGTGATAGAAAAGGAAAGAATTAATTTTTAGTTCTTCTTTTTTGTTTCAAGCGCTTTGCTGACAGCGCGGCTTGCATATTAAAAAATCCCCCGGTTTGCTCCGGGGGATTTTTTATGCCAAAAACAAAACGGTTTGGGCGTTTATTGGGCCTTTTGTTTTAGCTGCGCCAGTCTTTGATTAATGGCTTGTTGCTGATATTCTTTGCTGTGGCGTTTAAGAAAATCTTGTTTCGTCGTTTCCAGTTTGTTAAGTTTCTGCCGCAGGAAATCAATTTCTTTCTGCGGAAAGCCTTGTTTTTGCGCTTCTTCTATGTTAGCTTTTGTAAAATTGATGTGTTTTTGTATGAGGACCTTTATCAAAGGATAGCGCGAAAAAGGAATCATTTTATTAACAGAAGCCATTTCCTGTTGGGAGAATATGCTTTGTATGGCCTTTGCATCTTGTTTGATAATTTCGGCTTGTACTTCAGTGGCGGCTTGACGGTAAGCTGGGTCTTGCATTTTAGGATTTTGCTCCTCGCCGTAGGTCTGCGCGGCAGGAGCGGGCGGCATTTGTTCTGCCGTGTTGTTTGCGGGAATGGGGGATATTGCTTTGTATTCGGTCGCGTTAGAAGCGGAAGCTTTTTCTCTTTGTTTTTTTAATTCTTCTAGTAAACTTGTTTCCCTCTCGGTGCCCAGGGGCACGTATAATTGGGCGGAGGGGGGCATAAAATCCGGCGGCAAGCCATCGTCGGCAGAGATGTTTGCCGGGGAAGTCGTATCCTGAGGAAATAAGACTTTCTTCTCCCGCAAAGGCGTTTCAGACTCCTCTGTTGTAGCGGCGGAAGGAGCCAGCGTTGTTGTTTGGCTTGTGTTGGATAACACATCTTCTTCTTGTAAAGGATTTACGGGAGCCGTTTGGGTTGCCGGGGCCGAAGCGTACGGTACGGACTGCGTTTTTTTAACAAACAGTTGGGGCAGGTTAAAAACTTGCCATGCTGCTCCGGTAAAAATAAAGACCAATAGGGCTTGAATAGCGGCAAATATTAACTTAAAAGAAAAACTTGTTTGATAGCTTTTGGCATTAAATGGAAGCCAAGAACATACCAAAAACCAAGCCGCCAGCAAGGCGACGTAGAGCGTCCACAGATTCCATGGGATTTTCCCGCTTATCATCAAGTAAACATAAAAGAGATAAACAATGCTTAAAAAAATTTTAAGGGCTTTATTTTTCATGCAAGTATAGAGAATAATTTGATAAATGTTCCCATTTAGTAAATGAGCGTGCCTATCTCTTCCCCGGCCAGGGCGCGTTTAATATTGCCTTTTTGATGGAGATTAAATACTTGGATAGGCAATTTATTTTCCAAGCATAAAGCCAAAGCGGCCGTATCCATAAATTGTAGTTGTTTGGCAATGGCTTCCGCATAAGTGATTTTATGGATTAGCTTGGCGTTGGGGTTCTTTTTGGGGTCGCTGTCGTATACGCCGTCTACCTGGGTGGCTTTTAACAGCACATCGGCATTAATTTCCGAAGCGCGCAGCGCGGCGGCGCTGTCCGTAGTAAAAAACGGGTTTCCCGTGCCACCCGCAAAAATAACAATGCGGCCTTTTTCCAAATGGCGCAAGGCTTTGCGGCGCACGAAAGGTTCCGCCAGTTGATAAATGTTAATAGAGGTTAATACCCGGGTGGGGGCACCGGCCTCTTCCAGGGCGGACTGCAGGGCCAAAGCGTTGATTACCGTAGCCAGCATGCCCATATTGTCTGAATTGACGCGGTCAATTACTCCGCCTCCGTCGCGCAGGCCGCGCCAAATGTTTCCGCCACCCAGCACAATGGTCAGCTCACAATTTCCGCAGCGGTACGCGTCCGCAATTTCCACGGCAATTTCTTTTAGTGCTTGGGGGTTAATCCCCCGGTGTCCTTCATTAATTAAAGCTTCCCCGGAAAGTTTCAGAAGTACTCTTTTTTTATTGTGCGGATCGGCGGCATTTGTCATACAGGTAACCTCTCTTAAAATCTTTTATCTATTCTATCACAAAAACAGTAAAAAGTGCGTACTTTAAGGTTTACGCTTTTTTCTCTCCGCCCGCCGATATGGCAGACGGACAGAAAAAAGCCCCTCCGAAGAGGGGCTTTCAATTAGAAACGAACGAAACGCACAACCTTTAATTCACAACCCAAGTCGTTGGATTCTTCTTTTAAATAATCCAGTACGCTTTTTTTGTTGTCTTTAATGGTCATTTGTTCCAACAGGCAGTTTTCTTTGGCGAATTTTTTTACTTTGCCGGGCAGCATTTTTTCAATGGCGGCTTCCGGTTTGCCTTCGTTTAAAGCCTGCGTTCTGTAAATTTCCAATTCTTTATCAATGACGGACTGCGGAATGTCTTTCGCGTCCACCCAGCAGCTTTGCATACCCACCGTGTGCATGGCCAGGCTGCGGGCGATGTCTTTCACTTTGGCGGCGTCTTTGGCGGTGCCGGTTACGGCAAGCTCCAAGAGGGAAGCTTTTTTATTGTCGGCGTGAATGTAATATTCAATTACCGCGTCTTTGGCCGGGGTCCAGTTATAAGCGCCTTTTAAAGTGGTGTTTTCACCAAATTTGGGGGCTTTTTCCGCAATCATGGATTTGATGTGTTCGTCGTTGGCGTAGTCGGTAATTTCGGGGTGGGCCAACACATATTCGGCCAATTCGTCGGCCAGTTTAATGAAATCTTCGGTTTTGGCTACAAAGTCCGTTTCACAGCCTAAGTATACCATGGCGTAGTTTTTGCCGTTGGTTTTAACGGAAACGCGGCCTTCTTTGGTTTCACGGTCGGAGCGTTTGGCCATATCCGCCAAGCCTTTTTTGCGCAGGAAAACGATGGCTTGTTCCATATCGTTTTTGGTTTCCAGCAAGGCTTTTTTGCAGTCCATAAGGCCCGCGCCGGTTTTTTCTCTTAATACTTTAATATCTTCTGCTAAAGACATGTTCTCTCCTGTACGACTAATAGGGTAAATCTGTTTAAAGTCCGTTTCCGCCTGCGTGCAAGCGGAAACGGACGTTTATAAACTATTATTTGGCTGCTTCCGCTTCTTTGGAGGCTTCTTCGGCTTTTACTTCTTGCGCTTTAGGAGCTTCTTCCTTGGCGGCTTTTTTGGTTCTGGTCGTTTTTTTGGCGGCCGGTTTTTTAGCGGCGGTTTTCTTTACTTTCTTTTCCGCGGCTTCTTCGGCGGCCGGTTCTTCGGCCTTGGCTTCTTCTGCTTTGGGGGCTTCTTCGGCTTTTACTTCTTGCGCTTTAGGAGCTTCCTGTTTGGCAGCTTCGGCTTTGGCTTCTTCTTCCAGGGCGGCTTTTTCGCCGGCCAGCATAGCGCTTTCAAAGGCCTGAGCCATTACCGGGTTTTCAGCCGGTTTGCCTTCTTCGGCGGCTTCGGCGGGTTTATTGACGGCTTCCATTTCAGCTCTGGCTTCTAGGATAGAGTCGGCAATAGCGCCGCAGAATAATTTGATGGAGCGGGCCGCATCGTCGTTACCGGGTATCGGTACGTCAATCAAGTCCGGGTCGGCGTTGGTATCGCACACGGCTACCACGGGAATGCCCAATACGCGGGATTCGCGCACGGCGCCGGCGGTGTCCACAGGGTCAATTACAAAAACGACGTCCGGCAATACTTTCATATCGCGGATGCCGCCCAGCAATTTTTGCAAGCGGAGCATTTCTTTGGTCAGTCTGCTGGCTTCCTTTTTGGAAATGGCCTTGAAGACGCCCGAAGCTTCCCATTTTTCCAGTTCGTTAAGTCTTTCTACGGATTTCTTAACGGTTTGGAAGTTGGTTAACGTGCCGCCCAGCCATTTTTCGTGAATGCAGTAAGCGCCGCAGCGGGCAGCTTCGGCCTGAATGGCTTCCTGGGCTTGTTTTTTGGTGCCAACGAACAAGAATTTAGAACCTTTTTTGGTTTCTTCTTTGATAAAAGCGCAGGCTTTTTTCAGTTCTTTGGCGGTTTTTTGAAGGTCCAAAATGTGTACGCCGTTTCTTTCTCCAAAGATAAAGCGGCCCATTTTGGGGTTCCAGCGGGAAGTTTGGTGCCCAAAGTGCACGCCGGCTTCCAGCATGGCTTTCATAGATACGTTGCTCATGTTTTCTCCTGTAAGCGTCCGCCCAAATTAGGGAAGGGGTTTCCCCGGCGGCGGCTCGCTTTGGGTGTCGTCGGGACAGGCTTTGATTTACTAACTTTTTCGCTCTCCCGCTCAAAATACACCCTATGCTCATTATAGCATAAATAAACAAAAGCCGCATTCCTATTATATAAGGAACGCGGCTTTTGAGGTTTGTGTTTATGTTTAGAAGCGTCCGTTCACCAACACCATGGCGGGGAACCAGCCGTTTTCGGCAATGTTTAAAATACCGATTTGCAAACCGTAAATTTGTTTGGCATAGTTTACAAAACCAAACTGCAAGCCGTTCATGTCTTCAGCTTGGTTAAAGAAGCCCAGCTGGGCGCCGCTTACGTGGCGGCCGGACAAGTTCACCAACCCTAATTGGGCCCCGGTTAAATGGGTGTTTTTGGTAAAAGCGGCCCATTGGGCGCCGGTTACGTCTTCGGCCAAGCTGATAAGCCACGCCGCGCTTACGCCGCGCAGTTCATAGCGGGTTTGGGCCATTACCAAATCCAGCTGGACACCATAAACTTCATTGGTGTGGGAGCCGATACCAAAATCAATCCCGTGAATGGTTTGGGTATTGGCCGGTGCGGCGATAGCCAAATTGTTCCACAACGAAAGTTTAAAAACCCCCGCGTTGCTGGCGGCAAAAGAGGCGCCGGCGGACATTAAGCATAAGACCAACAGTACAACTTTTTTCATGAACCCTCCTTAACTTAATTTACAGATATTTTATTTTATCACTTTTTAGCGTTAAGAAAGGCAAAAAAGTGTATAAATTGCTAAAATATATAATAATATTGAGGTATGGTTATGAAAATAAAATTGGCGTCTTTTAACCCTTTAACCGCAGACATACGCGGAAATAAAGAACATATCATCGCTTTGCTTAAGGCCCCCGCCCCCGCGGCGGATTTGCTGGTTCTGCCGGAAGCGGCCTTGTGCGGCTGCCCCATGTTGGATTTGTTTGAAGATGAACGCCTGCTGAAAGAAACCCTTTCTTCTTTAAAAGAAATCGCCAAAGAAACCAAAAACACGGCCTGCGTGCTTGGCTTTCAGGATAAGCTGGGCAAGGATTTTGTGTCCGCGGCGGCTTTTATTTATAAGGGTAAAATTACCAAAATTTATGACAGTGAAGTCGTTTCTCTGGCCGGGAAAGATTTGCAAATTATATTGGGTGACTTGCAAGACGCGCCCGCCCAAGACGCCGATATCATTATCCACCTTTCCGCCCGCCCGTATGAAAAAGGCAACGTGCCTGAACGTTTGGACGCGCTTAAAAAGTTTGCCAAAAAGCGCGGGGTGCCGGTGCTGGAGTGCAACTTGTTAGGAGGGGGGGACGGTTTAATTTTTGACGGCCTTTGCGCCTGCGCCAACAAAAAAGGGGAGCTTACCTTGCTGGGGGAACTCTTCCGCGAACGGGTAAGCCTGTGGGACAGTGAGGAAAAATCCCAGCCTCTTACCTATAAAGCGGACCCGCGCGGGGAAGTGTTGGACGCGCTTTCCTTTGGGTTGGGCGATTTTGTGCAAAAAGCCGGTTACAGCAAAGTAATTTTTGGTTTAAGCGGCGGGTTGGATTCCGCCGTAACGGCTGTACTGGCCGCCAGCGCATTAGGGGGGGAAAGCGTGTATGCCGTTTCTCTTCCGTCTTATTGCACCAGTGATTTAAGCAAATCCTTAGCCGGCCAGCTGGCCCGCAATTTGGGCATTAATTTAGAGGAAGTAGCCGTTAAACCGGTGCTGGAGGGTATGAAAAATGCCGTGGGGCACATCGTTTCCCACTTAAAAGACGTAACGGAACAGAAACTCCACTCCCGCCTGCGCGCCAATATTTTGTTTACACTGGGCGGAGAATACGGCGCCATGCCTATTTCTACCGATGATTTAAGCGAACTTTCCGTAGGCAGCTGCGTGCTGTACGGTGATACGGCCGGGCGTTTGCTGCCTATTGGGGACGTGTTTAAAACGGAATTGTACGATTTGGCCGCTTACATTAACAAGAACCGGGAAATTATCCCCCAAGGGATTATAGACCGCGCGCCCACTTCGGAACTTCGCCCCAACCAAAAGGACGAGGACACCCTGCCCGCCTATCCGCTGCTGGATAAAATTATCCCGCTGTACGTGGCCCAGGGTCTGACCCCGCAGGAAATTGCCCGCAAGTGCAAAGCCCCGCTGGAAACGGTGACGGACGTGTGCCGCCGCATAGACGCGGCTGATTATAAACGCGCCCAAACCGCGCCTATTTTAAAAGTAACCCGCCGTCTGTTTACGGATTTACAGCGTCCCGTTACCAAAAAAATAAATCTTTAATTTGAAACGCCGCAAACCGGGTAAGATGCCGCATTCTGCCCGGTTTTTTTGCGCGCCTGCGTATAGTATGAAGAAATGGTTAAAAAATAAACCGCTGCGCCGCCAGCTTTTTAGTCTTACCAGCCCTATTTTTGTGGAAACGCTGCTTATTATGCTTTTAGGGACTACGGACGTGGTGATGCTCAGCCGGTATTCCGATGATACCGTCGCCGCCGTGGGGGTGGTGAACCAGCTGCTTAATTTGGTGTTTATTTTATACGGTATTACCACGCTGGGCACGTCCGTCTTGTGCGCGCAGTATTTGGGCGCCCGTCAAAAAAACAATGTGATGCAAACCATCGGCGTTTCCATTACGGTAAACCTGGTGGTGGGGCTGGCGGTCAGCGCGGGGCTTTATTTGCTGGCGCCGCAGTTGCTGGGGCTGATGGGCCTGTCGGACGAATTAATCGGGCGCGGGAAAACGTATATGCAAATTGTGGCCGGGTTTTCTTTTATACAGGCGGTGGCTATGACGATGTCCTCCGTCTTAAGAAGCCACAATAAAGCCTATTACCCCATGTATGTTACGCTGCTAATGAATATTTTAAACATAGCCGGCAATTACCTGCTTATTTTTGGCAAGTGGGGGTTCCCGGCTTTAGGCGCGCTGGGGGCGGCCGTGTCCACATCCGTGTGCCGGTTTATTGCGCTGCTGCTTTTGGGATGTATTCTGTTTAAAAAAGTGGTGCCTCAGTTCACCCTCTCTTGCTTAAGGCCGTTCCCGTGGGATAAGGTAAAAAATCTGATGATTATCGGCCTTCCGGCGGCGGGGGAACAGGTGTCTTACAATTTGTCCCAGGTGGTGATTACCTATTTTTCCGTTCTGATTGGCACGGCGGCTTTAACCGCCCGCACTTACGCCATGAATATTGTGATGTTTTCTTACGTGTTTTCCATCGCGCTGGGGCAGGGGGCGGCCATATCCATTGGGCATTTGGTGGGGGCGGATAGGGACAACGCGGCCTTTTCGGTTGAGAAATATTCCATTCATTTGTCTGTTCTTATCAGCGTGCTTATTTCTATTTTAACCGCTTTGGTGGGTACGAATATTTTTAAAATGCTGTCTGCTAATCCGGACGTTATTAAAATCGGCGCGGTGGTATTATATATTGACATTGTGCTGGAAATAGGCCGGGCGGTGAATATCACTTCCGTCAATTCCCTCAATGCGGCGGGGGACGTGTTTTACCCGTTTATTACCGGCATTATTGTTATGTGGGGCGTTGCCACGCTGTGCGCGTACATACTGGGCGTGTGGTGGGGCTGGGGGCTGGCCGGCATATGGCTGGCGATGGCCCTTGATGAAAACATCCGCGCCGTGATTTTTGAGCGCCGCTGGAAAAGCCGCAAATGGCAAAGCAAAGCCTTTGCACGGCGCAAGGCCTAAAATTTGCTAAAATATAGCCTATGAACGACTTTTACCGTGATTACGACGTACCGCAGGATTTAAAATTTAAAACCGCCGATATTTTGCGCATGGGCGGGTTGGAGTGCTCCGCCCAATTAAGCCCCAAATATTTTGAACGGGTGTTTACCGCCCCCAATAAAATAACGGCCGTTACGGTGGAGATTTCTTTTTCCGTGGCGGATAAAAATATATTGGTGCGCGGGCGCGTTTGGGGCAAGAGAGACGTTCAATGCGCACGCTGTTTAAAAATGGCCGCGCAGAATTTTGAAGAAGAATTTGTAGAAACATATAGCACGAAATCAGAAATAATTGATATAATGTTACTTGTGGAACAAACGCTGGCTTTGACCGAAGAAATACGCTTTCTTTGCAAGCCGGACTGCAAGGGGCTGTGCCCCGTATGCGGCCAAGACTTAAACGCCGCCCAGTGCGGATGCAAGCCGGAGTGTTTGTCGCCTTTTGCCGAATTAAAAGGTAAATTCAAGTAAGAATTAATTGATTTTTACTGATGTATACAGGAGTAATAAACAATGCCGAATCCGAAGAAAAAACACACTCGTTCCCGCCGGGATTTGAGAAGATCGCACAATTCTGTGATTGAAGTGGCCCAGTTGGTGGAATGCCCTAACTGCAAATCCGCCCGCTTGCCGCACAATGTTTGCCCGAAATGCGGTTTTTATAAAGACCGGGTGGTTGTGGCTCCCAAAGCGGCCAAAACCGAAGAAAACACTGAAGCTAAATAAATCTTTCTTATGAAAATAGCCCTGGACGCCTTAGGCGGAGATTACGGCGCTAAACCCAATGTATTGGGCGCGTTGAAAGCGGCAAAAACCCTGGGTATTGAAGTAATACTGGTGGGAGATGAAACCGTTATTAAGCGCGAGCTTAAAGAGCTGGGATATGATACTTCCCTGCCCGCCGGGATTTCTGTTGTACATGCTCCGGATACCATTGACATGGGTGCGGAACCCGCTAAAGAGTGCCGCAATAAAAAAGGAGCCAGCATTATTGTCTGCGCTGATTTGGTGCATAAAGGCGAGGCCGATGCGTTTGTTTCCGCCGGCCACTCCGGGGCGGCTATGGTCGCTTCCCTTTTCCGCATGGGACGCATTAAAGGGGTGGTTCGCCCCGCTATTGCAACCCCCATGCCCACCTATAAAGGCGTAAGCCTTCTTTTAGATGGCGGCGCCAATGCGGACTGCAAACCCATTCATTTATTGCAGTTTGCGGTAATGGGTTCGGCCTATATGGAAAAGGTGTTTGATTTAAAATCCCCTTCCGTACGTATTCTTTCTATTGGTGAAGAAGAAACGAAGGGGAATTTTTTAGTTAAACACACCATACCCCACATGCGTGAAATTGGGGTAAATTTCCTGGGCACCATGGAAGGGCGCGATGTAAACACCGGCGAAACGGACGTGATTGTTTGCGACGGTTTTGTGGGAAACATTGTGCTTAAAATGGCAGAAGGCTTAGCCAAAACCATGATTCATATGATTAAGCGGGAAATTAAAAAACGTCCGCTTGCCATACTGGGGGCTTTGCTTGCGCGCGGCGCGTTCAAAGCGGTGAAAGACCACACTAACCCCGATTGTTACGGCGGCGCTCCTTTAGTGGGGGTAAACGGCGTGGCTATTATTTCCCACGGCAAATCCAACGAAACGGCCATTTTTCACGCGCTTAAAACGGCCAAGCGGTTGGTGGAAAAGAACTTTGTGGGGGATATTGCTTCCCGCATCGCTTCGTTAAAAGACACTTTCTCCGCCATAGAAGCAGAAATGCAGGAGGAAGACAAATAATGGATTTTAAAGGAAAAAATATTATTGTTACCGGCGCCACCCGCGGCATTGGTTTAACCATTGCCGAGGCGTTTGCCAAGCAAGGGGCCAATGTGGCCATTTGCGGCACGCGTGAAGACGCCGTAAACAAAGCGGCGGAAAATTTAGCCGCTTTTGGGGGTAAAGTACTGGGCCGCGCGGTAAATATTTCCCGCGCCCAAGAGTGTGACGCCTTTGTGGCGGACGTAGTAAAAGAATTTGGGTCCTTGGACGTGCTGGTAAACAACGCCGGCATTACCAAGGATAACTTGGCCGTGCGTATGACGGAAGAAGACTGGCGCGCCGTGATTGACGTAAATTTAACGGGAACGTTTTTTATGTCTAAGGCGGCGCTAAAGGTAATGTTTAAAAAACGCGCGGGCAATGTAGTAAACATTTCCTCCGTGGTGGGGGAAATGGGCAATGCGGGCCAAGCCAATTACGTGGCCAGCAAAGCGGGTATTATCGGTCTTACCAAAACCTTAGCCAAAGAGTTTGGTTCCCGCAATATCCGCGTGAACGCGGTGGCGCCGGGCTTTGTGCGTACGGCTATGACGGACGCACTGCCGCAGGACGTGAAAGAAAAAGCCTTGGAAAACGTGCCGCTTAAAAGATTTGCAGAAACGCAAGACATTGCCAAGGCAGTGTTGTTCTTGGCAAGCGAAGATGCCTCTTATATAACGGGGCATATTCTGTCCGTCAACGGCGGACTTTATATTTAGTTGGGATAAGGGGATACCCTTTTTAAAAACATCGGAGGACAAAATGTCTGAAAATATACAAGAAAGAGTCAAAAATATCATTGTTGAACAGTTGGGCGTAGAAGCCGACCAAGTAAAACCGGAAGCCCAGTTCGTCAACGACTTAGGCGCCGATTCTTTGGACACGGTGGAACTCATCATGGCCTTGGAAGAGGAATTTGACATCGAAATCCCTGACGAAAAAGCCGAAAAGATTAAAACCGTGGGCGAAGCCATTGAATACATTGAAGCCAACGCCAAAAAATAATCGTGTTTACGGAAATTGAGCGTATCATTGGATACAGCTTCAAAAATAAAGAAGTTTTAAAGGAAGCACTCACTCACAAGTCTTTTGCCGGGGAACACCGCAGCGCCAAACATAACGAGCGCCTGGAGTTCCTGGGGGACAGCATATTAGGAGCTATCGTTGCGGATTATATCTACAACCAATGCCCTCATGTGGAAGAGGGAGTGCTTTCTAAAATTAAATCTAACTTGGTTTCACGCCATAATCTTTATTTTTGGGGTAAAGAGATGGACTTAGGGTCTTTTATTGCCTTGGGTCACGGTGAAATTGCCACGGGCGGCCGTACGCGCGACAGTATTATCTCCAACGCGGTGGAAGCCGTAATCGGCGCCGTATATATAGACGGCGGATACCAAGCGGCCGAAGCGGTAGTTTTGCCTTGGGTAAAAACCCAACATTTAACGCAGGACAGCGGGGATTTTAAAAGTTTATTGCAGGAGTTTGTGCAAAAACGCAGCAAACACACCCCGTTGTATGAAGTGATACAAACCGTTGGACCGGAACATGATAAAGTTTTTACCGTACGGGTTAGTTTAGACGGTAAAGAACTGGGCATAGGCAAGGGCCGCAATAAAAAACAGGCAGAGCAAAGCGCTGCGGAAAACGCGTTTGAGCACTTAAAAAAATAAGTTTATGGATAAAAAAACCACCTCTAAAATAACCGCCCCTATCGGGAAGATACAGGTCAAAGTACAAGAATCTTTGCTCCGTAAACCCTTGGTATGGGTGGGTATTTTGGCGGTGGTTCCTTTTGTAATAATGTTTGCTTTTACATTTAAAAGCGGGTTTACTCCTTCTGACGGAAACAGAAAGATAGAAAAAATCATCGTATCTAAAACCCCTATGGAAATGGCCGAAGAGGCCACCCAGGCTTTGCAGCGTAATGACGTGCAAAGTTTTTTTGACATTATAGAGAAAGCCAAAGATTATAATTTGGTCAACAGCAAGGGGGACTCTATGCTCCTGGTAGCTGTTTCTTTAGGAAATTATGATGCGGTGCTTCGCTTATTGTCTTTAGGGGCGGATGTAAATAAGCAAAATTCTTACACGCGCGACACGCCTGTTCTGCGCAGTTTATATACCAATCATGATGATATTACCCGCTTGTTAGTGGCGTCTGACGCTAATTTGAATTTAGAAAACAACTACCGTCATTCACCCATATTTGTAGCCGTGGAACGCCAAAAAGGCGAATTTGTGGATTTGTTTATTACTTCCGGCGCGCAGGCGGGTATTAATTCCGATAATCTGTTCCGCTGGGTAACCAAACGCAATTTAATAGGCATATTGGCTATGTTAAAAGGCGGTATTGACCCCAATGTAAAAAATGAACAGGGCAATACCCCGCTTATTATCGCGGCTTCTTTGGGGGATGTGGAGGCCGTGCGCAATTTACTGGCCTATCGGGCTGACCCCAATGCCGCAAATAAAGACGGGAACACCGCCTTAATTTATGCCGCCCGTTATAACCACCCGCAAATTATTTATGAATTGATGCGCCCCTACTCATTGGTGGCTCCGGTAGACGTGAATATTCAAAACAAACAGGGGCAAACGGCTTTGTATTGGGCGGCTTCCCGTGGGTATGAGGAAGCGGTAAAGCGTTTGCTGGCCGCTAATACCAACCGTGACCTGAAGGATAAAGACGGCTTAACCGCGCGTGACATAGCGCAAAAAAAAGGCCGCCGCAACATTGTGGCTTTGTTTGATATGGATCCTACGGCATTAAAGAATATGGTGACAGAAATGGATAATGCCCGTATTGCCGAACGAAAACGCCAGGAAGAAGCCGCCAAAGCCAAAGAGCTTGCTGAAAAACAGAAGCAAGAGGCCGCCCAGGCCCAAGCCCAAAAGCAGGCCGGCTATATTGGCCGCCGGCGCCGCCAGAAAAAGAAGGAAATGGTGCAGCCCACTTCCGCGCTGGACCAGCAAACCCCTACCCGCAATGCTTTTTCCCGTCGCAACCGTCAATAAGACGTCTAAACGTTTTTCAATCCGCCCCAACAAATAATTGGGGCGGATTTTTTAATATTTTACATCTCAGGGGCGTAAGCCGGGGGCGTTGCTTCGTAAATACATTGCACAATAAAGCCCAAATATAACCCCAGTGGTCAATTAGGCGAAGGATTTGCCTATGTTAATGATATTCAGGACGGGAAACCAAGAAATTCCCCATAGTATTTCATAAAGCGTTCAAAATACGCCGAAATGGGTACATTGATAAGGCACCGCATTATCTATAAAAAGCCGTTCATAAACGGATGGATATTTATTTAAAACAGGCAATAAAAAACCGCACGCTTTTTAGCGTGCGGTTTTTGACAACAGAAGGGTTACGGATGGATTTTATCCATCATGCGCGGGAACGGAATTGTTTCACGCACGTGCTGTAAACCGCAAATCCAGCGTACCATGCGTTCAATTCCCATACCAAAGCCGGAATGAGGCACACTGCCGTAGCGGCGCAAATCCAAATACCAATCGTATCCTTGCGGGTCCAGCCCTTGTTCTTTTATACGGGCAAGCAGGGCGTCATAATCGGCTTCTCTTTCACTTCCGCCGATAATCTCCCCGGCGCCTTCCGGCCCAATCACGTCCACCGCCAGCACCACTTTGGGGTTTTTGGGGTCGCGTTTCATATAAAAGGCTTTAATGGCGGCCGGGTAGCGGTGAATCATAATCGGGGTATCGTAATCTTCACCCAGCAGGGTTTCTTCGTCCCCGCCTATATCGCCGCCCCAAGGGGTATTGTTGCCTTTTTTGTGCAGGATTTCAATCGCGTCCGTATAATCAATGCGGGGAAATTTCTTTTCCACCGTGGCTTGCAGTTTGGCGGTGTCGCGTTCCAAGGTTTTTAAATCGTCTGCGCGGTTTTTAAGCACTTGGCCCACAATGTATTTAATAAAGTCTTCAGCCAAGTCCATATTATCGTCTAAATCATTATAAGCCACTTCCGGTTCCACCATCCAAAATTCAGTCAAATGGCGGCGGGTTTTGCTTTTCTCGGCGCGGAAGGTGGGGCCAAAGCAATAGGTGCGGCCCAAAGCCATGGCGGAGGCTTCCCCATACAGCTGACCGCTTTGGGAGAGAAAAGCTTTTTCGCCAAAGTAATCGGTTTCAAACAAGGTGCTGGTTCCTTCGCAGGCGGCGGGGGTTAAAATAGGGGAATCGGAAAGGATAAAACCGTTTTTGTGTAAATACTCACGGATAGCAAAAATGATTTCATCGCGTATGCGCAAAATAGCCGTTTGTTTGGCGGAGCGCAGCCACAAGTGGCGGTAGTGCATTAAAAATTCCGGACCGTGCTCTTTTGGGGAGATGGGGTAGTCTTTCGCCATTTGCAGCACTTCCAAATTTTTTACGCCCAGTTCATAGCCCAGGGGGGAGCGTTTGTCTTCCCGCACCGTGCCGGTAACCAGGATAGAGGACTCTTGGGTTACTTTATCGCCCAATTCAAATTGTTCGGGGGAAACTTCGCCTTTAAACATGACGCATTGGATAATGCCGCTACCGTCACGCAACTGTAAAAAGTGTAATTTTCCGCTGGAGCGTTTGTTATACAGCCAGCCCTTTAAAGTGATTTCTTGGCCTAGATATTGGCCCACGTCTTTGACGCGAATTTTACTAGACATATTCTTCCTCTTACAATGAAATAAAATACTTATTATATTTTAGCTTTTTGAGGGGGAAAATAAAACCGCCTCATTTACAGGGAAAAGAAGAAACGATTATTTTTATTTTTTTCCGCCGAGGAGTACAGTAAAAAATTTTTATTTTTAGGTTTGTATATGCTATAATAAATATGTTCTTAGAAGTTCCCGCGCTAAGAAATCCAACCAAATTTCGGGCGTGTAGCTCAGCTGGGAGAGCGCCTCGTTCGCAACGAGGAGGTCGTCGGTTCGATCCCGATCACGTCCACCATTTTAAACACCACGCTTAAGCGTGGTTTTTTATTTCATAAGAGGCGCTGGAACGCTTCCGAAGTGAGCGCAGGAGGTCGTTCGGGCGGGTCCGGGTCACGTCCACCATTTTAAACACCACGCTTAGGCGTGGTTTTTTATTTCATAAGAGGCGCTGGAACGCTTCCGAAGTGAGCGCAGGAGGTCGCTCGGGCGGGTCCGGGTCACGTCCACCATTTTAAACACCACGCTTAGGCGTGGTTTTTTATTTCATAAGAGGCGCTGGAACTCTTCCGAAGTAGCGCTTTTAATACATATGGCCCAACCTCCGCTTTATCTCTTGTTTGGGACCGCTTTCCAAAAGCTGTTCTGCAAACGCAGGGCGGCTTGTTTAATCCGGGTTTTGACGGAGATATTTCTATTCTTTCCTCTTAAAATGCTAAAATAAAACTATATGGCTAAATTAGTACGCGGGTTTAGAGATATTTTTGAACCCCAATCCCAAAATTTTACTGAGCTGGAAAACTGCGCCCGCGGCGTATTTTCCTTATATGGCTTTGGCGAACTGCGCCTGCCTACCGTGGAACTGAAAGAATTATTCGTTAAATCCACCGGCGAAACGACGGACATCGTCCAAAAAGAAATGTATGCGTTTGAGGACGCCGGCCACCGCCAGTTGGCTATCCGCCCGGAAGGCACTCCCGGCGTGGTGCGCGCCTATTTGGAAAATAACTTTGTGCAGGCCGCGCCCGTGCAAAAATTTTATTACATCGGCAATATGTTCCGCGCGGAACGCCCCCAGGCGGGCCGCTACCGTGAGTTTGAGCAAATCGGCGCGGAATATATCGGCAATTCCGCCCCGGCGGCGGATGCGGAAGTGATTTTGATGTTAAAAGACATCGTTTCGCGTTTTGGCGCAAAAAACTATTGCGTTAAAATTAACAGCCTGGGGTGTGACAAATGCCGCCCGCTTTACCGCCAAGCTTTAATTGATTTCTTGTCTAAAGAAAAAGACACTTTGTGCGAAAACTGCCAAACCCGTTTGGAGAAGAACCCTCTTCGCGTTTTAGACTGCAAGATAGACGGCGCCCGCTTTGCCGGCCGCGTGCCCACCATGCAGCTCTGCCCGGAGTGCCAAGCCCATTTTGACGAAGTGCAATCCCTTTTAAAAGGCAAGATAGACTTTGTGGTAGACCCTATGCTTGTGCGCGGGCTGGATTATTATTCCCGCACCGTGTTTGAGTTTCAAGCGGGGGACGCTTCCCAAAACGCCATAGCGGCCGGCGGCCGTTATGATACGCTGGTTAAAAATATGGGCGGGCCCGCCACGCCGGCTATCGGCTGGGCGATGGGGGCAGAACGCGTGATAGCCGCCCGGGGGGAAGTAACCCGCCCGCAGCCAAAAAGCGTGTGTGTGGTGTCTATGGACAAACAATGCAACGAAACAGCTTTTAATATCATGCAGTCTTTGCGTGAGGCGGGCATCCGCACCGAAGGCGGACTTTTTGATAAAAACATCAAAGGCCAAATGAAACAGGCCGACCGCTGCCACGCTTCTTACGCGGTTATTTTAGGGACGGACGAACTGGCTCAGCGCCAAGCCACTTTTAAAGACTTGGCCACCGGGGAACAGAAAAAGATTTCATTTGACGTATTAACCCAAGAGGTAAAAAAAGCATTATGAAAAGAACCAATTATTGTGGGGAGGTAACCTCCAAATTTTTAGGCACGCGCCAAACCCTTTGCGGGTGGGTGAACAGCTACCGCGACCACGGCGGCGTACTGTTTATAGACCTGCGTGACCGCAGCGGCATATGCCAAGTGGTGGTGGAGCCTTCCAAACCGTTTTTTAACGAAGCGTCAACCGTGCGCAATGAATATGTGATAGAAGTTACCGGCACGGTAACCAAACGTATTGAGGGCGCCGTAAACGCAAATATGAAAACCGGGGAAATTGAACTGGTGGCGGAAGAATTTAAAATTTTAAACACGTCTATTCCTCTTCCTTTTGATGTGGAAAAATCCCGCTCGGTAACGGAAGAAACCCGCTTAAAATACCGCTACCTGGATTTGCGCAACCCAAAAATGTACGCCAATTTATTGTTGCGCCACCGCTTGTCCCAGGCGGCCCGGCGGTATTTGGACGGGCAGGGCTTTTTAGAAGTGGAAACCCCTATTTTAACCCGCTCCACGCCGGAAGGCGCGCGCGATTATTTGGTTCCTTCCCGCGTGCACCATGGGGAGTTTTACGCCCTTCCCCAAAGCCCTCAGATGTTTAAGCAAACGTTAATGGCCAGCGGGATTGACCGCTACTTCCAACTGGCGCGCTGTTTCCGCGATGAAGACTTGCGCGCGGACCGCCAGCCCGAGCATACGCAGATTGATATGGAAATGTCTTTCGTTACCATTAATGATATTCACGAGGTGGTGGAAGGCTTAATGAAAACGCTTTTTGCTACCGCGGGGGAAGATATTTCCGTTCCGTTCCCAAAAATTCCTTATAAAGAAGCCATGAGCAAATACGGTTCCGACAAGCCTGACTTGCGCTATGATTTGGAAATGAAAGATGTTTCCGGCGTGTTCAAAAATACTTCTTTTAAAGTATTTGCTGACGTGTTGGGAAAAGGGGGGGAAGTTCGCTCTCTCGTATCCCAAGGCGGGGCCGCCACGCCGCGCGCGCAGGTGGATAAGCTGGTGGATTTGGCTAAAAAGAACGGTGCCAAAGGCTTGGTATGGTTCAAATACAAAGAAGGGAAGCTGGACAGCCCTTCCGCCAAATTCTTTACCGAACAGGAACTGAAAGATTTAATCACCCACAGCGGCGCCCAAGAGGGAGATTTAATTTTACTGGGGAGCGACCAGTTCGCCCCGCTGTGCGCTTTTATGGGGGCCTTGCGCAAAGAATTGGTTAAAAATTTCACCCCCAAGTGTAAGTGGGCTTTTGCCTGGATTACGGATTTCCCGCTTTTGGAATACGTGCCGGAAGAAGACCGCTGGGACGCGGCCCACAACCCTTTTACGGCCGCCCACGAAGAAGATTTGGATAAGCTGGAAACGGACCCCGGCTCCGTGCGTTCCTATCAGTTTGACTTGGTGCTTAACGGCAACGAGCTGGCCTCCGGCTCCGTGCGCAACTGCCGCCGGGACGTGCAGGAACGCATTTTGGCTTTGATGAAACACTCTAAAGAAGAGTCCGCCCGCCGTTTTGGCATGTTGTTAAACGCGTTGGAAGCGGGCGCGCCTCCTCACGGCGGCATTGGCCTGGGGCTGGACCGCATTACCGCGCTTTTGGCGGGGGAAGAGTCTATCCGTGAGGTTATCGCTTTCCCCAAAACGGCGCAGGCCGTCTGCCCGTTGACGGATTCCCCCAACGTGGTGGACGATATCCAGTTAAAAGAATTGGCTTTAGCTATTGTAAAAGAATAGTAAACACCCCGGGCAAGCCCGGGGTTATTTTTACACGCTTTAGCGTTTTATGGCATAATAAAAATAGTATGAAGATAACGCGTTTTTGCTTTTCTGTTTTACTCTTTGCGGCGGCCTGTTCTCCTTCCGGACAGGGGGACGACTTGGCTTCCGCCCGGCCCACGCGTGAAGCCAATGTGGCGCGTTATTTGGCCAAAGCCAAAGAAAACCAACGCTTGGCGCAAGAACGCCGCCAACCTATTAACGCCCAAAAACCGGTTAATGTGGAGCAGGTTAAAACCCAGGCGGGGGAGGACTTCTTTCCTACCCTGCCTGCGGAAATGGCCGCGGTAAAAGCCAATTTAGAAAAACGCGTGCGTGATGAATACGGTGAGGCTGCCGCCGCCCAAGCGGGCGCTATTATTTTGGCCTACCATAAAGACGCGCAAGCCGCCGCCAAGCAAGCCCAAAACCCGCAAGAAATGGCCGCCGCTTTACGCCGGTTGGATGAACAATACCAGCAAAAATTAAACGCTTTTTTAGATGAGCAAGTGGCTCTGAAGTGGGTTATTCCCACGCAAAAGCAGTTGGATTTGGCTCGCGCGGAAATGGAACATAAAAATAAAGAGATGTTAAAAAATATAGGGGAATTATACGGGCCCGTCTGCGCGCAAAAAGCGGAACCGGTATTAAAAACGGCGGTTGAAAACTATATGCAGGTGTTTGCCTCTGCCAAAGACGGAGCGGAAATGCAGCGGCGCAGCCGGGAGGTTATGCAAGACTCAGACGCGCAGCTGGCCGCCATTGTGGCCCAATACGGGGACCCGAAAGGCCCCATGAGCGAGGAAGACCTGCAGGCTATGCGCGCGGAAATGATTGCCGCCTATCAGGAAGTGGAAAACAAGTTTGAGCGTTTGTACGGGCAAGAAGCCGTGGCGCAAATACGCCCGTTTTTTAATCAAATTTTAAAAAATGCCGCCGCTGTAGGCGCGGCGGATACGCGCCAAAGCTATAAACGGGAAGAATTGGACCGTTTAAATAAGATTTATCAAGAGCAGCTGGCCAATATGCAAAAACGTTTTAACGAACGTATCAAACAAAGAGCAAAATGATAAAAAATAAATCCCGGTGTGTTGGAATTCGGGTTTTGACCATATTTAGATTATGAAAAACAAAATATTAATTTACTTAGCCGTTTTTATTATTCTTTTATTATGCGCGGGGGTGTTGGCGTTGGTGTCTTCGTCTTCTTCCAACCGCCAAAAACAACCGATGTATATGGGTTCATCTTCCGCCGTAACAGACCCGGCCTCTCCCGCTCATTTTCAACGTACGCTGGCGGATTTAAAAGACCAGGAATTATTGGGCTTGCCCTCCCCTCAATCTTTACCGCCGGCCGGGCCTGGCGGTATTACCGCCAGCGGGCGCGCACCCTTGCTGGAGGCCGGTTTACCCGCAGGCGGAAAGGAAAGTTTTTCTCCGCTTTCCGCTTATGCGCCGGCGCGCGGGCCCAAGCAAGAGACCCGTTTAAAAGGACGGCTGCCGGGCGGATCTGCTTCCGCTTCTACGGCTGGGAAAGGGGGGGCTTCTTCTGCCATGGAAGTCAGCTCAGGCGGCGCGGTTCAGGGCGTCGCGGATTTGCGCGATAGCGACTCTTATAAAAAAGCCAATGAAACGCTTTTGTCTTATTTAGCCCCTAAGGACCGCCAAAAACAAGAAGCGCTTATGCGGGAAATGGATACTTTAAGCAATAATTTAAGTAACGCCCTGGCGCGCGCCATGGCCCCTAAATCCAAACGCCAGGCCATGGTGGAAAAATATACCCGCCGTTCCGGGCCGGAGGCTTTAAAAGGGAACGATAATCCGTTTGCGGACGTAGTAAGCCAAATTGCTTCCCAAAAATCTTCCGTGGTGCAAAGCATGACGGATAACTTTGGCGCCGCGGCCGGGCAGCAGGCGGGTAAAATTATGGACAGCTTTCAAAAAGAAGCTTCCGCCGTGGCTAACCGTACGGATTTAACCCAACAGCAAAAAGGCGATGAAATACGCAAATTAAACAATAAATACCAACGCCAGTTAAACGAGTTGACGCGTGCCGGCTCCTTGCAAAAAATGGAAGCGGAACAACGCCAGGAAAATGAAGACTATTTGGCTTTGCTTCGCAGCAATTTTAACCCGGAAACGGAATCCGCCGCCCGTGAAATATTGGATAATTTCACCACGCAAAAAATGCAGCTTATCCAGCAAGGGCTGCCCGCGGCGGATTTTCAGGAAAAATATTTGAAACTCAAACAAGAGGCTGATGACAAAGTAAAAGAAGCCGTCTTTAAAGCCAATCCCACCCGTATGGATACGGCGGAAGTGTTGGAAAACATCAACCGCCAAACCGCCAAAGCGCAAATGGAGCGTGACAAAGCCGCCGTGGAGGCCGGCTTAAAGCAGGACCAAACCGTCTATGTTTCTGAAGATGTAAAACAAAAATACCGCGATAATTTTGCCGCTCAGCGAGCCAAAGATGTAAAAGCAGTGGCACAGGCTTACGGCCCGGAAGTGGCGGCCCAGTTTGAGCAAATTGATATGGCGTACGAAAAAGAAGTGCTGGAAAATTTTGATTCCCAGGAAGGGCGTTTGTCCGTAAACGAAAAGAACCAAGCCGCTGTGGAAAAGCGCAACCAAGCGGTGCAGGCTTTGCTGGAAAAAGCCCAAAATGACCCGGCTTTTAAACAAAAGCAAGCCGCGCAAATGGAAACGGAAATAAAGAAACAAAACGAGCAAACCCTTTCCCAAATCATGCAAAGCGAAGAAATGCGCCAATGGCCTTCTTCCGCAAAGAAAGAGTATGAAAAACAGGCCCGCGCCATTTTGGACGATATGGCCAAACAGCTTGCCCAGGCGGCTGTTAACGCCAAAGACCAAAAATCGTACGAGCAGGACGCCCAGCGCATTCAGCAGGCGGCCCAACAAAAGCTGCAAAATATCCAGGTGTCTGTGCCTCAGCCCCAGCCGGCGCAGTAAACAATATCCAAGTTATTTCAAAACCCCGCTTTTTGCGGGGTTTTTTATAGGGATAACTAAATACCCCTAAACTATTTCCTGTATACATAGCGGCGCAAAGCTTAACCCAGCAACCCGCCCCGCCTGTTTCAGAGGGGGATTTTAGGTTCCGGGTGTCTTTATTTCTTTTGCAATAAGACAAATGTTTAACGCCGTGTTTATGAGTGAGAAAATTTCTCCCTGTTTTATGGACAGGGTATTTGACTTGGTAGAGTAAAATAAAGAAGGTCTGTTGTAAAACAGACCCTAAAAAATACCGGCTTGCCGCGGCGGGGTTATTTATCTTTATTTAATTTTGCCTGCGGGAAATAGTGGTACAAAATGGTTTTGTAATCCTGCCCGGCTTCGGCCCGGCCGGCGGCGCCCGTTTGGCAAAATCCCACGCCGTGTCCCCATCCTCCGCCGTAGAAAACAAAGTTTTTCAGTTTTTTATTTTCGTAATTGGGCTGTACGATAAAATAACTGCTTCTAAGCATGCCGGGCCCCAAATTGCCGCGGATGACGTTTTCTTTATTTAAAATAACGCTGCCTTTCGTGCCTTTTACCTGTACCCGGTTTACATAGCCGGAGCGCCCTCGGCGAAGCGGAATAATGGCGGTAATGGAGCCTATGTCTTTGCGGCGTTTGCGGCGGATGACTTGGCGCAGGTCTTCCTCTTCCACCACGCGGGTCCAGCGGTAAGCGGCCAGGCTTACGTTCTTATCATAGCGGCTGTAAGCGTCGTGCGCGTGTTGGAGAAGGTCTTTAAAATGATAGGGCTGTAAATGCTCAAAATCAAAATCTTTATAGTCAGACACCGGGTGTAAATACACGTGTTCAAACCAGCCCGCTTCTTTAGCGCTTTGGGTAATGCCGCCGCAATTGGCTGAAAACACGGCTTCTATCGGTTTTTTATTGTAGACCATAATTTCGCCCATGGTGGATTCTACCGACGCGTTTCCCCGCTCGCTTTCCGCGCTGACGCCTTTATAAACCTGGCAGTTTTGCGTGTCGCATAAATCATAACCGTAAGCGTTGTGCTTGCCCATGTGTTTTAAAGCGTATGTGCGCGCCAGCACCGCCTGCGCGCGCAGCGCGTTAATGGGAAAAGGAATAGGCATTTCAGAAGAAATCACGCCTTCCAGGTATTCTTCCAACATCAGCACGTTGACGGGCACCAACGCGTTTAAAGACGTATTATGCAGTATTTCCAAATCGCCGCGGTATTCTTTGTCGTCCACGCTGGCCCACGTCATGCCGGCACCGCTCATCAACGCGCGCACGATAATGGTGGGGGCGTCTTCGCCGGAGGGAACGTCCACCGTGACGCGTACTCCTTTTTTAAAAGGGTATTTTTTGCCGGAAGGGGAAAGCAAAAAGGGTTTTCCGTCTTTTAATTCAGCGGTCCATTCTTCCTTGGCTTTTCCGCGAAGCAGCTTTTTCCCGCCGGCTAATTCTTTTACCGTAAAATCATGTGAGGGAGAGAATTTAACCGTTTTGCGCGCGCTTGGGCGGCCGCTGGAACGGGTTCCCAAACCGATGCGTATTTCCTGCGCGTCTTGCGGGGGAACAATGAATTTTTTTATGAACGTGTGCTGGGTTAATTCTTTGGTGGGGGTTAATTCTTTTTCTGATTTTGTCAGCCGCGGGCGCAAATCCGCCATGGCTTTGTTAACGGAGGGCAAGTTCTTTTCTAAAGAATAAATCATGCGGTATTGGCGGTAAGCCTCGTTATAATCCCCCAGCTTGGCCAGTGCGGCGGCGTAATGTTCTTTTGCTTCCAAGGCTTGATGGTCGTACGTAGACGCTTTTTTAAAATGCTGGGCCGCCTTCTGATAGTTTTTTTCTTTCTCATACAACAGCCCCAATAAGTAGTTGGATAAAGCCCGGTGGTTTTTGCCTTTGGCGGCGGTTTGCAGGTTGTAGAGGGCCAGTTTGTCTTCCCCCATGCCCATTTGGGCGCGCGCCAGATTAATATATAAAAATTCTGCCCTCCCTGGTTTGCTTACCAGCAAAGACAACAGCATCTCCGCCGCGGAGTATTGCCCGTCAGCCAGGTAAGCTTCCGCCATAAACTCGGTAATGGTTTCATCGTTGGGATAATATTTATGGGCGGCGCTCATAATGTCTACCGCCTGTTTGGGACTGCCCAGCTCCATAGCGATAAAAGCGGCGTTTAAAAAAGCGTCTTTATCATGAGTTTGTTTGGATATTTCCAAATATTTTTCCAAGCTTTCTTTAGGTTTATAAGAAAAATATAAATCCGCCGCCTCTTTTAGCTGGGTTTGTGCGTCATTATTTTCAGTATCTGCCGGGGCGGCGTGCGTTGCGGCGGCAAACAGCAAAAAACTGGCTGTAAACACGCAAAAAGTTTTTATTTTATAGCCTAATCCCATATTCGCCCCGTGAATGAAATTTTGTAAGATATAACGTATATTATTTTTATATTTTACAAAACTATGACGCAACAACTACCACAATGGCTTAAAGATTTAGTAGGCAAAAATAAAGCCGCCTTACGTACGCAGGCGGCATTAAACGCGCAGCATGAACTGGATAAATGCGCCCTGCATACGGTATGCGTAGAAGCAAAATGCCCCAACCGCGGGGAATGTTTTAACTGCGGGGACGCCACCTTTATGATTTTGGGCGACACCTGCACCCGCAACTGCCGTTTTTGCGCCGTGCGTAAGGGGTGTCCTTCTCCGGTGGACGAAGGGGAAGCCCTGCGCGTTGCCCAAACGGTAAAAGACTGGAATTTGCGCTATGTGGTGCTTACCTCACCCACCCGGGACGATTTGCCGGACGGAGGCGCCGGGCATTTTGCGGCTGTCATGTGCCGGATTACCCAAATAAATCCCTCCGTTCTTTGCGAACCGCTTATCCCGGATTTAAAAGCCAACCCGGCGGACATCCAAACCGTTTTGGACGCGAACCCCGCCGTTTTGGCGCATAATATAGAAACGGTGGAGGAACTTTCCAAACAAATACGCGGGGGGGCGGAATACCGCCGTTCTTTAACCGTGTTGGAAACCTCCAAAAAATTGGCGCCGCACGTGCTGACCAAAAGCGGCATTATGGTAGGGTTAGGTGAAACTGACCAGCAAATAAAAAACGCTTTGCGGGATTTGCGTTTGGCCGGTGTGGATTTATTAACCATAGGGCAGTATTTAAGCCCGTCCTCCGCCCATCACCCGGTGGAAAGATATCCCCTGCCGCAGGAATATCAGGAATGGGAAAAATACGCCCTGTCTATTGGTTTTAAGGGGGCAGCCTGCGGCCCGTTGGTGCGCAGCAGCTACCGGGCGGGGGCATTGTACCGCCGCGCGGTGGGCAGTTTACAGGCTAAATAGTATATAATATACATATGAAAAGATTTTTAATAATGTTTTTTTCCTTGGGGTTAACGGCCGCCTGCGCCGGGAACCCGCCCCAGTGGTGGAACCCAAGCGGCGCATATGGCAATGAAGCAAGCGCTGTTTCCCATTCCGCGGGGAGCACTCCGCCTTCCGCCCCGCCTGCGCCGGTACAGGAAATGCCTGTAGTGCAGGAGGAAAATATCGCTTCTTTTATACCGGATGATTCCTACGAAGAAATGATTTTAACCCCCATGCAGGACGAAGAAACCGAAGAGCCGGCCGGAGGGGAAGACGCTTCTTCCAACACGATGGACATTACTCCGTCCGCGCCGGATGCCTCTTCTGAATTGCCGGTGCCCAGTGTATTAATGGATTAATACTTCTTTTTAGTACGCAATAAATATCCCCCGGCGTAGCCGGGGGTTTTGCATTTGCGGGCATAGCCCTTCTTTACCAGCTCCTACAAATGT
>CALUXF010000008.1 GCA_944324655.1 Candidatus Avelusimicrobium aviculae
AAATATGAAGATTTGGGGATACACACTCCATCCCTCGGGCTTACGCCCGGGGTTTATTGTGAGCAGTAGTTATAAAATAGACCGTTTAACCCGCAGTTTAATGGATTTTAGCAAGATAGTAGAAGTATTAGATAAGCAAAATGCCTCGTTTGTATCTATTACCCAACATTTTAACACCACTACCAGTATGGGTAGGTTAACCCTCAATATGTTATTATCCTTTGCCCAATTCGAGCGGGAAGTGACGGGAGAGCGCATAAGGGATAAGATTAGTGCTAGCAAGAAAAAAGGTATGTGGATGGGCGGCAAACCGCCACTCGGGTATTACCGCAAAGATAAAAAGATATATCCGGATGAAGAGAAATCAGCCCTAGTGCGCTCCATTTTTGAAAAATACACTGAACTCAAAAGTACAACCCTATTAAAAGAGTGGCTCAAAGAACAAGGGCGAAATATATCAGTAGGCAATTTGAATTGTATTTTACGCAATAAAGCCTATATTGGCTTAGTAGGCCATAAAGGTACTTGGTATCAGGGAGAGCACCAAGGGATAATCCCAATAGAACTATTTGAACAGGTCCAAGCAGTAATGGCAGTTAATCGTATAAACCGCCAACATTATGACCCAAAGCAAAGCCTTTTATCCGGCAAACTATATGATGATAAAGGAAATGCTATGAGCCCTAGTTGGAGTACGGGTTGCAGCGGTAAAACATATCGCTATTATGTAAGCCAAGCTATTATCCGCAAAGAGCCAAGCAAATTAGGTAAAATCGGTAAAATATCCTTACCGCAACTGGAAAACTTTATAGATAGTTGGTTTGAGCAATTTTTACGCGAAAAGGCCAAAATACATTCATATATCCAACATTTTGAAGTTAATAAACAAAAGCAAATCCTCAAACTTTTATCTTCCTATACCATAACCCGGAGCATAGAAAAAGCATTAATTAAGCGCGTCCAATTAAACCCAAACGAAGTAGAAATAACCTTGCATGCGGAACAAATAGTAGAACTATTCAACGCTATTTATGAAAACCGAGAAATGCGGCTACTTAAACCCGAAGAATTGAAGACCGAAAATGCCTATACGGAGCCGTACCATATCAGTACAATAGCCAACGGAGAAAAGATAATTGTAGGTCAATTTGTAGAGCCAAAGAAACGGCCTAATGCTGAACTTATCAAAATCTTAAATCAGGCCTACACATGGCACCTAGAGATCATCAATGGGGCAAGTACGCAAGATATAGCCAAACGTGATAAAGTATGCGTGCAATATGTCCGCCGAATCCTCAATTTAAGTTTTTTATCCCCTAAGATCGTACGGGCTATCTTAAACGGCACCCAACCTGCAGATTGCACTCTTAAAAAGTTGCTCTCAATAAAATCCCCAAATTTGCAAGAACAAGAGCAACTTTTTACAAAATAATTATATACTTCTAAATAATTATCAATTATTAGTTGTAAATAATTGGTTTTTAGCTATAATATACGTATGGAAAAATCAACGAATGAAAAAGTGGATTCTTTTCTTGGATATTTTGTGGAAGCTCCTAGAGCTTTGTATCACATCATATCGGACACCTCGGTTGCAAAAGTACAGATAGAACATTGGGACGATGTGTCTGTGTTTGATTACGATAATAAAATCAAAAAATTGGAGCAGATAAAATATAAATCTCCTTGTAATTTCACTGATCATTCTAAGGATTTATGGAATGCATTATATAATTGGTTTATTGTAATCAGTAATAAAAGAGAACAATTGAGGCCTGATACTAAGTTTGTTATTTATACATGGAACAAATGTAATATTGGTCCTTTGGCAAATGATTTTTTAAATATTAAAAAAAATAATAATTTCAATCAAATTTGGGAAAAGCAAGAGAAGTATTTTAAAACCGAGTCTCATTCTGATGAAATCAAAAGATATTTTGAAGTTATGAATGAGGATAAGGACTTGGTTAAGTTAATTTTAACTTCTTTTTATATTGAACAGCCTAATACTACATCTCCGGAAGATTTTGAGAAGTTGCTAGAACAACAATATGGTGAATTATTTCATCCTGTGAGAGAATTCAATACCTATATTAAAGGGAAACTTTACATTTCTTTAGAAAATCCTAAATTAAAGGCAGAAAAATTAATTGAATTTACAAGGGCAGATTTTGATTTTTATAAAGACAGATACAATCGGCCGCCAATTTATAACCTTCTAGATAGTTCAAATATAGAACGTAAAAAAATAAAAGGTTTAGAATCATCTTTGATGGTAAAACAATTGGAAGAAATAGGACTTAAAGATTCCATCGAAAATGCAATCATAGATTATATCGCATGGGATATATTATGTCTTGATTGCTTGGCTTATGGCTATCTTGCAGAATCGGATATTAGACAAGTATACGATGAAGCAAAAAGAGAATGGCAAGAAAACAAAACTTATTTAGCAACAAAAAATCAAGAATATGATGGGGTGGAACTGTATCGTAAATGTTGTGAGGAAAAGATTCAACCAAAATCTTTACTAATTCAAGGGTCTGAAAAAAGAGTTGCGAGAGGTGTCTATAATAAAATGGCCAATAACCCTGTAGATGATAGACATTCAGTTGGTTGGCATCATAAATATAAGGAAAAATTTAAAGATTTTTATGAAGAAGATATATAAAAAATATTGTAATGATATACAAAATCCTGCGTTGGGAGCTTTTCTAATATACACATTTGCAAAGCTTTTTTATCAAAGAAAAAAGAATTATTTAAATTTGCTTGATGTGCTAATATTTATCCCTTTGATAATGGTCAAAGATACCAGGGAAATTTTGTATTGCTTAGATACTAATGGTAAATCTCATAAAATTATTAAAATCAGCAAGTTTTATGAAAAAGTTGGATATATTGGTAAGCGCGATAACAATCTGACTTTAGGGACTATAAATGGCGTGATACTGAGATTTCGGGAATTTATCATGGCATCAATTATCTTTGCGGTAGATACAAAATTGGTAGAACTTACTTCGGAGGGATATATAAAGCCAAGTGATATTCATTTTCCTAATTTTGACTTAAATAAAGAACTGTCCGTTCTTGTGAGCGCTACCATTGTATTATCTAAACTTTATGCAGATGATACCGATTTTAATAAAGTTTTGAAAAATTTAGAGGTTATCTTATAATGAAAAATATACAAATAGAAAATATTATTATTTGGGCAAAAAATCCAAATTTAAAACCTAGAATTTTGACGTTTTCAATGGGTAAAGTTAATATTATTCATGGACTGTCTCAAACGGGAAAATCTGCAATCATTCCAATCATTGATTATTGTTTGGGGAGTACACAAAATAAAATTCCGGTTGGACATATCCGTGAATACTCTGCTTTTTTTGGAATAGTGCTAAATATTTCAGGAATTAAAGTATTATTGGCTCGAGAAAATCTTGATGAATCGAGCAAGAAGATAATTGTTTTGGAAGACATGCAGAAAATACCTGAAAATTTAGATATTACCAAAGAGCAATCTATTGATGAATTTAAAATTAATTTTAATAAAATAATGGGCGTTCCATTCTGCGAACCTAAATATTCAATGGGAATGAGAAATGCGCGGTTAAGTTTTAGAGATCTAGTAACATTTAATTTTCAACCACAATATATAGTTGCAAATCCGAATTGTTTGTTATATAAAATGGATGTTTCCAAATATAAGAATTTAATAATTCCTGTTTTTAATCTTATTATTGGTGCTGAAACTTTAGAAAATATTGAAAATAGGAACAAATTAGATGAGCTTAAGAAACAACTGGAGGAACTGCAAAAAAATAATGCAAATTATCAGAAAAATAAAGATAGACAATTAGAAAGGGCCACCTCAATTATTTCAAAAGCTATCAAATACGGTCTATTGGATGCGAAATATACGAAAAATATCAAAGATGTTCGGGATTATAAAAAAATTTTACAGATTATTTCTCAAAAAACAATTAGAGATCTAGCACCCAGTCTGGCACAAGCGGACTCAATCAGTGATTTATTAAATGACCTTAATAATGAAATTACGCCACTAAATAATAAGTTGATATCTCTTCAAACGCAAAAAGAATATATCGAAAGGCTAATACAATTATTAAAAGAACGGAATCAAAGCCAGGAAATCAGAAAAGATAGACTTGAAATCGTACAGTTTATTAGAGCATTTTGTGAAGAAAATTCTGAAGAAATTTCTTGTATAAGTGATATAGATGAATTTTGTTCCAATTTAGATAATATTACAAAGAATTTAAATCAAGCATTAAAGCCTGAGACTGCTTTATATGTTAAAAAACTAATGGACATTGACAGAGAAATATACAATATCTCTTCGCGGATAGAACAATTAAAGAATAAAATCTTAGAAACAAGCAAAATCGAAAGAGAGAAAGATATCGTTGAAACAATATATGGAGATATAATAATAAAATCAAAATTATTGTTAGATTTAGCAAATTCCAAAGATGAGAAGTTGTTGGCTGATATCAATAAAGTACAAGCAGAGATAAATGCAATACAGGTTAACGATGTAAGAAGGCAGTATAAAGAGTGTATGGATAATATTATTAAATATGGACAAAAATATCTTCCTGATATTAAGGAATTTCATTACATTTCTCAATTTGTCAAAGACGACATGACCATAAAAGTTAAGAAAGAAGAATCGGACGAGATGGATTTCTATTTATGGGAAACGGGGAGTGGTTCCAATTGGGTTGCGTTTCATATAGGAGTCCTTTTGGGATTCCATTTTCATTTTTTAGAGCGAGAATTGCCCATGCTTAATTTTATAATATATGACCAGCCTAGCCAGGTCTATTTTCCACAAAAACTTCTTACCAAAGATAACAATATGAATAGCGGTAATGATGTTGAACAAGTAAAAAAAATATTTAAAACATTTGAAGATGCTACTAGAGATGCAAAGGGAAGTTTGCAGATCATTGTTTCAGATCATGCTGGGGAGTCCATATGGGGAAATATCCCTGATAAATATAAACATATTGTGGCAAATTGGAGTGATGGTGAAGCCTTGATTCCAAAATCGTGGTATGATGCCAAATAAAAATTCAGTGGTTTGATTTGTAAAACATTTATTGTTAATCCTCTTAGTTAGAGCTTAGATACAAGGGACAAGGACAACTTCCTGCTTAACCTCGTCAGCATAAAAACAAAAGATTGGCCACAAATCACAAAATTCTGCAAAAAACCGCATGTTGAAAGTCGTGCATAAAAAAATCCCCGTCGGGCTTTTGCCTCAACGGGGATATATGCTTAAAATTCAAAACTAAAATACGGAGAGGGAGGGATTCGAACCCTCGATACGGGAATTAACCCGTATAACGGTTTAGCAAACCGCCGCTTTCGGCCTCTCAGCCACCTCTCCAAAATTCATTTATTTTGTTACTGTTTCTTCAGCAACAACATAAATATTATAACAAAATTTTAGAAACTTTTCTTAAGGCCTTCATCTAAGCTGGTGAAAGTTTGCCCGGTCAATTCCGTCCATTTTTTATTGCTGCAAATCCAATGGCCGGGGATGATAGCTTCTGTTACTTTGTCATAATTTAAAGCGGGCTCTATACCGCTCACGCGGGCAACGCTTTCATACAAAAAAGCGGCCGCGCGCATAAGCCATACGGGGGCTTTGGGCATAAAAGGTTTATGCACGCGCATGGCCGCCGCCATACGGCTTATAAAATCCGGCCAGCTGTATACGGCGCTCTCGCACACGAAATAGGTTTGGTGTGCCGTATCCGGGCGTTTATAGGCCGTAACCAAGGCCGAGACCAAATCGTCCACATGTACAAAGCTGAAATATCCGTTTCCGGAGGTATTCACCATTAACCCCCTTTTTACCCACGCGGCAATTTTAGATACTCCGGAATCATTTTTCCCGTATACGATGGGCGGGCGGACGACAGTCCACTTAATGCCGTTTTTTAAGGTGTGTACGGCCAGTTCCCCCCCCAGTTTGGTGCGTCCGTAATCGGAAACGGGGGCCGGGGCGTCTTCTTCCGTGCGCGGGTGTTCCAAATCCGCCGCGTAGCCGCTGGCCGCCAGGCTGGATACATGCACAAAAGTTTCCAACCCCGGGGTTTGGTTTGCCGCGGCTACTACGTTTTGGGTGGCGGTTACGTTGGCGCGCTCAAAATCGGACCGGTTGAAGCCAAAAATGGCGGCCGCCAAGTGAAACACCCCCTGACATCCTTCCATGGCTTGTTTTAAACTGTCCACATTATCATAATCTACCCGCACTATTTTTACGGCAGGGTTAGCCGGTTGGTGTTTGGGCGCGCGGCGGGAAGTAACCCGCACGTTAAACCCTTCCAAGAGCAGCAAGTCCGTCAATTTGCGGCCTATAAAGCCGTTTCCGCCGGTAATAAGCACGGTAGGTTTCATGGTGTTTACTCTACCTCAATTTCCAACGTTTGCTCTATTTTTTTGGCGGCTTGTTTTTTGGCTTTTTCAGCCGCTTCTTTAATGGCTTGGTTGGTTTCATCAATCTTTTCTTTATTGTCTTCCAACTCTTGGTTAATAAAGTTTTCCGGGCGGGTGGCACGGCGGCGGACGAAATCAAAATTAAAGGTAAAACGGTTTACGCCGCGTTTAATATCCTGCATGGTGGGAAACTCTCCGTATTTTAACTTATTGATAGGGGTTACGTTATCTTTTTGCGGGAAATACCACAATAAGGAAAATAACACCGCCGCAATAAAAACAAGCGTGATAAACCGGCAAAAATTAGGGAAGTTATACAACCCCAATATATTGTTTATGACGGCTAAAACCAAAATAACCCCCGTCCACATCATTAGGGTGATGCCGGCAAAATAAAACCCGGCTGCATCATAATCGGGGAACAATACCATTACCCCAAAATAACATAACAACATAAGGCCGAAACGTTGCCAACCTGTCATAAGCTATTTCTCCTGTTTGAACTCTACCACCACGGTCAGTTCATCTTTTTCATAATACATGGGCAGGGGCGCGAAGGGCCCTGCGTTAATTACTGCGGAAGTAGCCGCAAAATCAAAGGTATCATCGCCGGAAGAACGCTGTACTTCCACGTCTTTTAATTTTCCGTCCCGCACGATGGAAAATGATACCAACGCGGAAAGTACGTTTCCGGCGGGGCGGCGTTTTTCCCATTCAATCCACATGGCGTTGCGTACTTGGGTAATATACCAAGGGTAAGGAAAATTTGCAAAATCCGTTTGAATGTTTCCGCCTTGGAATTCCCCCTCTTTGCTGGCTTGAAGGGCGTCGTCTTTTTGGGTGTTTTCCCCTTCGTCTAACACGCTGGGCGCCGCCAGCGGGGCTTGGGCTTGCTTCTTGGCGGTTTGTTTTTTTGTGGTAATCTCACTTTTAGCCGTGTAAGCTTTTTTAGCGGGTTTGGCCGCTGGTTTTGGCTCCGCTTCTGGCTTGGCAACGGGCTGGGCTTTTACTTCCGGCGCTTTAGGGGCCTGGGTTTTCACCGGGGACTGCGCCTCCTGCCCGGTAGTGGCTACTACTTTGCCGCTGCCTATAAAATCAATCGTATACGTGGCGGAAATCTGCTTCCCGGCGGGTAACATTACCAGGAAAAGCAGTAGAAACAATAAGGCGTGCACTCCGCCGGAATACGCAAGATAGCGGTTCATTAGCTTTTAGATAAAACCCCAATCCCCAATTTGGCCGCGCCTAATTTTTTAGCCACGTCAAACACGTCCACCACGTTTTGTATGGGAACTTCTTTATCCGCCTGTACCAAAATGGTTTTTTTGTTGGCTTTGCCCATACGCAAAATGAGTTCTTTTTCCAGCGCGGCGGCGGAAATTTTCTTTTCAGCCACAATAATGGCCCCGTTTTTGAGCACTTCCACGCGGATGACATCGTCCTCCGCCGTGGTATTAATGGCTTTGGCGCGGGGCAAATCCACGCTAAGCTGCATTTGCACCAAAAGCGGGCTCATAACCATAAAAATGATTAGCAATATCAGCGTGATATCAATAAACGGCACCATATTAATATCCGCCATGACGGTTCTTTGTTTATGAGCCATTATTCTTGTACCTGGTTAAAGATAATTTCGTCGGCGATATTTTCCAACTCTTTGGCAAAATAATTGGTTTTGCTTAGGAAATAGTTATACGCGATAACCGCCGGAATAGCCACAAACAGCCCGGCGGCCGTATTAATAAGGGCTTCGGCAATACCCGCCGCCACTACCGAGGCTCCCGCCGCGGCCGCGGAAGAGGACGCCAAATCTTTAAACGCGTGCATAACCCCAATTACGGTACCAAAAAGCCCGATAAACGGAGTGATGCTTCCCAGCGTGCCCAGTACGGTTAAGCGGCTTTGCAGGCGGGTGACTTCCCAGTCAATCACGGAAGCGGCAATTTCTTTTTGTTCCGCTTTTGAGCGGGTTCTTTCCTGCAGTAAACGCAAAATTAGGTTGGAGGCAGGGGTGTCGTGGGTAATATCCTTGCGGCAGGCGTCTTCTACTTTAGGAAAGTTATACGAGCGTAAAGGATGGCGGCAATAGGCAATTAACTTGCGGGATATGCCTATGGAACGGCGGAATTTGACCCACCGCTCAAAAATGACGGACAAAGAGTAAATGGACAGCAAAATCAGCAAAATAAGTACCGGCCCGCCGGCGGAAAAAATCTCTCGCAGATTGGTCATATTGGAAAGTTCCATGTAATTTAATCTCCTTCAATTAGGCTTTAACAACAAATATAATAAAAAGCTGTATTAAAATATTGGCCATCAGCCCGGCGGCCACGTCGTCAAACACCACCCCAAAAGCGTTTTCCATGCGGTCAAATGTTTTTACGGCCCAGGGTTTTAACGAGTCAAACGTTCTAAACAATACAAACGCCGCCAACAAATACGGCCATTGGCGGGGTAAAAAAAGCACCGCCGTAAAGTAACCGGCCATTTCATCTATTACTATTTTTGGGTTATCATGCCCGGTGTATCCCTTAAATTGTACTTTTTTACAGATATATACCGCAAATGCCCAAAAAGCCAGCAGAAAGATAAGATACAGCATATAATCCGCCGGCAGGATAAAAACAAACGGAACAGCCACTAACGTGCCTAAAAAACCGGCGCCGGTGTTTTTCTTAAACTTAAAAACCAAAGGCGGCAGGTAGCTTATAAAAAAGCCGGTAGCCAGCATACGTATTAGCGTTTGCATGCGTCCATACCCCAAGATTTTTCCAGCAGTTCCCAGTTATTTTTTAAGTAGGAAATGGCGCTTATCCACGTAATAACGGCCGCAATGGCGGTAATGCCGTAAGGAATGGTTTTTAACGTATAAAACGTAATTTCAAACACGTAGCGTGTGGCGCCGCGGGTCATTAACATCAGGTGGTATACGTCCAGCACAAAAAAGATGGTTCCCACCGCCGTCATTTGAATAACGGTTTTGAACTTTCCCCAGCGTTCCGCCGCCATTACTTTTCCTTCCAGCGCGGCAATTACGCGCAGGGTGGAAATCATCAACTCCCTAAGCATAATAAAAAATACCGCCCAAATAGGCACATCCAATTCTTTAATGCCTACAAAAGCAAACAAGGCCGCGCACACTAAAATTTTGTCTACAAACGGGTCCACAATGGCCCCAAACGGGGTAATGGTATTGGTCTGCCGGGCGATTTTGCCGTCCACCCAGTCCGTAGAGGCGGCTACTATAAAAATAAGGGTGGCGATAAAGCGGGCCCAATAGAAAGGCATTAAAATAAACAAAAACATCAGTATGGATAAGCCCGCTCGGCTTAACGTAATTTTATTGGCAAGGGTCATCATTTGGCTAGAACCTCTTTAAATAAATTTTGAGAAACGGATTTGTTTTTTACCGTGTTTTTTAAATCCGCTTTGGTTTGCATCAAATCGGCCTCAATAATAATGGTTTGAGGGAAATATTCCTTTGGGTCTAACAATAAATATAATTTATAATCGCTCCCGTCTTTAGGGGTGAGAAGCAAAATAACGCGCTGTGCGCTGGAGGAAAACACCGTGGCGCGGTGCGCGTCTAACAAGGCGGAGTAATTGCCAAAATCAAACAAAGCTTTGTTGGGCTGTCCGTTCACCCAGTCCGCCCACGCGCCGGAGGTAATCACTTTGCCTTTAGCGTCCAATACTTTTAATACTTTTTTGTCTGTCACGGCGGACTGGTCCGTCTTTTGTTCATCATCCAACGTGTCCAGCCGCAGCAGATTGCCTGCTTTTTTATAATACAGCTTGCCGCGGGAACGGCTGATAACCACTCCATCATAGGAGGAGGTCTGCTCAAAAGCCGTTTCCAAGGTGTTTAATTTGGCGTCCCAGTCACGCAGCCGCTGTACGGGGTCTTTGGCTGTGGTCGTTTGGGCCTGGGTTTCTTTTTTGGGTGGCTGGACGGCGGGTTCTGCCGTCTTTTCTTTGGCCTGTACGCTGCAGGCCGCACATAAAACGCATATGGCCAACAGGCAGGCTTTATTTATAAACGGTTTCATAGGTTTCTTCCTGGTAGTTATGGTCATAAGGCGGGTTTTTAAGCTCTTCTATACCCGCGTCTATCATTTCATAGTGTATTTCCCAGCGGTTGGAACCTTCCGGTTTGGAAATATAGCCTTTCATTTCCAACACGCTTAAAATGTTGGTGGCGCGCGCGCTGGAGCCAAAGTTGGCTTTCAGCAAATCCTGCGATACGCGGCGGCGTTCTTTAATCAGCTCCAGCGCCTGCAAAATTTCTTCCCCGCTGGCGCCTAAACCGTCCGCTGGGCGGCCGCCGGGCTGTTGTTCCGCCACAATTTGCACCGGGTAATCCGGCGCGCCTTGGGCGCGTAAAAAGTCCGCCACGGCGTTGATTTCTTTTTCAGAAACATAGGCGCCCTGTATACGCAAGGGGGTTTTGTCTGACGTGCTTTGGTACAGCATGTCTCCCCTCCCAAGCAGGTCTTCCGCGCCGGTGCTGTCTAAAATAACTTTAGAGTCTATGGACGAAGCCACCTGTAAAGCGATGCGGGAAGGCAAGTTGGCCTTAATAACCCCCGTAATCACTTTTACGGAAGGGCGCTGGGTGCACAATATCAGGTGTATGCCTAACGCACGGCCCATTTGGGCTAAACGTTGGACGGAATCTTCTATGGAGGCTTTGGTTTGAAGCATAAGGTCCGCCATTTCGTCAATAATGACAAAAATGTAGAACATTTTCTCTTCGCCGTTGGCTTCGGCCCATTTATTGTAGCCTTCCATATTTTTTACTTTGGCCAGCTGCATAATTTTAAGACGCTTTTCCATTACTTTTACCAGCATTTGCAAAGACTTAGCCGCCCCTTGCGCGTCGGTCACTACGTCTACATCATCGCAAGAGGTTTTAGGGTCGTATAAATAGGGAATGCCCTCATACAGGGTTAATTCCACTCGTTTGGGGTCAATCATCAAGAATTTGGCCTCATCGGGGCGCAATTTATAGATGATAGACATGATAATGGAATGCAGACAAATAGACTTACCGCTGTTGGTGGCACCGGCTATCAAAATATGGGGCCATTTTTCCGCCACGGAGCCGGCGGGTTCCCCGTCCGCGTAACGCCCTAAAGCAATGGGAATGGCGGCTTTAGAGTTGGCGTATACGGGGGACTGCAGAATTTCTTTCATGGTAACCATGACGGGGCGCTCGTTAGGGATTTCAAACCCAACGGCGTTTTTGCCCGGTATAGGCGCCTGCACGCGGATGGCGCGGGCTTCCATACTGGCTTGTATATCCTGCGTTCGCGCGGTAATGGAGGCGATGGTGACGCCCGGGTCCGGCTTGATTTCATAACGGGTGACCACCGGCCCCGGTGATACGCCGGTTACACTGGCTTTAATATCAAAGTTTTTTAAGGTTTGTTCCAAGCGTTTAGTGGCCTGGGCGATTTCATCATCCGTAGGGCCCACAATGCCGTTGTTTACCGGGTCATTAAGCAAATCTAAAGAAGGCAAACGGAAAGTTTTAGGGTCAAATTTAGGGCGTTCCCCGTCTTGCTGGGCGGCGGGGTTTTCTTCCAAGGCGGGTTGGGAGGCGTTTTCCGCGCGCAGCTGTTCCGGCTGGGGCAGTTTAATCATTTGGGCCACCGGGCGGCGTATTTCCGGTTTGGAGCGGGGCGCCTCATCCTCTTCGGACGTTTTTCCCTCTTGCAGCAGGGCGGATTTCTTTTCTTGCTTGGCGTTTTCTTTAATGGCTTCTTTGCCGCTGGAAACTTTTTCTTTTAGTTCCGCGCGCGCGTCCATCCATTCATTAAAGTCATAACGTATAAATTCCCCCGTTTTTTGTACAATTACGGCCCAGGGAATGGCAAACAGCATATGCAGCCCCACCAAGATGAGCGCCACAGAGAATAACCCCGCCCCAAAAGAGCCCACTATGCCTTGAAACCAATAAAAAATGCTTTGGCCCACCTGCCCGCCGGAAATTTGGGAATCCGTTAAAATGAGTTTTAATAAAGTTAAAAAGCTGGCGCAGGCGCATAAAGTAACGCAAGAGCCCAGTAAAAAGAATAAAAACGCCGCGCTTTTTTGGCGTATGCTTTGCAGCAGCCAATAGGCCAGAAACAAGGGGATTAAAGCCGCGCTTTGCCCTAATATTTGGTACAGCTCACGGGATATATTTTCCCCCACGGCGCCGCGCCCTACGTTAAACCATAAAATACAAAACAGCCATACGCAGGCCGCCGCTCCTAAAATAAACAGGGCGGTGGGTACCCAGCGGGTAGAAGTTTTCTTTTTCGTTTTTTTCTTGGATTTTTTATACGTATAATAATATCTGGCCATACCTGTATATTTTACATTTTTTTAATGGGTTTGTAATTGGACGTTTACGTCTGGGTTCAACCCATTTGCGCGGGTTGACAAAAAACAAAAGCCCGGCAAGGTAAATAGGCCGGGCTTTGGGTGTAAAAGTGGGCTTTAAGCCGCCTGCTGCCCAGGGGCTGTTTCCTGCGCCTGGGGCTGGGCTAAAGACACATTATAGTTTAGCTCGTCCGCTTCCAGCTTAATTTTGCCTTCCGCGTACAAAACGCCCAATGCCATATATAATACGGAACTGGACAGACGGATATTGATTTTAAGCTTCCAGGAAGAAGCGGTTTTGTTTTCCGCCAAGTATTCCATAATCCGCGCCGCGGCGGTTTGAATAGTTTCTTGCAAAGGATTCATAATTAAGCCCGCTCAATGGCAAACAAAGCGTCGCCCTGTTTAATGGGTTTGCCGTTTTCCACCAATACTTTTTTGATGACGCAGGGAAACTCTGCGCGTACTTCGTTAAATACTTTCATGGCTTCAATCAGGCAAATCACGTCGCCCTTTTCCACCTTAGCGCCTTCTTTTACAAACGGCGGCGCCGAAGGAGTGGACCCACGGAAGAAAATACCCATTAACGGGGATTTGATTACTTCTTTATATTGTTCCTGCGCGGCGGCCGGATGAGCACCGCCCTGTACAGGAGCCGCACCGCCCACATTAACGGGCACGGGCATTATAGCCGGTTTGGCTTTTACCAAGCGCAGGTACAGGCCTTTTTGGTTATATTCAATGGTATCTAAAGAATTTTCCTGCATGAATCCGTAAAGCTGTTTCACGTCTTTTAATATAGGGGATTCTTTTACCGCCGTTTTTTTGGCAGGGGCAGAAAGCTTCTTCTTGGCTGCTGTTTTTTTCATAAAGAAAATAACCTCGGTTATAAATTTACAAAAATTTGCTTCCCTTTATTTTACATAATTTTTAGCTTCGGGGTGTATAAAAGAGGCGTTAGAAGTGCTTTTTGGAAAAATTTCCTTTATAATTTGAGGGAAAATTTTCTCTAGTTCAAATACGCTGACCGCTTGGCTTAAAGCCGGCTGCAGCGGGCCGGTGTTTACCCCCAGTACGCTTGCGCCGTCCGCTTTTAGCAAAGGGCCCCCGGTGTGAGTGGCTACAAAAGCCGTATCCGCCAGCAGGTAGCGGGTGCCGTTTATTCGGCTTACCCCGCTTAAAATGCCTTGCGTAAGCGGGCTGGGGCCTGTTCCTAAAGAAACCACCTCTTCCCCTTTAAAGGCATGCGGGTTTTGGGTTTCCAGCGGGAGTGGGATATAATTTTCCCCCTTTACTTTTAATAAGGCAATGCCGCGGGCGGTGTTGCGCATTTGTACGTAGGCGCGCAGCGGTTTATCCGCGGAGGCGGGCGTAATTTCGGCCCAGGGGGTGTTTTTTACCAGACTGGAAGCGGTTAATAAATAGCCGTTCTTGGTAATAAAAAAGGCGGAGCCTTCTTCTCCCCCGGCGGGATTTTTTAAACGGGCCACGCTTTGAGATAATTGACGGTATTTCCCAACCGGGGCCGGTTCTTCTTTTTCCGGTGAGTAAGCGGAGGCGTTAAAAGAGGGTTTGTCTTCTTTAATGGAAGAAATTATTTTAGCAAGCAATGTTTGCAGGGCTTGTTGCAGTTGGGAAGAGAGATTATTTCCCATCTTTTGCATTTGGATAGGGGTGAAAATTCCAAAAGTAAAAGGCGCGGCGGCGCTTAATACCCGGGAAGACAAAGAAAATTGCGGGGTAATGGGCAGGCTTTCTTCGTACTGGGCGATAGCCGCCCCGTTGGAAGCGCGGTACAAGGTTACGCGCAAGTGGGCGTCAAAAGAGGGATGCCCGGCAATTTCATGGTAACGGGAAGTTGTTTTGCAATTTTGTTCTGTGGAAAAAGTAGGAAAAAACTCCGCCCGCACCGTGTATGTATAAAAAGAATGGTTGCTTTCTTCCTGCGCTGTGGCGGCGGGAATACCAGCAGATAGAAGGCCGTCTCTCAAAGCGTGTGAAAGGGTGGGATCCAAGGCCAGCTCAAACCCCTGGTATGCCGCGCAGCATGGGGAGGCGCACGTAAAAAATAAGCGGGACGAGGCGGCGTTTAGCACCAGTAAGGAAACAGAACTGTCTTTGGGTATGGCGGAAGCGGCTGGTTGGGGAACAGATAAAGTTTTACGGTAAACGCAGCCGTTTAATAAGCCAGCCGCCAGCATAAAACATACAATAAATTTACTTATTTTTCCCCGCATAAATATATTATACAAAAGCAACCCCGCTGGGTGGGCGGGGTTGCCGGTATTAGATTAGAAACTAGAATCTGAGGTTTCCTTCTTTTAATATTTGGTTATATTCATTTACCAGCGGTTTGAACCCTTCCGGAATATCTTGCGGGTAAGAATAAGTGGCCCACTGGCGGATAATATTTATTTGGTCTTTGTGCTGTTTTTCAAACGCTTGGACGCGCGCCAAGGCGGCTTTTCCCTGCGGGGTTTGCAAATATTGATAACTGTCCGTTAGCGTTTTGTAGAGCTGCGCTTTTGAGTTTAACAGAGGGTCACTGCTTTCCGCACCGGATGTAGCCAAGGTTTCTATCATAAGCATATCTTGTTTGTTATCGCGTTTAAATTGAGTAATCATCTTCTTAGAAACAATCCAGTAGCTTTTTTGGACAGGAGTTGCACCGTGCGGCGTGTTTGCCTCCACAGGCTGCTGGGACACGGCAACTCCTTCGTTTTGGACAGGGTTCTCAGCCTCAACCGTGGTGTTCCCCGCCCCAACAGAAACGTTTTCAACGGGGAAAGCGGGTTTATGCACAGGGGCGGCAGGGGTCATTTCATCCGGATGGAAGACTTTTTTCTGGCGCTTGCTGGGCTTGGCAGAAAAGTTTATTCTCACGGGATAAGCCTCTTGCTGCGCAAACTGTGAATTTGAGGCATTATAACCCTGGCGCAATGCTTCAAAGCGGGTTAATATTTCTCTGTCTTTTGCGGAAAGTTCTTTCCCCTCCCGCTGTTTAAAAGCCGCTCTGTTTAAAGCCTGCGCGTTTTGGGAAATAAAAGCGTCCATTTCCTTTTTGCTTACCGTAGCCGGAGCCGTTTGCGTGGCAGCGGCGGGGATTGAAATCTTTTTCAATTTGCTTAAGGCGTTGTTTTTAGCCTGTTGGCTTAAATAGGCGGAAGTTGCCGTTAACGAGCGCGGCTCATCGCTAAATGCGGTTATGCCTAAAATTTCTTGCAGTTGATGGGATTGGCTGTCAAAACGGGCTTGGGCTTTGCAGTCCGCATGGGCATAATGCTTTTTGCCGTTTTCATCAGAAAATGTGGCAATCGCTCCGCAGCGGCCATCTATGGGTTTGCCGCATACGGGGCAAATATGCATATCAACCGGAGAGGGATTGTTTTTAAGCTGTTTTTCACATTGCAGGCGTTTTTGGTGTTGTTGAATAAAAGACAAATCCTGTTGTTTCTTCCAGCTTAAATAATATTCTTTTGCGCAGGGTGAGGATTTTTGTATATACCAATCTCTTCCCTTGTATACGGAAATCAGACTGTCATTTTTATCTACCCATTCCCCGCAGATGGTGCGCACCTGTTCTTTTTTAGCGGGGAGCTCCGCCTGCTGTTTTTGTTTATTGGCAGAGCGAATAACGGGCAGGAAAGGGGTCTCTTTCTCCATCTTTATGGGAAATAATTCATTCAGGGACAGGTCAGACATTGCTAACGGCATTTTGGTGTTTAGCACAAAGCCTCCGCCTAACGGAATTTGCTTTTGAGGCTGCGCCTGTAATGAAGCGGCCGCTATAACCGCGGTCAACAGCGCTGTTAAAAAATGTTTCATAAAAACTCCTTATAAAATATTTATTTTTAGTATATAAGGTTACTTTGTAAAAAACAAGGTTTGTGTATAAAGACAAAGCCCTTTATATAGACAAAACTTAATTTAACGTGGGGTTTATAGTTAAATTATAATTTTGGATTTTTTGGTTTTCCAATTCTCTTTTAGGGGCTTGCGCTTCATACTGGGCGCGTTGTTCCCGATCTTTTTTAGAGAAAGACACTCCGAAGCGCCTTAAAGCGGCGCGGGGCATTCCCTTTCCCTGCCAGGCCAACTCCTCATCTTGGTGGGATACTTGGGCCCGCATTTGCTCAAATTGAAACCAAGTTGCCAATTCTTCATTGGAAAGGTTCTGATGGCCTTTGCGTTTTTGTCTGATTTTTTTAAATGTTTTGGCGTGCCGTTTGGCAAAACGGCTTACATCTTTTAATGTCAATTCTTTTTTACCTTTTCCCTTATATTCACTATAAAAATTTTGATTTTCCAGCGGTATGGGCTGTATATTGCCAGGGTTTAATTGCTGTAAAACTTGGCGTTTTGCATGAGAAGCCAATATGTTGGAAGCCGCAGCCCTCTCCGACGCGTTTGCCGACGGCTCGTTTCCAGCGGTTTGTTTGGGTAAAGGCTTAGGCAAATGCAAATCTTCCACGGGCAGCAGGTTTTCTGCGGGGCGGGCAGGCGGCACCATTTTCCAATCCGAGTCTTGATATGTTTTGGTATTTAACACAAATCCACCGCCTAAATGGATTTGTTTTTGAGATTGGGCGTGTATTATGCCAGGAACTAACATTACGGAAATAGATAATAATAATAATTTTTGATTCATATATCCTCCTTGTAACTATATATAGTATAGGTTTTGATATATGACGACACAAGAGACTAAAGACCTATGCCAAGCATAGGTCTTTGGATGCTTTTTATAGAAGAGAGGAATCCCTTAATATGTGTCCGCTCCAGCTTAACAAGTGCTCAAACAGTTCTTGGGGATTATTTATTTCCCCCCCATTTAAACAAACTTGAATAAACCCTTGTTCTTTACTGGATAACAGCGGCAGGAGTTTTGCCTTAGTTGGAACATAAAGCCCGGTTTTTAAATAATATTGGGCCTGTAAAACAAAAAAAGCGGTTTTGCATACGCCCGGCAGCGCTTCTTTTATATTTCCGTGTAAATAGGAATGACATAAAATATGGTATATGGCGCCAGCCCCGGTCTGCATGGCATAAAAAGCCTCTTGCCGGGTAATTTCCGGCAGGAGCGGTTCTAACTGACCATATATATCCAGCGTATCCTTTTTGAATTGGAAAAGTTCCTGCTTGGGCCAGTTTTTCAGTTCTTCCGCCCCGCTGATAAAACCGCATGCTTTGTCTTGCAGTGGCATTTGGTTTAGAATATTTTTATAAGTTTGCAAATCCTCTAATGTAAGCGCGTCCAGCACCACTACGGCGTCTATATCGCTTTGCGGGGTATGTTCCCCCCGCGCCCGGCTGCCTTGCAGGCCAACAAACAACAGCCTTTTGCCAAAGGCTTCCTGTAATTTTTGGCTTAGCTGTTTTATCCAAGAAAGATCATTTGACGAGGGCATAAAAACTCCTTGATAAAAAGAACAAAGGCCCCGCCTTTGAGGCGGAGCCTTTGCAACTGTTTACGGCTATTTTAACAAGACTTTGCGGGACAGGCGCACTTTGCCGTTATTGTCAATTTCCACGCATTTTACTTCTACAATATCGCCAAGGTGGAGAACGTCTTCCACTTTGTTAATGCGTTTTTTGTCAATTTCGGAAATGTGCAAGAGTCCGTCTTTCCCGGGCAGGATTTCCACAAACGCCCCAAACGGCTGTATGGAAACCACTTTGCCTTTATAGATTTTGTTGAGTTCCGGTTCGGCGGTCATCGCTTCCACTTCAGCTTTGGCTTGGTCTAAGCGGTCGCTGTTGGCGGCGGCGATGGTAACCGTACCGTCTTCTTCAATATCAATTTTGGCCTGGGTGGCGTCGGTAATGCGTTTGATGTTCTTGCCGCCGGGGCCAATTAACGCGCCGATTTTATCCACGGGGATTTTCATCTTAAAGATGATAGGCGCAAAGCGGGAAATGCTGGGTTTGGGAGCCGCGATGGTTTTTTCCATGTGGTCCATAATGTGCATACGCCCGCGGGTGGCTTGGGCGATAGCCTGGGTTAAAACGTCCAGCGGAATACCGGTTTTAAGTTTCACGTCCATCTGGAACGCGGTAATCCCTTTGCGCGAACCGGTAAGTTTAAAGTCCATATCGCCCAGGTGGTCTTCCAGGCCCATGATGTCGGACAGCACGACGAATTTGCCGTCCCCGCTGATGCAGCCCATGGCAATGCCGGAGCAGGCGGCTTTCATCGGTACGCCGGCGTCAAACAAAGCCAAGGAGCCGCCGCATACGCTGGCCATGGAAGAAGAACCGTTGGATTCCATAATATCGGACACGACGCGAATCGTATACGGGAATTCTTCTTCAGACGGGATTAACGGCATTAAAGCGCGGCGGGCAAGTTCCCCGTGGCCGATTTCGCGGCGGCCCGGAGAGCGGTCCGGCTTGCATTCACCCGTGGCAAAACCCGGGAAGTTGTAATGCAGCATAAAGCGTTCATAAGTGGTGTCGTCCAACCCTTCCACCATTTGTTTATCGTCCGGCGTGCCCAGCGTGGCTACCGCTAAGGACTGGGTCTGCCCGCGGGTAAACAACGCAGAACCGTGCGCGCGGGGCAACAGCCCTACCATAGAGCTCAGCGGGCGGATTTCGTCCGGTTTGCGGCCGTCTACGCGCACCCCTTCGTGCAGTACCATGGCGCGGGATTCTTCATACATAATGTTTTCCAGCGCAATGCCGGCATACACGGCGGCGTTATCGCCATAGTTGGCGGCCAGCTCTTCGGTAAAAGAAGCTTTTAACTGGGCAACCTGCGTGTCGCGGGTTTGCTTGTCGGAAAAAGCGTGCAGGATTTGTTTAGCCGTTTCACGGAATTTGCCGTTGGCCAAATCAGCCACTTCCTGCGGCAGCTTTTCCACTACGTATTCAAATTTCGGTTTGCCGGCCAGTTCGCGCAGTTTAAGCTGTACGGCGCACATTTTGTCAATTTCCGGCTTAGCGGCTTCCATGGCTTGGATAATGGCGCTTTCTTCCACTTCTTTGGCGCCGCCTTCCACCATCAGCAAGCCTTGGGCGGAACCGGCTATCACCAGGTCCATATCGCAGGATTCTTCTTGCTCTTTGGTGGGGTTAATGATAAATTGCCCGTCAATGCGGCCTACGCGCACAGCGGCAACAGGTTCATTGAACGGAATGGAAGAAATAACCAGCGCGGCAGAGGAAGCCAATACGGAAAGTACATCGGCGTCGTGTTTGTCGTCGCTGGAGATGACCATGGCCGTTACGTTGGTTTCACAGGCGAAACCTTCCGGGAAAATCGGACGGATGGTACGGTCAATAATACGGGAGGAAAGAGTTTCCTTTTTGCTGGCGCGGCCTTCGCGTTTAAAAAAACCGCCAGGGATTTTTCCGGCGGCATAGGTTCTTTCCTTGTAGTTGACGGTAAGGGGAGTAAAATCGGAAATACCGGGTTTTTGCTCCTTAGTGGAAACGGCGGTGGCCAATACCATGGTATCGCCCAACGTGGCCACTACGGCCCCGTCGGACTGTTTGGCAATCAGCCCCGTTTGCAAAGTAATTTTTTGCCCGCCTACTTCCACATCTACGGTTTGGATGTCAAAGTTATGGTTAAAATTTTGCATAAGCGGTTATTTTCTCAATTTCAATTCTTTGGTGACTTGGGTGTATTTTTCAAAGTCAGTTCTTTTCAAATAAGCCAACAAGCGTTTGCGCTGGCCTACTAATTTGTTGAGGCCTCTTTCGCCGGCAAAGTCTTTCGGGTTGGCTTTGAGGTGTTTGGAAATGTACTGAATTCTTTCGGTAATCAACGCAATCTGGACGGCAGCGGAACCGGTGTCGTTGGCGCTGGTCTGGAATTTGCTGATGATGTCTTTTCTGTCTTGCATGGAAAGTACCATAATTTTTTTACACTTAGATTGAAACCTGCCGACCAAGCATCTCTTATCCCAAGGGATACCGAGCCGGAGACCAATCTTCTCCTATTTTTTAATTTTATTTTATACTTACAAAAGTACAGTTTAATTATACCAAATAAAAAGGATAAAGAACATATGTTGTGTTCTTTATCCCGTATTCTGTTTAACAGTATAGCAAATTTTTAATACGGCAGCGCATCAATGCCTTCCCAGTCAATACCCTCTCCGCTTTCTAGCATATTTTGCACATTTTTGCGCTTCCATTGTTTGTATTCTTCATGGCTCATGGCGGAAGGGGGTGTATAATTTTTAAGCTGTCTCAGCTCTGTATATACCCTGTATTCTATGTTTTGTAATTCAAACGCCGGTTCTATATCCAGTTTCACCACACCGTATTTAACGGGAATGTTAGTTATTCCCTGTTTGACGGCGGCCACGTATTTGGCTACTTCCGCCCGGCCGGCAAATACAATATTTTCCCCGTTTACCAGCCATTCTTTAGAAGGTGCTGCGGTAGTTTTTTCAAAACGGAAAAAGGTGGTTTGAAACGCTTCCTTGGGAACAAAATGGCGTATTTGGTAAGCGGCGCGGTATTGGGCCTCTATATTCCAGGGAGATTTATGGAAGGAGGCTTCTTCTTCCAACAGTTGCTTGGCTGCCGGTGACGCCGCGGCCTGTGTGGTGCCGGCAGCCGCTCTTTGCTCTAGCGTTTGGGCGGCGGCTGTTTCGGCTTCTTTAATTGCCGGCGCAGATTTTTTGAACAGGGAGGCTTTTGCGTCATTTACTTTTTTAGCCAAACGCTCCAACATGGCTTTTTGCCCATAGGATGCGGGCAAACAGCAAATCATAAATAAAAATATAATGGTTAATTTTTTTAGCATAAAAAGCCCTGTTTGTTAAAATTTTCTGTATCTTACTAAAAAATAACAAACAAAAGAAAAATTTACCAGGGTCTTTGGACCCAAAATAATTTTGGGTCCTCATATAATTGGGAAGCCCGCCGGAAGGGTTGGCCGGCGGGCTTTGGGTGTTACTTGTAGGAGGATTACTTCAAATAGTTAAAATTGACAGCCTAAATGCAGGGCCGCGTATTTTTCCGCGTTATAGATTTCTATGTCAGACAAGGTATGAAAATCTCTAAACTCGCGGCTGATCCAGGCGAATTCTCTGTCTAACTTGCGTTTTTTGGTTATTTGCGTAAAAATCACGCTTTCTTTATTGGTGATCATAACTTTCACCTCTGCCTTGGGCTGTTGCTTATTACTAAGATAGTTTTTTAGACGTAAAATAAACAGGGTCATTGGGCCCAAAGCGGGGCCTAATTTGGGCCCAGCTTATTCCAATGCGCGGGCCTAGTAAAAAATGGGTCTATTTTCCTATTTTTTTGCTATACTAACAATATCGGTATATTTCAAGGAGGCTTTTTATGTGGGACAATGAAAAAGTTGTTTTGGGCGTATGCGGCTGTTTATACGCGTATAAAGCGGCGGATTTAGCGGCCTTGTTACTGCGGCATGGTTTTGACGTGTACCCTGTCATGACGCCCAGTGCCTCTTCAATTATTGCTCCCGCCACCTTGGAAGACATTACCAACAACCCCTGCCCGGTAGAAATGTTTAAAGAAGGCCCAAACCAGCCTTATAAAACATTGGCTACGGGCGCTAAAGTGTTGCTTATTGCGCCGGCCAGCGCCAATATGCTGGCTAAAATAGCCCACGGCATGGCGGACGATTTAATCAGCTGTACGGCGTTAGCGTGCGACTGTATTAAACTGGCGGCCCCGTCCATGCTGCAAAATATGCATAATAACCCGGCCGTACAACAAAATTTAGCCCGTTTGCGGGAACTGGGCTATAAGATTATCCCCGCCGGGCCGGATGGGCACATGGCTCCGCCGGAAACGGTGGTGGAGTATTTATTAAATGAACTTACTCCCCAGCCTCCCGCCGCTCCTGTTCCGCCGCCTCCCCCGCCGCCTGTTGGCTACTAAAGGGGTGCGGCCGTGAAGCAGCTAATTCAACGGGCCGAAGAATCCCATCAGCTGACCAAAGAAGAAATCATCCTTTTATTACAAGATAAAGAGGCCGCTTCTTTATTGTTCCAAGCGGCGGACCGCGTACGCAAAAAATACGTGGGGGACGAAGTATATCTGCGCGCCTTAATAGAATTTTCCAGCTATTGCAAAAATAATTGCTGTTATTGTGGTTTGCGCCGGGACAACCGCCATGCGCTCCGCTACCGCCTTACCCCGCGGCAAATCCTAAATACGGCACGCCAAGCCGCCCAAATAGGGTATAAAACCGTGGTTTTGCAATCCGGGGAAGACACATGGTTTTCCCCCGCTATCATGGCGGAAATTATCCGGGAAATAAAAAAGCTGGGCCTGGCAATTACCTTAAGCATTGGGGAAAAAAACCGCGAAGAATACGCCGCTTACCGCCAAGCGGGGGCGGACCGGTATTTGCTTCGCATAGAAACCACCGACAAAGCCCTCTATGCCAAATGGGACCCGGGCATGAGTTGGCAAAACCGCGCCCGCTGCCTGCGGGATTTAAAAGAGTTGGGGTATGAAGTGGGTTCCGGCTCTTTAGTGGGGTTGCCGGGGCAGACGCTGGAAAGTTTGGCCGATGATTTGCTGTTTTTTAAATCCTTGCCGGTGGACATGGCGGGCATTGGTCCGTTTATCCCCCACCCGCAAACGCCTTTGGCGCAGGCTGCGGTGGAAGGACATTTTGAGTTATCCCTTAAAGTAATGGCTGTTATGCGGTTACTCTTGCCGGATATTAACATTCCCGCCACCACCGCCATGGAAAGCCTGCACCCGCAGGGGCGGCTGCTTGCCCTGCAAAGCGGAGCCAATGTAATTATGCCCAACGTAACGGATGAATTGTGCCAGGAGCGTTATGATTTATACCCCGGCAAAATGCACACCGGCCCCAACGCCGAGCAATACGTGCGGGATTTGACCCGTAAACTGGCCGCTATAGGCCGAACGGTGCGTTTTTCAACCGGGTTTCACGGGGAGTATTTAAAAAATAATCCAGCCTGACGCGCCATAAAAAATCCGCCTGTTGCAAGGCGGATTTTTTATTTACCAGTTTTGGTATTTTTTTAAAAACGCGGCCAGGTAGCTGGGGTCCTGTTGGGAGAGGGCGGCTATTTCTTTTGTTTGGGGATTGATAATACAGGCCGCTTGTTTTCCGCAGGTTTCTATTAACAGTTGTTTGGCGCTGTCATACTTCCAGGTAGTCATGCTGGAACGGAGTGTATAAATTTTGCGTTGATAGGCTTGCTGGTTGTCCGGTTGCCTAAGCAGGTTTCTAAAATCGGATAATAATTTGTCGTTACTGCCGTTCCAATTAATTAGAATGGCAGTTTTTTTATCGGCATACAAAGGTTTGGACCAAACATCCGGGTGGCGGGAGCTAAAGCGGTAAAATTTATCTTCTATTTTTACAGGCGGCGGGAAGGAGGCTTCTTCTTGCGGGGTTAAAGTACGCACTTTTACCGGGGCGGGCGGCAACAAATCCTGCACGCTCCACCCCGTATATTGGTTAATCAGTACGGCCAGTATCCAAATACTTATAAAAGCAATCAGTGCTTTTTTCATTTACCAATTTTTATATTTTTCCAGCAAGGGGGCCACGTCTTCTTCGTTAATAACGAGGGCGGACACCACGCGGCGGGTGGACGGATTAATAATGCACACCTGGCCCATGCAATAGCGCGCCAGCCATGCGCTGGGGCAGTTGAAGTAATCGCCCTTGCAGGACATGGTTTGCTCGTTTATCGGGAAATCCACAATGTTTTTAGTATACACCGCCTGCATATCCGGCGCGGCTAGGGCGGTATCTATGGCGTTGGCAATTTTTTGCAGGTAAGTGGCTTGAGAACTGGTAAGCATTAATATATGTTTTTGGTTGCCAAACAGATATTCCTGGTAATCGGGGTTTTGCGGAATGCTGTCATACACTTCCTGCGGGATAGCAATTTCTTTTTCTGTTTGTCCCAAAGCGGACGGCAACTGTGCGCCACCTTGCTCTTTCATTTGCTTGGCCATTTGGGCGGCCATCTTATTCATATCCATACCCGGTATATTCCCCCCCATCGGAAACGGTACCGTATCCGGCAAAAAGAAAAACGCCGCAATGGCCAGCACAATTAAAAATACAAAATATTGAAAGAAAGAAGTTCCTTTATTATTCATACCTGTTCCCCTTATAAAGATTGGATATATTCTAGCAAAAAAAACTTTAAATAAACATTTTAAAGAAAAAATTTTTCTTTTTTTAGGAAATGTAATACAATATAGGGGATTAAAACGGGTCCTCGCGCCCGTTTGATGATATTTTATATGGAGATACGCAATGGTAAAAAAGACCGTCAAAAAAGCCGCTAAACCTGCGGCTAAAAAGACTGTAAAAAAAGCCACGAAACACGTTTACTCCTTCGGGGCTGGAAAAGCCGAAGGCAACGGCAGCATGAAAGAACTCTTGGGCGGAAAAGGCGCCAACCTGGCGGAAATGGCCGGTTTGCTTAAACTGCCCGTTCCCCCCGGATTTACGATTACCACCGAAGTCTGCACCTACTACTGGAACAACAAACGCACGTACCCCAAAACCTTAAAAGCGGACGTGGAAGCCAACCTGAAAAAAATTGAACGCGAAACAAAAAAACAGTTCGGTTCTGAAAAAAATCCTCTTTTAGTATCCGTCCGCTCCGGCGCCCGGGCTTCCATGCCGGGTATGATGGAAACCATTTTAAACATTGGTTTAACCGAAAAGACCATCCCCGGTATGATTGCCAAAACGGGTGACGCCCGCTTTGTGTATGACGCTTACCGCCGCTTGATTATGATGTATTCCGACGTGGTGATGGAAAAAGCCGCCGGCATTGAACCCAAAGACGGCGAAGGCATACGTAAAATTTTAGACGGCAAACTGGAAGCCTTAAAAGAAAAACTGGGCGTGAAAGACGATACCCACATCCCGGCGGAAGAATTAAAAGCGTTATGCGCGGATTTTAAAGCCACGGTAAAAAAAGTGTTGGGGAGCGAATTTCCCGATGACCCCATGAAACAGCTTTGGGGCGCCATTGGCGCGGTATTTGCCTCTTGGAACGGCAAACGCGCCATTGCGTACCGCAATATTGAAAACATCCCGCATGACTGGGGCACCGCCGTTAACGTGCAAACCATGGTGTTTGGCAACATGGGCGAAACCAGCGCCACCGGCGTGGCGTTTACCCGCAACCCGGGCAATGGGGATTCCCACTTCTACGGCGAATATTTAATCAACGCCCAGGGTGAAGACGTGGTGGCCGGTATCCGCACCCCCTCCCCCATGAACAAATGGTCTGCCAATGCCCATTCCGCCCATTTGCCCACCTTGGAAAAAGTAATGCCCAAGGTATATAAAGAATTGGACGCCATCCAGAAAAAGCTGGAAAAACATTTCCACGATATGCTGGATATTGAATTTACCATTGAAGACCAAAAACTGTGGATGTTGCAGTGCCGCGTAGGCAAAAGAAACGGTACCGCCGCCGTGCAGATGGCGTTGGACATGGTAAAAGAACGCTTGATTTCCAAAGAAGAAGCCGTGCTGCGCGTTACCCCGGCCCAGCTTGGGGAACTGTTGCTGCCCGCTATTGACCCCAAGGCGGAAGCCCAGTCTAAACCCATTGCCAAAGGTTTGCCGGCCGGCCCGGGCGGCGCGTGCGGGGCGATTGTATTTAACTCCGCAGACGCTATTAAATTGCAGGAAGCCGGTAAAAACGCTATTTTAGTGCGCGAAGAAACCAACCCGGAAGACATTGAAGGCATGCGCGCCGCCGCCGGTATTTTGACCCAACGCGGGGGCATGACCTCCCACGCGGCGCTGGTAGCGCGCGGCTGGGGCAAATGCTGCATTGTAGGCTGCGGCGAACTGGAAATAAACCTGGAAGCCAAAACCGTTTCCATGGGAAGCAAAACCTTTAAAGAGGGCGACTCCTTAACCTTAAACGGCACCAAAGGCTGGGTATATGACGGCGCTTTAAAAATGTTGGAAGCCGGCGAAGGTAACAAAAACCTGGCCAAATTCCTGGATTTGTGCGATAAAGTGCGCGTATTGAAAGTGCGCGCCAACGCCGATACGGAAGACGACGCCAAAAACGCCCGCAAATTCGGCGCGGAAGGGATTGGGTTGTTCCGTATTGAACATATGTTCTACGGCAAAAATTCCGAAAAACCGCTCTTTATCCTGCGCAAGATGATTTTGTCCGGCAGCGAGGAAGAACGCAAGAAAGCGGTAAACGAGCTTTTCCCGTACATGAAGAAAGAAATCAAAGCCACCATGAAAGCCATGGCCGGCTTTGGGGTAACCGTCCGCTTGATGGACCCGCCCTTGCATGAATTTGTGCCCACCTTGCCTGAAAAACAGGCGGAACTGGCCAAAGCGCTGGGTATTTCTATGGACGTGTTCAAAGAACGCGCCGCCGGTTTGCATGAAGTAAACCCCATGATGGGGCACCGTGGTATCCGCTTAGGGGTAACCTATCCGGAAATTACGCTCATGCAGTCCAAGGCTATTTTTGAATCCGCCGCCGAACTGTTAAAAGAAGGCGTAAAAGCCGCCCCGGAAGTGATGATTCCCTTAACCTGCGATGTAAACGAAATCATCACCCAAAAGAAACTCATCCGCCAAGCCTATGACGAAGTATGCGCCGCTTTTAAAACCAAGAAGCTGCAGTTCTCCGTCGGCACGATGATTGAAATCCCCCGCGCTGCCGTATTAGCCTATGAGGTAGCCCAAGAGGCGGATTTCTTCTCCTTCGGCACGAACGACTTGACGCAGATGACCTTTGGTTTCTCCCGCGACGATATCGGTTCCTTCCTGCCCGAATATTTAAAACAGGGTATCTTGGAGGCGGACCCGTTCCAAACCTTAGACCAACGCGGCGTGGGTATGCTTATTGAGCACGCCGTAGTGGAAGGGCGCGACGCCAAACCCAACTTAAAAGTGGGTATCTGCGGTGAACACGGGGGCGACCCGGAAAGCGTGGAATTCTGCCACCGGGAAGGATTCACTTATGTTTCCTGCTCTGCCTTCCGCGTGCCGATAGCCCGCTTAGCCGCCGCCCAGGCCGCCGCTAAGGATGTATTGGCTAAAAAGAAACACAAATAATAATTGGTTTGTAGTTTAGAAACAATAATTTCCCGCATTGTATTACGCAATGTGGGAAATTTTTTATAAATACCGCGCTTACCATAAAGCCTCTGTAAAAGGTAAAAGCGTGGGCTTTTCGTCCCTCCCCGCATAGGGCTAAAAGACTGGCGGCACAGGCAATTTTATATAAAATGAGCTTGTATGAAAGGCAAGGGAAGCGGTTTGCTATGTTTCCAAACATTTATGACGGGTATTATTCCCCGGCCTCGCCAGTGGTTTTTACTGTGGGCGTAATCACACAGCCTGCATGCTCCCGCCCAAGGCGTTAAACCCGGGGTTAAATATTTGATGTAGTTTTCATAACCCGTATTTTCTTAAAGAAGCGGGCAACGCTTGGCGGAAATAACAGGACGGCTTCCCCAAGACCCAGTGTGCTAAGGATAAGGTGCTTTCTTACTTCTATTGTTCTTATATTCTGTTTTTACGGCTTTGCCGTTTCCGGGAATTGGGTCTTTCTGTTTTAGGGATAGCCGCGCCATATTTAATATTCTTTGCAGTGTTTCATACCTTCAGGAACGCTTTTATTTGCATTTAGGGGTATATCTAATGCAGGGCAAAACGTATTTTAAGCCTTTTATAAATAGTGAAAAAGCTCTTTTTATAGTTTTTAACCTTATATCCAGTATAGATTTTTTATAGTTCCAAAAATCTTCAAACTATAATTTCAAATACCTAAGGAACATAGCTAACCGCTTTATTTAAAATCTATTAGCCCAATAAGTACTAATTTTCTTTTTTGTCTTTTAAATTATAAAATTAAAGATAAAAATGTTTTAATTAAAATAATATGTAATTTTAAAAATACTTATAATTTAAGTATTTTTAAAATTAGTCATAAATTAAAATTATTATGATATTATGTTGAAAATTCTAAAAAGTATTTGTATTTTAATGACTTTTATTTTTGTATGTTATTTTATTTTTAATTTCTAGCAAAAGCAGATATATTTTATGTTAGCTGGCGGAGCAGACAAACTATAAATACGTTCTAAAATAAAAAAGCCCGGCAGTTAAGCCGGGCTTTTTATGGAAAAATGAAACTACCGGGCAACGGTTTCCGCTGCCGGTGTTGCTGGGGCACCAGCTTGAGCAGAAGAGGCTTCCTCCTGGGGTTGCGCGCCCGTTTCCACGGCGGCTGGTTCTTCTTCTACATAAAGAGAGGGATCTATGGAATAATCCTGTTCATATATTTTAGGGATACGCATATCGTCTACTTTTTTCACCCATTCTTGGCGGTTTTCCAAGTAAGAGGTGGCAAAATTGCGGGCGTTTTCCAAGGCGCCGTCCCCACGGGAAGCGTACCAGCGCGCCACAAACTGCAGGGATTTCATGTTCTCCCCCTCTTTTACATATTTAAATACATTGTATTCCGCCATTGTTGCTCCTGGTGAAAATACCAAAAAATCAATAATGGCGGCATTTTTGTCTTTAGATTCATGGGTTTCGTATGAGGCCATTGAATTGCTGGATACCATATAAGCGGAAAGCAGTTTTATAGCCTCTTGCGGGGTTTTATCTTTAAGTGTGGGGAAGGTGTAAACCCCTATCATTTTGGAATATCTTTCCAAGTCTTCTCCGGGGAGAAGGTATTCGTTAATCCGGCCGGCTGGCTCTTGGGTAGAAAAAGCCAACTGGTAGGTTTGACCGGAAAAATTAAGCTTGGGCAATCTTTCTTGCCCGCATGCGGCCGATAAAAGGCCCGCCGTTACGCATATAAATAAAAAAGTAAATCTTTTCATATTATCCATTATACATAGTTTTGGGTGGGGCCTAGGGCTTTTTTCCCTTTGCATATAGGCCAAAAGGCCCTGGCTTTCTTCGTTTTAAGCCTTATAAAATAAGAATATATCGGAGGAATTCTACCTATGCAACTAAATGAAACCCAAACCCTTATGTTAAGCCTGGAGTTTAAAGTATTTATCCCAGTCGTAAAATAATATTGCCCCAATAACAAAAAATGTTTATAATATAAATGAAATTTATATATTTCTATTCTATATTCTTATGAAAAAATTATTTCTACTCTTAGCAGTTTTATCGTGCAGCGCTTTATTGCGGGCAGGGGTGCAGGATGCCCTGTCCCATGCGGCTCTTACCGCTAAAAGAAACCAAGTGCAGCAGCAATTCCAGCAAGCCTATGATAATGCGCTTGCCTGCCGCCAAGCCGTGCAAAGCGGCCGTTGGAACGCGGCCATACAAGCCGGGACCAAGGCTCAGCAATATCATCGGCAAGCCATCGCTTTGGCTGAGGAAAACAACATCAAAATATATCATGCTGTTATTGCGCCGGATAATTTGCTTACGGACCCTTTTGTCTTCTTGGCGGACGTGTATGAGAACGTTTTATTTTCACAAGTAATAAGCGGGAAAATTTCCATGCAAGAGGCTGTGCAGCAAGGTCAGCGTCTAGCTAAAAACGAGGGCCTTTTAGGCGCCATTTTAGGCGAAAACGAAAAAGTCAACGCCGCTTATATAGACATTTCTGAAGCCTTCCGTTCTTGGAAAGGCTGTCCCCGCGCCATTGAATCCTTGGGCCAACAGGCGAAAGTAAACGCTAAAGACTTTTGCCAGCCGGAATTTTAATCAAACCGGCTCGTTTTAAAAAGCCCGGTCTTATGTGCGGCCGGGCTTTTGCATCAAACCGGAATTTGCTTAAATAGTTTCAAGCCGTACCACCCAGCGTGCCCCACGGAGGCCACATATGAAACGCAAAAAACTGTTTGCCGTCTATGAAAGCATATGGGAGAGGATTTTCCTTTTCTATTCCGGTTGCTGCGTTGTTTTATTGGCTCTGGGTACCGCCCTCTGGCTGGGGGCAAGCACCAATTTATTGCAATTCTATGTAGTGGCGGCGTTATGTTTGGCGGTTTTATGTTGGGTGGGGCATTACGCTTTTAAAGCGCGGGTTGTTATTTATACCGATGGTATACAGGTTATAGGCTATCCGTTTTTTGAATGGAGGCATTTGCGGCAGGCCCGGTTTGTATTTTTGTCTTCCGCCAGGGCGGCTTTATCGCCGGACGAAGAACTGGAAATAGTGCCCGTCAAAAAATTTAAATGGCGGGTTTTCTGGTGGCGGCGCTGGTTTTTAAAGGAAGATTTTTGCAAGCGCATAATTGTGCCCTTTTGGTCTTTGCCAGAGCCGGCGCGCACAAAGCTTTTGCAAGAATTGGGAAACTATATGCCCGTGCATCAGGCTCCCACCCTGCGCGCGGATGAACACACACGCCTGTTTTTGCGCCGTTTATTTTTTATGATTGTAGACGCAATGGGTTTAATTATTCTTGTTTTAATAGGCTATTTTGTCTTTTTATGTTTTGGGGACGCGCTTTACCTGGCAGGCAATATTTACTAAAATATAACAATGAAAGCTTTCCCTATTATCGTATCTTCCCCGTCGGGTGCGGGCAAAACCACTATTGTAGACGCGGTGCTTAAGCGCAATAAAACCGTGTCGCGCGTGGTTACTGCCACCACCCGTGCCCCGCGCACAGGGGAGAAAAACGGTGTAGATTACCATTTTTGGACTATCAAACAATTTGAGCAAGCCATTAAAAAAGGCCAAATGTTGGAGTGGGCGCAAGTGCACACCCATTATTACGGTATTCCAAAAAAATCGGTGGAAGATTTACTGAAAAAAGGGATTTGCCCCATTTTGGTAATTGACGTACAAGGCGCACGCACCATGTTAAAAGAATACCCGGACGCCGCCACCGTGTTTATTGTTCCCCCCAGCTTAAAAGAATTAAAAAAGCGCATTTTGGGGCGCAACGATAACACCCAGGATATAGAAATCCGCTTGGAAACGGCCAAGAAAGAAATGTTGGAGCTGGAACATTACAACTACGCTTTGTTAAATGATGATTTGGACGAAGCCGTGGATAAAATGGCCGGTATTATAGCGGCGGAACAATGCCGCGTTAGCCGCCAGGATACCAAAATTACAGATTTGAAGTAATGTTAAGGGAGTGAACAAATGTCTATAAAACAAGATAAGGAATTTGACGCTAAACTGATGAACTTTGACGGGGACCGCTATGACGTGGTGGTTTTGGCGTCTATCTGGGCCAAAGAATTAAAAAAGAAAGACGAATATAAAAACCAGCCCAACGCCGTGGTGATTAAAGTGGCGTTGGATGACATCATTTCCGGGAAAGTTTCCAAAGAAGAAGTGCTTAAAATCAGCAAAGAAAATTTAGAAGCTGAATTAAGAGCGCAGGAAGAAGCCCGCAGAGAGGCCGAACGCAAAGCCAAAGAGCCGATGAAGTTATAAACCGCATTATGGCAGATAAATCCGTACGCGTTTTAGCGGCTGAATTAAAAAATTTTCTTTCAGCCCATGAAGAGGAAGACTTTGTATCGGCGGCCGCCCAACCAGCGGCCGCCGGGTTTTCGCGCGTAACGGGGCAGGAAGATAATACCCCTGCACAGTCCCAAACATCCCCTGCCGCTCCGGTTTTACATCAGGAAGTTTCTCCCTCCCCCAAACGGCCTTCCCGGCAAATGGGTGAGGTTTCCCAGCCGCCGCAAGACACGTTAACTGTGTTTTTTGGTCAGGCGGCGCCGCAGCATCCGCAGCCCATCACGGTGGAAAAACCCCAGCCGGTTGTTTCCGCCCCGGTTTGCCCACCGGCCCAAGCCCCTGTTGGAGGAGTCATGACAACGGAAGAAAAAACCGCCGCGCTGGCTGAACTGGCCGACACCATTAAAAATTGTTCCCGCTGCCCCCTTGGGGATACGCGCTTAAACGCCGTACCCGGGGAAGGCAATGTAAACGCCCGTTTAATGTTTGTGGGGGAAGGCCCGGGATATGACGAAGACCGCCAAGGCCGCCCGTTTGTGGGCCGTGCCGGGCAGCTGTTGGATAAAATGATTGCCGCCATGGGTTTAAAACGGGAAGAAGTTTTTATAGCCAATATTGCCAAATGCCACCCTATGGTAGACCCCCAACACCCGGAAAAACACGGCAATGACCGCGCCCCCAACGCGCAGGAAATCGCCTGCTGCCGCAAATATCTGGAAAAACAGATTTCCATCATCATGCCGGAAATAGTGGTGGCTTTGGGAGGCGTATCGGCCAAAGCGTTGATTGCGGACGCCAAATCTTTAGGGGCGTTGCGCGGGAAATTTTATACATTAAGCTTGGACAATGTTTCTCTTCCCCGCCCCGTTAAAATATTGGCCACTTTCCACCCCGCCGCTTTGCTTCGTAACCCGGGTTGGAAAAAAGACGCCTGGGCCGATTTGCAAATGGTCATGGCGCATATGGGCTTAAAAGCCCCTTCCAAATAAGGTCCTTTTATGTTTTGCAAGGTTGTGTTTGACGTTCCGCTGGACCGTGACTTTGACTACCATATCCCCCCTGAACTGGAACCTTTGGTTAGGCCGGGCGTGCGTGTTACGGCTCCGTTCGGCCCGCGGCTTACGGCGGGGTTGGTGTTGCAGGTTACTCCTTGCTGTGAATTAAATAATATTAAAATTAAAGACATCGCCTGCGTGGTGGACAGCCGCCCCGTATTTGGCAGTGATTTGTTTGAGCTGGCCTCTTTTATGAAGAAAACCTGGGGCGGGGCCATTGGCCAAATCTTATTTTCTTTGGTTCCTCCCCAGCCTTATTTTAAATTGCAGGAAAGTGCCGCCCCGGCGCCGTTTGTCCCCCAATCGGCATGCGTCTTGCACACTCCCCAACAGCAGACGGTGTTTCAGGAGCTTGCCTCTTCCCCGGCCTATGAGTATTACCCGGTTTTACTAAGCGGACCGGCAGGAACCGGCAAAACTGCGCTTTGTTTGAAATTGGCCGAAAAAGCCCTGCAAAATTTTGGGCAGACGCTTATTACCGTGCCTGACATTGTGGCCGCCAAAGATTTTATTTCCCTCGCCAAAAAACAATTTGGGGAAGAATACGTTTTTTGCTGGCACAGCAAAACCCCACTGGCTCAAAAGAAAAAATACTTTTCCGCCGTGGCAAACGGAGTGCCGTGTGTGGTAATTGCCATGCGCTCGGGCATATTGCTTCCTTTTAAAAACCTGCGTTTGGCTGTGGTTTTGCAGGAAGAAGATGAAAACTATAAGCAGGAAGAAAACAAACCGTACTATCACGTGCGGGATTTAGCCCTTTTTCGCGGGCAAATGCACTCCGCTATGGTGGCGTTTGTTTCCCAAACACCCAGTTTGGAGATGATGCGTCTTGTGCAAGAAGGGCGGGTGAGCCATTACCAATTAAGCCAAAAACTACCCGGAACGGACTATTCCCCCCAAGTAAAAATTACACAAAAACGCGGGGAACATTCCAAATATATTTCTGATTTTTTAGCGCAGGAAATACGCCAAAATTTAACCCGCAAAGAACCGGTTTTATTATTGCTTAACCGCCGGGGTTATTCTAACGCCTATTATTGCTTAAACTGCGGGGAATACGCCCGGTGTAAAAAATGCGGGGCCATTCTCTCGCGCGAAAACACGCCCGAACACGGGGATTTTTTATTATGCAAAAAATGCGGCGCGCATGAACCGTTGGAGCAAAAATGCCCCAAATGCGCCAATTTGATTTTTAAATCCCGCGGCGGCGGAACGCAAAAAATAGTAACGGAAGTGCAAAAGCTCTTTCCGCAGGCGCGCATTTTGCGTTTGGATTCGGACACGTTAAAAACCAAATCCGGCCAAGGGCATGAGGCCGCCCAAGCCATTTCCAGCGGGCAGGCGGATATTTTAATAGGCACCCGCCTGGCCGCCAGCGCCGCAAATGGGCGCAAAATTACGCTTTTTGGCGTATTGGACGCGGATTTGGAACTGGACAGCCCGGACTTCCGCGCCAGTGAAAAATTCGGCCAGCTTTTGTTTCATTTGCGTTACTGCGCCGGCTGTACAGCGGGCGGCAGGCTGGTTGTGCAGGCTTCCGGGCCGGATATTTATCCTTTTGCGTTTGTGGAAAACGGGGATTGGGAAGCCTCTTTCCAACAAGAACTGGCTTTGCGGGAAGCTTTTCAATATCCCCCCTTTGTGCGTTTGGTGCGCGTTACGCTAAAAAATAAAGAATATAAAGAGCTGGAAAAGCAATCCGCCCGTTTAAAAGCCTTGTTTAAGGGCTGCGCGCTGGAGGTTGCCGGCCCCGTTTCCTGCGGCAAAAAAACGGATAAATTAAAAAAGCAATACCTGTTGTTTAAATTAACGCAGGAGCAATACTTCCCCGCCGTGGCGGCGTTGGACCGTTTGTCCGCTCAAGAGAAAAAGTATCCGTTTAAACTTTCGGCAGACCCGTATGACTTTTACTAATTCACGTATTTTTTGTACCATAAACTAAATAGAGTAGACAGGGGGTTTTATGTTTCCTTTGCAAGGACGTTTAAACAGAAAAGAATTTATTGTACGCATGCTGATTGCTTTGGTGATTTACGCTGCGGGGTCTTTGTTTGTCAGCTTGGCCCATTTTAGAGGTGGGTTGGATTTGCTTTTAGTGCCTTTTATGTTTATTGGCAGCGGGCTTTTGCTGTTGTTTTTGTTATACTCCTGCAGCGCCATTGTACGCCGCTTGCATGATATTAATTTTTGCGCCTGGTGGACCATACTGGTTTATCTGCTGCCCATTTGCATATTGATATTGTGTTTTTGGCCGGGCACGCCCGGTTCCAACCGGTACGGATACGCAAAATAAACATTTTTACCGCCTGCCAAAGCAGGCGGTTTTAGTTTGTATATGGTAAAATATTAGTAATACCCGTTTTGGAGATTATTTAAATGACTATTGACGAACAAATTAATTTTTTAACGCGCGGCTGCGTGGATGTCGTATCCAAGGCTGATCTAGCCAAAAAATTGGAAAGCGGCAAAACCTTAACCATTAAACTGGGCTGTGATCCCACCAGTGCGGACCTGCACCTAGGCCACAGCGTAGTGCTTTCTTTACTGCGCCGTTTTCAGGATTTAGGGCATAAAGCCGTTTTGGTGATAGGTGACTTTACGGCCGCCGTGGGGGACCCGTCCGGCCGCGATTCCACCCGCCCCGTCCTTCCCCGTGAGAAAATTTTAGAAAACGCCAAAACCTATACGGACCAAGCTTTTAAAGTTTTGGATCCTGCCAAAACCGAAGTGCGCTTTAACAGCGAATGGCTGGACCCGTTTGTTTCCGGCAAAAGCCTGATGCAAACCTTGCAAAAAGTAACCGTGGCGCAGGTATTGGAGCGCGAAGATTTCAAAAAACGCATGGCGGACGGAAACCCCATCAGCCTGTTGGAAGTGCTTTACAGCTTGTTCCAAGGGCAGGATTCCGTAGCCTTAAAGGCGGACGTGGAACTGGGCGGAACGGACCAAATATTTAACTTGTTGGTAGGCCGCCAGCTGCAAAAAAACAACGGACAGGAACCCCAGGTGGCCATTACGGTGCCGTTACTGGTGGGTATAGACGGAGTGAAAAAAATGTCCAAATCTTACGGCAATTATGTAGGGTTGAACGACCAGCCTAACGATATGTTTGGCAAAATTATGTCTATATCCGACGAATTGATGATTTCTTATTACGAGCTGTTAACCTCCGCCGATATGGCCCAAGTAAAAGCCATGCACCCCATGGAAGCCAAAAAACAGCTGGCGGGGTTGCTTACCAGCCGTTTCCACGGGGAAGAAGCCGCCCAATCCGCCCGGGCCAATTTTGAGCAGGTCTTCTCCAAGAAGCAAAACCCGGACGAAATGCCTGAATTTAAACCGCAGGAAGGGGCTCTGTTGTCTGCCGTTATTTTTGCCGCGGGAGCGGCCCAGAGCAAAAACAAAGCCCGCGCGTTAATTGAACAGGGCGCTGTGCGTTTAAACGGGGTAAAGGCGGAGCAAGACGCCCCCCTCTCGTTTGAAAACGGGGCCGTGCTGCAAATTGGGCGGCGTACTTTCTTAAAATTGGTGAAATAGACGGATGAAACGGCTTCTTATATTCTTTTTAATCTGCTTTCTTTTTCTGATAAGCGTGCTGTGGCTGGTAAAGATGTTCTCTTGGGATAAAGGAGAACTGATTACGTTTACCATACACCCCGGGCAGAGCGGGGCGGAGGTCGCGCAGGAGTTAAAAGAAGCCGGAATAATTAAAAACCCGCTGGCTTTTAGAATATTGCTGCGCCTTACTTCTTCCGCCAAAGATTTAAAGGCCGGCAAGTTTGACCTGCGCAAAAACACCCCCAGCTTTGAAGTAATCAACTGCATTAAAAGCGGGCGTTGCACCCACTATGAACGCCTGACCGTGCTGGAAGGCTGGCGGAGCGAAGAAATTGCCGAAGCCCTTTCCGAAAAAGGCATAACGGACGGAAACGAGTTCTTATCCATTGTGCGGGAACGGAATTTGGAAGGCAAATTATATCCTTCCACCTATTTATTTTCAGAAGACACCCCCGCGCAAAAAGTGGTGGCGGAAATGACCGCCCAGTATGAACAGCGCATTTTGCCGTTGTTTTTGAAGTATCCGTCTAAACTTTCGGAAAAAGAAATACTCACCCTGGCTTCTATTGTGGAGCGGGAAGCCATCCACCATGACGAGCGCCCCAAAATCGCCGCCGTGTATTTAAACCGTTTGAAAATAGGCAAACGCTTGGAGGCGGACCCTACCGTCCAGTACGCACTGGGTTTTAACACCAAAGAAAACCGCTACTGGAAAAAAGCCCTTACGTATAAGGATTTAAAAACCAAATCCCCTTATAACACATACCGCAATGCGGGGCTTCCTCCCGGGCCTATTTGCAACCCCAGTTATGAGTCTATTTTGGGGGTGCTAAACCCGGAACCTAATTTTGACAACCTGTATTTTGTGGCGGATAATACCGGCCGGCATGTTTTCAGCCCCACCTTTGACCAGCACAAACGCAATATACGCCGCATACGCGGGCTGGAATAGAACGCTGCGTTTTACACACATACCCGGAGTAAATGAACCCCGGGTATTTTATTTAAACGGGATCGGTTCAATATAGGACTAAAAAATAACAGATTTAGGACCAAAGACCCATGCCCGCCCAAAAACAGATTTATATAATAAACGTATTCTAGGATAATTTACTATGCATAAAATATATTTAATTGTAGGTTTGGTTTTCCTGTCTTTTTCACTTCAGGCGCAAGGACTGGCAAGAAAAGCGGTCAAAGCAGTTCAGGGCAGTGGGAGCAAAATAGAGCTTTTCAACACGCTGTTAAATAGCAAAAAGTATTCCAAATTACTAAAAACTTTAAATAGAAAAACGGCTAACGCTTTTTTAAATCAACAAGCCCAAGGGTTGTTTTTGGAAAATAATATTCTAAAATTAGCGCTTCCTAGCCAAATAAATGAAACTCAGCTTTATCCGTTGGCAGCAGCGGCGGCCAAGTTGCTAAACCCCAAAGACAAATTCGCCCGGGCCTTGACGGAAAAATGGTTAAAAAAGAATGCCTGCTACGCCCAAAGATATGCCCAAAAAATAAACGGCACCCCCAATGATATGACCTCTTACTATGTGGCTTGGCTGTACGCGAACTGCCTGCTGCATAAAGCCTCTTCCCCGTCTTACCAGTGCTTGGAAAAAACGCTGGAAACCAAATACGGTTTTTTAAACTATAAAGAGTTATATCACCTGCTGTAACAGATAAATCCGCGTATTTATCTATTTTTATTCCCCGGCTGCCGCTTGGCCGGGGATGTTTTATAGGTCTAAAGCCCTATCCTAAAAGGGGCCAAAGAACCCATGTATTCTTATAAATCTTCTTATAAAATATACATAGACATCATGCTTTAAGGGGGAGTTATGTTCTACCGTAAATTACAAGCTTGCTTGGTTTGTGTATGCATTAGCCTGCCTTTGGGACTTTGCCACGCGCAAGGAATTATAAAAAGAGGCGGGCAAAAGATTATCCCCTCTTTGCCGGAATCTTCGGCTAAAGTTTCCATTTTGCAAAAAAAACTTTTAATACGTTTGGAACGGGTTTCCCGCCCCCAGCAAAAAGTTTTGTCTTTAATTTCCAAAGAACAATTAAATTTTAAGCCTGTTACGGCAGGAGGGAAACAATATTTTGTTTCTCCGGCGGGTATCAAATTATCTTCCCAGAGTGATGTTTCCGCCTTTATTTACGCCGTTAAAAACAATTATTACAGCGTGGTGGTTAAGTCTTTTAGCGTGCATGGTTTTTGCCCGGTAAAAGACGTTTGTTTAAAATCTCTTTGGCAGGCGCAGGAATATGTGCAGGCGGCAAAACAAGGTTATCAGGTAGAAATTAAACAAGGCTGTATAACGGGTATTTCCCCCAAAGAGGGGGTATGGTTAAAAACAATGTCCTCCGCCGATATGTACGCACAAGCCAGCAAGGAAGGTTTAAACCCTCAGGTAAAAGATGGAAAAATTGTTTCTTATGTTCCAGATCTTGAAGTACAATTTCATTCCGTTATTGCCGCCAGGGATTATTGCCGTGCCCGCCGGTTAGGTTACAAGGTGCGTATCCAAGAAAATAAAATGACCGGCTTTTCCCCCGCGCCGGATATGTGGTTCTATCATTTATCGGACGCTAAAGCCTATGCTTTGGCTCTTAAAGAAAATCCGCTCCAACAAGCAGAAAACGGCATTTTGACGGTAAGAAGCTCTAAACCGCTTTACTTCCGTTTTGAGCCCAAACATAACGCATACTTTTTGTTTGACCCGCAGTATAACTCCCCCTCTCGGCCTTTTATTATTGACTGGCCCCGTTTATAAGCCTGTATTCCCCGCTTAACGGCGGGGTTTTATTTTATACGCGCGGTTTGTATTTCAACGGCCTAAATGAATTTAAAACGGCGGCTACCGATACCCCCACATCGGCAAATACGGCTTCCCACAAATTAGCATGCCCGGTCAGCCCCAGTAACAAAATCACCGTTTTAATTCCCAGGGCTATCCAAATATTTTGCCTGACGACATGTAAAGTAAACCGGGCGCAAGCAACAGCTTGGGGAATTTTGATGGGCTCATCGCTCATTAACACCACGTCGGCGGCTTCCACGGCGGCGTCGCTTCCCAAGGCGCCCATGGCAATTCCCACGTCCGCCCGGGCTAAAACGGGGGCGTCATTAATTCCGTCCCCCGCAAAAGCTAAGGTCTTTTGGGGCGGCAAAGCCTCTTTAAGCTTTTCTACCAGCCTTACTTTATCCGCGGGAAGCAATTCCGCGTAAAAAGAATCCAGCCCTGTTTCCTGGGCCGTTTTTTGGGCTGATAAGAAATTATCCCCAGTTAACATCACTATTTGGGTTAAGCCTTGCTTTTTTAAAGCAAAAACAGCCTGCTTCGCTCCGTTTTTTAATTTGTCCTCTATGGTTATGGAGCCTGCCAAGCGGCCGTTTATGGCGCAATATAGCGCGTTTGGAGCTGAAATTACGTTCTGCACCCCATGGGATTGTAAAAAAGAAAGTTTTCCAATGAGCACGTTTTGCCCGTCCACTTGGGCGCTGATTCCCAACCCCGCCGTTTCTTGTATACGGCTCACGCGGGAAACATCTAATTCTTTTCCCCAGGCGCACAGCAACGCTTTGGCAACAGGGTGGGAAGAGGCGTGTTCCGCCAGCGCGCAGATTTCCAGCAATTTTTCTTGCGGCAAACCGTTTGTTTTAACGGAAGACACTTCAAACACGCCTTGGGTAAGCGTACCGGTTTTATCGGTGGCCAACACCCCTAAGCGCGATAATGCTTCCACATAGTTTCCCCCTTTTACCAATATGCCGTTTTTTGCCATACCGCCAATCCCGCCGAAAAACCCTAAAGGAACCGACAAGACCAACGCGCATGGGCAGGAAATCACCAAAAATACCAAGGCCCGGTATAACCACACTTTGTATTGCGCCTCCTGCAAAAATAAAGGAGGAAGCAACGCCACCGCCAAAGCCGCCCCCACCACCAAAGGCGTGTACCAGCGGGCAAAGCGGGATATAAAATTTTCCGTCTTGGCTTTTTTAGAAGCGGCGTGTTCTACCAGTTGAAGTATTTTCGCGCCGGCGCTTTCGTTGTAAGGCCGCAGAACTTGTATAATCAGTTTTCCGTCTTTGCAAATAAACCCTCCTAAAGCATGCCTGCCCGCACACAAACGGCGGGGGACGGGTTCTCCCGTCAGGGCGGAGGTATCAACGTAGGCTTCCCCCTCTATGACCGTGCCGTCCAGCGGGATTTTTTCCCCGCTGTAAACGGCTATTAAACTGCCGGGAAGCACTTTTTTCGGGTTTACTTTATGCCATTTTCCTCCTTGCTGAATCCGGGCAAAAGGAGGACGCATGTCTAAAAGGGCTTTAATGGAACGGCGGGCGCTGCTGGAGGCGTATTCTTGAAACGTTTCCCCCACTTGGTAAAAAATCATTACGGCGGCCGCTTCCGGGTATTGCCCCAAAACAAAAGCACCTATTGTTGCGATAGCCATTAAAAAATTTTCATCTAAAACTTTCCCTTTTTTTAAATTTGCGCCCGCATGTAAAATAACTTCTTTCCCGGCCAAAACCCAAGCTGAAAAACACAAGGCAAATTGTACGGTTTTTATTTCATTAAAAAAGAAGGAAACAACAAACAGCACGGCGGCCGCCAGCAAAGGGTATTTTTCAGCCGCCAGCTGTCTAAAATGATAATTTTTCGGCATTGCACACGGGGCGCCCGCCGTGCAGCAACCGCAGTCGTATTGATGAGAATGGCTCATTTTTCCCTCACGTGTTCCAAACCCAGGGTAAACACTTTTTTAACGTGTTCATCCGCTAGACAATAAATTATGCTTTGGCCTTGGCGGCTGCTTTTAACCAGTCTGCTTTGTTTTAGCAGGCGCAGTTGGTGGGATACGGCGGACTGGGTCATTTTTAACGCGTCTGCCAAATCGCACACGCAAAATTCCGAAGCGCTAAGCGCCCATAAAATTTTAATTCTGGAAGAATCCGCAAAAGCTTTAAACAAGTCCGCCAGGTCGTACAGTTCTTCTTCCTGCGGAGGATTTTTTTTAAGGGCGTTGGCCGCCGTTTTATGCGCCTGCGGCTTGGCGCAGACGGCAAAACCCGCCTGTTTTTTAAGATTTGCCATAACAAATAACCTCAAATATATGAATATATGTTCATATATTATTATATCTTTTTTTATAGGTTTGTCAATAATATTTTTGGGCTTGCCTTGTTAAAGCTTTTTATTATACTATACAGTGTAAGCTGATTTTTATATATAGTAAGGAGATTTGCCATGCAAAACACAAAAGGTTTTACCTTAATTGAATTGTTGGTGGTGGTATTGATTATCGGCATTTTGTCTTCTGTGGCTCTTCCGCAGTATACCATTTCGGTGGAAAAAGCCCGCTTAACGGAAGGTTTTTTAAATGCCAAAGCCATGACGGACTCTATCCAGCGTTACCGCCAGGCTAACCCCACATTGGGCTGCCCCACGGACAATACGGCTTTAGACGCGGACTTGCAGGGCGGCCGCTGGGATAACCCTAACGGCGGAACGGTATTTTCCACCAAAAATTTTACATTTACCTTAAGAAATAACTGCACGGTGGATGTTTGCAGAAGAGATGAAGGCACCGCTACTTGCATTGTCAGTTGGACGCAAATTATCCCGGACCAGGACAGCAGCTCCAACTACCGTATTAATATTACAAGCGACGGTACTACCGACGGACAAAAACTGGCAGAGTTTGTAGGAGCTTTATAAGACGGACTGTTCTTTTTAAAACCCCGTTTCAAACGGGGTTTTTTTATGTGTAATATATGCTTCCGTGAAAGCGCAAAATATCCGCTTTTATTAGTGCCGTCTTTTGGTTTCAAGCAAATGAAAACAGCCTTGATTTCTCAAGGCTGTTACACGAAAACTAACGCCACGCTCTAGATCTTTTTTAAAATCTCGGCTATATTATCCGCCGCGTGCAAGGGGTTGGGTATATCCAGCTTGGCGTAATTTTCCGCCATGGTACGAAGCATGGCGTCATTTTGCACAAGAAGCGCGCGGTTTAAAAACTGGTAAATTTCCTGTTCCAACCGTTCCCCCTCCAACGCAATCACAGCACAGCCGACGGATTGCAATATTTTGGCGTTATAATATTGGTGGTTGGCGGCGGCGTACGGATAGGGCACCAAAAGCGCCGGTTTGCGGCAATAAATCAGCTCCGCCAGCGTGCTGGCGCCGCTGCGGCATATAGCCAAATCACACGCTTGCAAAAGCTCATAAATCTCATTGGAATATGGCAGCACGCATACATTAAGCGTGCGCCCGTATTGGTTTTTTATGGTTTGGTACCAGCGTTCCCCGCTGATATGGATAAAGTGGACATCTTGGTTTTCCGCCACAACGCGTTTTACCGCTTGAATGACCGCCGCGTTTAAGCCTTTGGCTCCTTGGCTGCCGCCAAAGATAAGGACGGTTTTTTGTTGGGGGTTTAGCTCCAGCTCTTTTAATATTTTTTTGCGGTCCACGGGAATAGCAAATTCACTGCGAATAGGGGTGCTGGTTAAAACGGTGTTTTTTATTTTTTCATTGGTAGGAAGCCCCAATAAGAATAAATCCGCAAAGCGAGCGCAAACTTTGTTGGCCAGGCCGATTTTTGTGTTAGAGTCATGCACCGCCGTTTTTATACCCATGCGGTGGGCCTGAAAAATAAGCGGGAAAGAAATATACCCCCCTGTTCCCAGGCAGACGTCTGGTTTAAAATCTTGGATTACCTGCCTCATTTGGAGCAAAGCTACCCACAGTTTAGCGATAAATTTAAAATAGGGCAGCGGATTAATCCCCCGGGAAAAACCCATAAAGTCCACTTCGCGGAATTTTAACTTATTATCCTGCAAGATTTGGATAGCCGGGTCATTCTTGCGCACCACAAACAGTACGCTCATGCCTTGGCTGTTTAATAATCTGCCCAAAGCGAAACCGGGGTAAAAATGCCCGCCCGTTCCGCCGGAAGCGATAATAAAACGTTTATTCATTTATCTGTTCCTCGTTTTATAGTGAGTAAAGTCTTCCCGCAAAGGGGTTTTAGGGGCCGAGTCCGACGCGGCCATATTAAGTAAAATTCCCATCATTACCAGCGTCATAATCACCGAAGATCCCCCATAAGAAAAAAACGGCAGGGCAATCCCTTTAGTGGGCATAAGGCCTATGGCCATAGCCATATTGATAAACGCTTGGACGCAAATGGTAATAGTCAACCCAAAAATAAGCAGGCTGTTAAAGTTATTGCGCGCTACCCTCGCCAAACTGATCCCCCGCACTAACAGCCAGCAAAAAAACGCCAATAATACAGCCGCCCCCAAAAGGCCCACTTCTTCACACATAATAGAAAAAATAAAATCCGTATGGGCGGCCGGCAAATATTCCAATTTTAATTCGCTGTTTCCTAACCCTTTTCCAAACCAACCGCCCGACCCCACCGCCATAAAAGATTGGGTTAGTTGATAGCCAATGCCTCCGGGGTCCGCCTCCGGGTTTAAAAAGGAAAATAAACGTTCCCGGCGGTAAGGTACAAACAACAGTTGTTGTACGGCTACCGGTAAGGCAATTAATACCGGCACCGCCAAATGTTTTATTTTTGCGCCCGCCGCAAACAACATAGCGCCTATCACTACCGTCATTAAGGCGGGGGTTCCAAAGTCCCGCGCGATTAAAATAAGCCCCAGCGTAATGGCTGTTACCACTAGGGGTTTTATCATCAGCATCCAATTTTTAGACAGCTTTCCCTGCACCGTGCTTAAGTAATCCGCCACATAGATAACCAGCGTTACTTTGGCGATTTCGGAAGGTTGCAAATTAAACACCCCTAAATCAATCCAGCGGTGCACATTGGCAATGGGTTTGGTAAAAAGCACTATCGTAAGCAACAGCCAAGTCACATACATTAAATGGATGGGTTTAAAAATCCACAGTTTTTGCAATTTATCGTAAAATTGCCATAAAAATAAGGCGGAGGCTATGCCCAGTATGTCAAACAAGACTTGCCGCTGAAAGTAAGAGATAGAATCAAACGCGCTGGAAGAATAGGTAAAAATCAGCCCAAACAGCACAAAAGCGAAAGTGATAAAAGCCAACGGTTTATCCATTGGCAATGGGCACCATGTTCCCTGTACCGGCAAAGGGTTATGCACCGCTCCCCACGGGCGGGGCTGTGGCTTTTTTTTAATAAAATTATTTTTTTTGCCGGAACGGGTGAACAATTTTGGCATAATAGATTACCTTATTTTAAGTGAGGCCAGCGCCAGCAACATCAGCATGGCGCCCACAATCCAAAAGCGCACAATTACTTTTGGTTCGGCTATACCCATTAGTTCAAAATGGTGGTGTATAGGAGTCATTTTAAAAAGGCGTTTGCCGTGGGTTAATTTAAAATACCCCATTTGAAGCATAACAGACAGCGTTTCCAATACAAAAATACCGCCCGCGATGGGAAGCAGCAGCTCTTGCTTTACACACAATGCCGCCGTACCGATAACCCCCCCTAAAAAGAGCGAGCTGGTATCTCCCATAAACACCTGGGCCGGGTAGGCGTTAAACCATAAAAACCCTATGCATGCCCCTGCCAACGCCCCCATAAAAACGGTTATTTCCCCCGCGCCGGGAACGTAAATAATTTTTAAATAATCGGCAAAGTGTATATTCCCCGCTAGGTAGGCCACCACCCCGTAAGCGGCCGCCGTAAATACCATGCATCCGGCGGCTAAACCGTCCAGCCCGTCCGTCAGATTGGTGGCGTTGGAGGAGCCCACTATCACCAGCATGGAAAAAGCAAAATAGAAAACGGATAAATCCACAAACATTTTGCTCATATACGGTATCATCACCGAGGTAGCGTAATTGCCGTTGGGCGGATTGGCCCCCAAGTATCCCACCACTACCAAAGCGGTAAAAAGCTGTATGGCAAATTTGACGGAAGATTTCATTCCTTCCGGGTTCTTTTTAACCAGCTTGGTGTAATCGTCCATAATCCCGGCGCTGGCCAGGGCTACGGTGGTAAAAATCATCAGCCAAATATACGGGTTGTCCAAACGGGCCCATAACAGCACGCTGGCTAATAAACTGACTAAAATCAGCAGCCCGCCCATCGTAGGCGTACCGCTTTTGGACAGATGGGACGCCGGCCCGTATTCCCTTTCTATTTGCTGTATTTTATAGGAGCGCAGCTTGGCCACCACCGCCGGCCCAATAAGCAAGCTGATGAAAAAAGACGTAAACACCGCCGCGCCGGTGCGAAAGGTAATGTAATTGAAAATATTAAGGAAAGTAAATTCATCCTTAAATTGGGTAAGATAATATAACACTTAAATCTCCTTAAAAATATTTTCAAAATTCATGGAGCGCGAAGCTTTTACCAAGCAGGTGCCGCTCTTCTTTTTTAACAATTTTTTAAGCTCGCCTGTCCAGTCCGCCGGGGTTTTGCCGTAAATGGCGTGAACACCGCCGGATTTTCGCAACACTTCATAGGCGTAGTGCATTTGTTCCCCAGCCAGGAAGGCATAATCCACCTGGTTATCTAAAAGCTGGCGGGCTATCAAGCGGTGATAATCTTTGGAGGAAGGCCCCAGTTCTTTCATATCCCCCAGCACGGCAATGCGCGGGGTGGAGACTTCTTTGCCTAAAATATCCAGGGCGGCTTTCATGCTGGCCGGGTTGGCGTTGTAGCAATCCAAAATAAAATGCACCCCGTTCTTTTCCACCCGTTCCAAACGCATGGGCATGGGCGTAAAAGCCAAAAGGCCTTTTTTAATTTCGTCCATATATATCCCCAGCGCGATAGCGGCCGCGGCGGCCGCCGCGGCGTTGTATTTGTCATGCGGGTGCAGGTTAATATCCAGCACATAAGCTTCCCCTTTGTAGGTGAAAGAGAATTTATCCTGCGTGTCCAAAATACGCAAGGCGGCGGAAGGGCTGTATCCAAAAGGAATGGCTTTGCCTTTAAATTCCGTCTGCAAGCGCGAGAGCATGGGATCATCGGTATTATAAACCAGGGTTCCGCCAAAATTTAAATGTTTGGCAATTTCCGTTTTGGTTTTATAGACGGTTTCCAAATCTTTAAAATATTCCAAATGGGCGGCTGAAATATTGGTGATAACGGCCACGTCCGGCACGGCGATGGCGGCCAGCTCGTCAATGTCGCCGGGGTGGGAGGCGCCCAGTTCAAAAATGCCGTATTTATGTTTGGGCTGTATTTCCAACAAAGAAAAAGGCGTGCCAAACTGATTGTTGAAATTGCCCATATTGGCTACCGTTTCGCCTGCTTGTTCACAAATGGCTTTAAGCATTTGCTTGGTGGTGCTTTTACCGTTGGAGCCGGTAACCGCCGCCACTTTTAAGGTGCTGTTTAAACGGTGGTATTTGGCTAAATCCTGCAAGGCCCGTAATGTGTTTTTTACATAAATAAAGGAAACGTTTTCATCGGTTATTTTAGGGCAGTTGGCTTTTTCAGCCACGATTAAAGAAGCCCCTTTTTTGATTACCTGGCTGATAAATTGGTGCGCGTCATGTTTTAACCCTTTTAACGCGATAAAAGCGTCCCCCTTGGTTACTACGCGGCTGTCCGTAATAAAACTGGTAATCTTGGCGGAAGGCGTATTGCTTTTAAGCTCTCCTTTCATGATTTCCGCGGTTTTAGCAAACGTCAAGTTTAATTTCATAGAGTCTCCTTAATTAATAAAATCCACTTGGTCAGGCGCTATGCCTTTTAAAGTAAGTAAATTTTCGGCAATTTGTTTAAAGGCCGGGGCGGCCGCCGTTCCGCCAAAGGTGTATTTGGATGGGTTATCCAACACTACCAAAATGGTAAACTGCGGGTTGCTTGCCGGCACAAACCCGCAAAAGGAAACGATGTGGTTCCTTTTCCCATATCCCCCCTCTTTGCTTAATTTCTCCGCCGTACCCGTTTTACCCGCTACGGTATAACCTTTTATTTGGGCGCGTTTGCCGCTGCCCGCTTCCACCACGCTTTGAAGCACTTTTGTCATAATTTTAGCGGTTTCTGGTTTTATGACCCGGCGGATTTTGACCGGTTTGGATTTTTTATCCACGCGTCCGTCCGCATATTCTATGCGGTCCACCAAATGCGGCTGCATCAGCGTGCCGCCGTTGGCGATGGCGGAATAGGCGTTAATAAGCTGTATAGGCGTAAGAGAAATACCGTAACCATAGCCTTTGGTGGCCAAGTCCACCTTGGTCCATTTGTTATAAGGGGGCACATTGCCTTTGGCTTCCCCGTTAAAATTGATGTCCGTCTTGGTGCCAAACCCAAACGCCTTTAAATAATAAAATAAGTTTTTGGCTCCCAGATCCACCGCTATTTTCCCGGCGCCGATATTGGAAGAAAGCTGCATAATCTCCGGTATAGAAAGGAAGTCTTTGTCATGCTGGTTGTCCCGTATGGTAAAGCCGCGGGCCACTTCCCATTTGCGTCCGTCCATGTCAATAGAATCCGTAACCGTAACGGTGCCCGCGTCCAACGCCGAAGAAATGGCAATGGTTTTAAATGTGGACCCCGGCTCATACGTAAATTGAAAACCTAAAGACTGCCCGTCTTTTACCGGGTAAGAAGCCGCCGCCAATATTTTACCGGTGGACGGTTCCTGCACCAGCGCAATACCGTGTTCCGCCCCGTATTCTTCCACAGATTTTTTAAGCGCTTCCTCGGCAAAGAACTGGGCTTGCAAATCTATGGTTAAATACACGTCTCCCACGGAGCGGTGCTCCTTTAAATTGCGGTCATAAATCACTTCCCCCCTCCGGGCGCGTTTTGCGCGTTTTTTGCTGATGTCCTGGCTTAGTTCCCGGTTGTACATTTGCTCTATGCCGGACAGACCGTAATTTTTGGAGTTGGACGCCCCTAATAAGTCAATGGCCGTTTCCCCATACGGATGGATGCGCTCGTATTCCGGCGTTAAATCCAGCCCCTGCCCCAAAGAGGTGCGCAGCGTAGGCACAATTTGCATGTATACGTCCGGCTTTATTTTTTTGGCTACAAAGAAGAAGTTGCGGTTTCTTCTCCATTTTTCCAAAATACGCTCTTTGGGTATGCCCAAGGTCTTGGCTAAAAAAGAAATGGTTTTGTTTCTGTCTTTTACGTAGCGCTTGGATATGCCGCAGGAATGGGTGCGCACGGACTGGGCCAAAAAATTACCGTTGACGTCCAAAATTTTCCCTCTTAAGCGGTCTTCCGCCAAATAGTTATAAATGGCGCGTTCCGCTTTGGTGGTAAATTTATCATGCTGGAAAGTTTGCATATAAAACAAACGCAGCGCAATAGCCAGCGGCGCGATTAAACACAAAAGCCCGCATATTTTCATGCGGTTTTTAACGTCATAAATAAACGGGCTGGAGCGTTTAAACATAGTTAATCTTCCAATACCACCACATTATGCGGTTTGGTAAATTGCATGCCTAATTTTTCCTGCGCCAGCGCGGAAACATGTGCCGGGCTTTCCAGGCGGGCAATTTCCAGCTGCACATATTGGTTGCGCGCTTCCTGCACTTCCACATGGTTTTGCAGTTTGCTTATTTCCCGGCCGGAGCGGTTAATTTCCATACGCATAACCACTACGCCCATGGCAAAAACGCTGATTAAAAATAAAACGGCGAATATTTTCATAGTCTTTCAATCACTCTCAATTTGGCGCTGCGCGCCCGGCGGTTTTGGCAAATTTCCCGGTAAGAAGGAACTATCACTTTTTTATTTACCAATTTCCATTCCCCTTGTGCCGCCAGCTCTTTAAAGCGGTTCTTTACCAAACGGTCTTCCAGCGAATGAAACGTAAGCACCGCCGCCCGCCCGCCCCGCGCGATAATTTGGGGCAAAGAGGCCAGCAGGGCTTCCACGGAGCCCAGCTCATCGTTTACCGCAATACGCAAAGCTTGAAAAGTTTGCGTGGCAGGGTGCGTTTTGCCTCTGAAACCGTAAACGCGTTCTACAATTTGTTTTAAATCTTCGGTGGTTTGAATAGGCGCGCTTCTACGCGCGTTTAATATAGCCAAAGCGATTTGGGAAGCCTTTCGCTCTTCCCCGTAATTGGTCAGAATACGCGTTAAATCGTCCAGCCCCCATGTGTTTACAATGACCTGCGCCGTTAACGGGGAGGCCAAATCAAACCGCATATCTAAAGGGCCGTTATTTATTATACTAAACCCGCGGGCGGGGTTATCCAACTGATAAGAGCTTAACCCCAAATCAAACAAAGCGCCTTTTACCCCCGGTATTTGCAGTTTTTCCAGCTCTTGCGGCAAACAGACGTAACTTTCATTAAAAGTGATTAAACGCGGGTCATTTACGCGTTCTTTGGCCATTTGCAAAGCTTGGGCGTCTTTATCAAAACCCAAAATACGCGCCTTAGGGGATAAACGCCCCAAAAACAGCGCCGTATGGCCGCCCAGCCCCAAGGTGCCGTCAGCATATACGCCGTCCGGGTCCGTTAACAGCAGGTCGGCAATTTCAGCGGCTAATATGGGGATATGGGTCCATTGGCTCATAAAATGTAAAGCTCCTATTGTTTTTTGGCGGGAGGCAAGGTCCCCGCCGCTTTGCGTATATCGTGCAGCCAAACGTTTTCCAATACGGACACCTTGGTAAAAGGCATGCCGTACGCTTTATATAACGCTTGGTGCAAAGGCGTTTTTTGTTTTAACTCATTGCACAGCTGGTAAAACTCGTCGCGCGTGCGCTGGTTAAGCAAATAATCCACCAAGCTGTATGCCTGCGTGTACCACAGTTCCGCCTCTTTGGTGGACAGATCGCTTAGGTCTTCCGTCTCGGTCATTTTTTCAAGCGGGATAATATCTCCCTTTAAAATGCGTTTCATGGCAGGTTCCACCCACGAGGGTTTTTGCTTGCTGGCGTGTATCTGCATATACACCGCCATTCCTTCCGAAAGCCACAGCGGGGAAATAACCGGCAAAAAATAACCGTCAAAATACAAATGGGTCAACTCGTGCACGGAAAGCGGATAAAAACCGTTGCCTTCCTGCACGTACATGGTATCGGCCTTTAAGTCTGACGACGCGCCGGACCACGGCGGCCGCTTGGTAAAATTCATATAACTGTTTTTGTTTCCAAACAACATCACCAAAATGCGGTTGGGTTTAATCACCAGCGTAAAAGGGGATAAATCCAACATTAAATTGCCGTGTATGGTGTCTAGCACGGTGGAAATGCTTTGAGTAACCGGGTGGGTTTCCCGGTATATTAAATAGTTGAATGTTTCCGCCGTCATAAACCCCGGTGGCGGCGGCACCCAGCGGGACTTTTCCTGCGAGTTTTTCGGCCTGTACGCCTGCGTGGAAAAACCGGGAATGCTGGTAGTGGGCAAATCGGAAGCGATGGATCCAATCTCTTCCAGCCCGGCTATCATTTCTTTAAACTCTTTTTCTTCCCGGGTGCTGTAATCCACCGGCTCGCTGGAAGCGGGGGCAGGTTCTTCCTCAACGGCGTTACGCGCGGAAGCGTCCGCAAATAAATTGCTTATTTCTTTTTCGTCTATTTCTTTATGCTGGGGCTGCGGCTGGGCTTCTTTTTTCGTTTGCTGCTCAGCCCAGCCCGTTTCCAAATTTTCAGCAAAGTTTTCCGCTTCCTGCTGCAGTTGTTTTAAAGCGGCGGACGGCTCATAACCGAAATGTTTCATTATCGGTCCGGCCAACAGCACAAACGCCGCAACAAGCAGCAGAAATTGGATAAACCTTGTCATTTATTTTCCTTTTTGAATACAGCCAAAAAACGTTTCTTACCGTCCCCTAAACTGTAAGGGGTTAAAGGCAAAGCCTGCAGCGCGCATTTTTCAAGCATAGCCACTGGGACTTCATCCGGCTGTTCCCCCTGGTATGCAATAAACAAGCCGCCCGGCGCCACCGCCGGCGCGCAGAGAGGCAGAATATCGGCTAATTTACCCATGGCGCGCTCGGTCAAGAAATCAAAAGAGAAGTTTCCCCCCTGCCCCAGCCTTTTGTTTGCCACTTTTACGTTTTTTAACCCTAACATCATAACGGCCCAATTTAAAAACGCGCAGCGGCGCTGTAAACTTTCCACCAGGGTAACCGTACAACCCGGCAAAGCCACGGCGCAGGTAATACCAATATAGCCGGCCCCGCTGCCTGCGTCCGCCACTTGGGCCGGGGTATTGCCTGTACGGGCGTATATATAGGCCGCGGCTTGGAGCCCGTCGCAAATATGGCGGGTGAAAATTTCCCGCATGTCGGCCACGCTGGTTAAATTAAGCGTTTCTTTCTTTTGCCACACCAACCCGGCGTAGCGTTCCAGCAAGTCTATTTGCCGGGCGCAAAGCGGCAGGTGCAAATTTTCCGCGCAGGCGCTAATTATTGGGTTCACGGTGCAACCTCCGGTAGCGCTCTATGTGTACGGCCAAAAGCTGTATATCCGCCGGAGTAACCCCCGGTATGCGGGAAGCCTGCCCCAGCGTAAGCGGTTTAACGGATTTTAATTTTTGGCTGCTTTCAAACAACAGCCCCCGCACGGAAGACGGGTCAAACCCGGCGGGAATTTTAATGCTGTCCGCCTGGGCCAGTTTTTCGGCGTCTTTTTTGTTGCGCTCGTAATACCCGGCGTATTTTTGGTGTATGTCGGCGTGGGTGAGCACTTTTTCAGGCGTCCAAGGATACAAATCCGTATCGTCCACCGGGCAGCCGGGGTGCCGGAGCTGTTTTTGCACTTCTTCTTGGTAACGCTCAAACGGGCGGCGGTATTTTTCTTCTATGGTGCCGTATTTAAAAGCGTAGGGCATAAGGCGCAGGTCCGCATTATCGTTGCGAAGCAAAATGCGGTATTCCGCGCGGGAAGTAAACATGCGGTACGGCTCGTTAACGCCTTTGTTTACCAAATCGTCAATCAGTACGCCTATATACGCTTCATCGCGCCGAAGGATCAGCGGCTCTTTGCCCTGTACTTTCATAGAGGCGTTTATCCCCGCCACCAAGCCTTGCCCGCCGGCTTCTTCGTAACCGGTGGTGCCGTTTATCTGCCCGGCGCAAAAAAGACCGGGTATTAATTTGCTTTCCAAAGTGGGGTAGAGGTCTTTCGGGTCAGAAAAATCATACTCCACCGCGTAGCCCGCGCGCGTAATGGGAGTATTTTCCAGCCCGGGCACGGTTTTTAACAAAGCGCGCTGTACGTCTTCGGGCATACTGGTGGAAAAACCCTGTATATAATATTCCTCCGTATTAAAACCTTCCGGCTCCAAAAAAAGCGGGTGGCTGGTAATTTCCGGAAATTTTTTAATTTTGTCTTCTACCGACGGACAATACCGCGGCCCCATGCCGTGGATACTGCCGCTGTACATGGCGGAGCGGTGGGCGTTGGCGCGCAGGATTTTATCCGTTTCCAAATTGGTGCGGGTAATGTAGCACTGCAAGAATTTGCGTTTGGATTGTTCCCGCGCGTCCGTAAAGTGGGAAATGGGCTGCAGCGGGTTATCGGACGGCTGCAGGCGGAATTTGCTCACGTCCATTTGCCGCGCGTTAATGCGCATGGGCGTACCGGTTTTAAAACGCAGGGTATGCAGGCCGATTTCTTTTAAATTTTTAGCCAGCAAGTTGCTGGGCATGTCGTTATAACGCCCGCCGGGATAATTGACCGTGCCAATGTGTATGGTGCCCGCCAAAAACGTGCCCGTGGTTAAAATGACGGTTTTGGCGCGGTAGAACGTATCGCGCAGGGTAAGCACGCCGGTAATTTTGTTGTCATCCGTCGTTAATTGGACGGCTTCATCCTGCATAATATCTAAACCCGGTTGCAGTTCCAGCAAGTGCTTAAAAGTAAACTGATAGGTTTTTTTATCACACTGTACGCGCGGGGAGTGTACGGCCGGGCCTTTGCCGGTGTTAAGCATATGGTAGTGCAGGGCGGAAGCGTCCGTCACTTTGCCCATGGCGCCGCCCAGGGCGTCAATTTCGCGCACAATTTGCCCTTTGGCAATCCCGCCTATAGACGGGTTGCAAGACATTTGGGCAATGGTATCCAAACTTTGCGTAAGCAGCAGGGTTTTGGCGCCGGTTTTGGCGGCTATTAAGGCGGCCTCGCACCCGGCGTGCCCGCCGCCGATTACTGCCACATCATACACTTCATCACACGTAAACATTTATTTCCCCATACAAAAAGTGGAGAATATAACGTCCAGCACATCGTCTGGCGTTACTTCCCCGATTAAATCTTTTAAACTAAGCAAAGCCGCGCGGATATGTTCGGCATAAATTTCACCGCCGGCCCCATGCGTTACACGGCGTGCGGCCATTTCCAGTTCCGTCTGCGCCCTTAATACGGCTTCATACTGGCGCAGGTTGGAAAGCATCACCCCGTCCTGCGCGGCGGAGGCAGTTAAATCCCGCGTGAGGGTTTGTTTTAACTCTTCCACGCCCTCCCCCGTTTTGCAGGAAAGACGCACCAGGGCGTAATCCCCTTCCCCGGGGTTCCAAGTAAAATCTTTTTGGCGGGCGTCTTGCTTGTTTAAAGCCAAAAGGGTGCGTTTCTTTTCCGCCAGCACGTCTTGCCATAAGGCTCGTTCCTGCGGGGTGGGCTCGCGTGAAGCGTCCATCACCATAATCACCGCGTCCGCGGCTTTTAACGCTTTTAAACTGCGTTTCATGCCTTCTTGCTCGGCCGGGTCCAGGGCGTGGTCCCGTATGCCGGCGGTGTCGGTCAAAATAATTTTGCGGCCGTTAACGTCCAGCGTTTCTTCTATCGTGTCGCGCGTGGTACCGCTGGCTGCGGACACAATAGCCCGGTCAAACCCCACCAACGCGTTTAACAGGCTGCTCTTGCCGGCGTTTGGCGCGCCCACTATGGCTACTTTCAGCCCTTCTTTAATAAATTTACCCACGGAGAACGTATCCGCCAGTTTAGCAAGCGTATCTATGGCCTGGGTGAGCGGGGCGGAAATTTGTTCGTCAGAAAGCGGGGCCATTTCTTCGTCCACGTCGTCCAGCCGCACTTCTATTTGGGCGAGCAAATCCGTAAGGCTTTTTTTAATTCCTTCCAGACGGGAGGAAAGCCGCCCGTCCAAAGAGCTCATGGCAATGGTATGCGCCTCTTTATTGCCGGCGGAAATTAAATCGCACAAGCCTTGGGCCTCCAGCAAATCCATCTTGTTGTTTAAAAAAGCCCGGTAAGAAAATTCCCCCCGCCGCGCGGGTACTGCCCCCAAGCGGCATAAAATTTCCAACAACCGCCCGCGGATATAGGGCGAGCCGTGCACAGAAAATTCCACCACGTCTTCCCCGGTAAAACTGTTAGGCGCCTGGAAATACGTAACCAAAGCTTTGTCCAATACGGTTTGCCCGTCCATTAACGCGCAAAAAACCTGCTTCCTTGGCGGAAACTCTACCCCTGAAGCGGTTATTTTACGCGTCAAAGCCAAGGCTTCCGGGCCGGAAAGGCGTATCACGGAAACGGCGCATTTTCCTTCCCCTGTTACGGGGGCGCAGATAGTGGTTTGCATAATTAGATATATTTTATCAATTTTTGGGGTATTTATGAGGCTTATTTGCCGTACGCGCGCGAAAAAGCTATACTGGCTTTATGAAAAAGATACTTTTAGTGACACTTTGTGTATTAGCGGGCTTAAACGCCCAGGCTAAACCCGCCGCCAAGGCCAAAAGTCCGGCGGCTAAACCTGCCCAGCCGGTATTAAGTTTTTCTCTTCCGCAAGTAAAAACGGACAGGCTGCTTACGTCTGAAAGTCTTTCCGGCACGCCCGTATTGATTGCGGTGGTAAGTTCCGGCTGCGGATATTGCCAGCGCACGCTGCCCCAGTTGGAAGCCGCGCGCCGCGCCTTGCCGGACGTGCAAATCATAGCCGCGTTTGTAGACTCAACCCCTAAACGCCCTTTAGCTTTATTAAACAAAAACAATTTGCGCTTGGACGCGGTATACAATGCCATGCCCTTGGCCAAAAGTTTAAAAGTAGACGGCGTACCCATGCTGTTTTTATTTGACGCCCAACACAAATTAATAAAAACTTTTGACGGGTATGACGAAAACCGCACTGAAGAAATAAAACAGGCCGCCAAAGGCTTGGAAAAAGAAGTGCGTATGATTTCTGTGGAGGCAAAATGAAAAATATTCTGGTAATTACCGGCAGTCCCCGGCAGTTGGGAAACACGGCCATTTTGGCGGACTCTTTTATCCAAGGAGCCAAAGCCGCCGGGCATAAAACGGAAATTTTTGATACGCCTTTCCACCCGGTACAGCCCTGTTTGGCCTGCAACCAGTGCTGGGAAAAAGACTCCCCCTGCGTATTTAAAGACGGCTTAGAGCTGCTTGCCCCTAAATTGGAAAATGCCGACGTATTGGTTTTATGCACGCCGCTTTACTGGTTTAATATGTCCGCCCAGTTAAAGGCGGTGGTGGATAAATTATATGCGTATATGTCACCCAAAGCCAAACACAAATTAAAAATTAAAGAGGCTGTACTTTTAGCCTGCGCCGAAGGGAAAGAAGAAGACGGTGATTACGACGGATTAAAAGCCACCTATAAAAGCATTTGCGATTATCTGGGCTGGCAAGACCGCGGCCGTTTATTGGCCGGGAGCTGCGGGGAAAAGGGCTCTATTATTAACACCCCCTACCTAAAACAAGCCGTAGAGTTGGGAAAATCAATATAAAAAATTTCCCCGCTTTTTACCCCGCTTTTGGGCGGGGTTTTTTATTTCTTAAAACAAAAGAAAGGCCGGGGGCTTTCTCCCCCAACAGAAGCGCTGGGATAAAGCTTTTTAAGCTTTTCCACCCTTCCAAACATACATTTTCCGCTATACCCGGAAAGGTTTTTATACCTCGGATTAAGCATGTACAAACTTAAGACAATATGGAAAACAAACATCGGTTTAAATCCCAATCTTTTATATCCTTAGCCTACGCAAGATAGAAAAGCGAATGTTTTATAAACCGTGTTCGTAAAAAGAAAAACCCCGGTTTCCCGGGGTTTTAATAGGGTTAAAACAGCTTTTATTTAGGCTGTTCTTCTTCAGACGGGGCCGCGGCAAACAGCGGGCCGCAGGAAGAATCCGCCTTTTCCTGGGCGGGTTGCTGAGGCTGTTCAGCCGCAGATTGAGACAGTTCTTCTCTTACGCAAGCGGCAGCGGGCTGGGCCGCGTCTTGCTTGGAGGGTACTTCAGCAGAGGCTGGCTCCGTAGATACTTGCAGCGTTGTCTGCGTATACGTAACCGTTTGCACCACGGCTTGTTCCGCGCAAACGGGCTGTTCAGCCTGATAAGGCTGCTGGGCAGAGGCCGCTTGCTGGGGTTGGGCGCAGCAGCAATCCTGCCCGCAGGAGCAGGAAGATTCTTCCCCCGCGCAGCAAGAGGAACTTTCCGCGTAAGACTGTAAATTTTGTTCTTCTTGGGCTTCTTGTAAGGTTTGCGCTGCCGCCGCAGAAGACGCCGCCGCTTGGGACGCTTCTTCCTGCGTTTTGCGGCGCAAAGTTACTTTACGCCATTTGCCTTCCCCTTCCGAAGAGGTAGCCACCGTGGCGTGCCCTTCCAGCGCGCGGTGTATATAGCGGCGCAGTTGGGCGTTCATGGGACGGAAGCGGTAAATGGAGTTGCCCGCCTCTATAAACCCAATGCCGCGTTCAATTTCCGCATTGATTTTGTCTTCGGCCTTTCTCCAATAATTTTGCGTATCGGTAATAACGGAGATAGGCTTATCAAAATGGCGGCTTAAAGAAAGCGTGCAAAGGTATTGTATGGCTTCCAAGGTTTTGCCTTCTTTGCCAATGACGATGGCCGGGTGGTCGCAGTCAAACGTTAACAAAATGCGTTGTTGCTGTTCATCCCACCATACGTTTAAGTTTTCAGCCGTAACGCCCATGTGGGTAAGAATGTCATTTAAATATTGTTTGGCTTCCTGCATGGGGGCTTTTAAATTTTCCGGTATTACGGCGTTTTGAATGCGTTCACAAGGGAGGAGCTGGGGCTCGTTGGCTTTGGGGGTTTTCTCCCTAAATTCAGCCTGGGAAGCACGCTCAAACTTGCGGCCGCGGCGTCTTGAGTCTCTGCGTTCGGAAGAGGCGTAAGCGTCTCTTTCGCGCCGTTTGCCGCCGCTGCGCCCGCGTCCGCCGCGTTTTTTGCGCGGTACGTCCATATAAATTTGGGCGTCCAATTCACTGGCGCTCCAGCGTTTTTGGCGTATTTCCACCAACGCCGGTTTGGCGCCTATACCCAAAAAACCCTTTTTGGGGTGTTCCAGTACGGTTACTTCCACTTGGTCACGTCTTAACCCTAAATCTTTCAACCCCTTCGCAATGGCGGAGGATACATCTTTTGCTTGTATTTTTACTTTAGTAGGCATATCAATAAACTCCTCTAATTTTGCTTGGCTACTTGTTTATTAACAACGGTTTGGATACCAAAGCTGATTAAACTGTTGGTTAACCAATACAACACCAAACCGGACGGAAAATTCATAAACAGCAGGGTGAATATAAGCGGCATATACTTAAACATGGCCGCCTGGGCAGGATCCGTACCGGGGGGCATGTTCCCTTTTTGCTGAAAGAACATCACCACACCCATTAAAATAGGCAGTACATAGTACGGGTCTTTGGAAGACAGGTCCGTAATCCAGCCCACAAACCCGGCCCCGTGCAGCGCCCATGAAGTGCGAAGCGCATTGAACAAAGCCAAAAAGATAGGCAGCTGTATCAGCATGGGCAGACAGCCGGAAAGCGGGTTTACATTATACTTGCGGTATAAGTTTAACATCTCCCGGTTTAAGGCTTCCTGATTACCTTTGTATTTTTCCTGCAGGCGTTTCATCTCCGGCGCGATTTTGCGCATCTGCGCCGTGGATTTAAGAGACATCATCGTCAGAGGAAACATCAGCGCCTGTACACACACGGTAAGCAGAATAATGGCCACGCCGTAGTTACCGGTCCAGCCGTAGAACGTTTCCAATACTTTACGGGCAATTTTACCCAAAGAACCAAAAAAGCCGAATTCTATGCTGCGGTCCAAATGATACGGCAGAGCCAAAAACTCTTGGTAATCTTTGGGGCCAAAGTAAAAGTCGGAATTATATTCTTTGGAAGAGTTGGCCTCCACGGTAACGGAAGGCATTTGAACCGTCATCTGCGGGCCTTTTTCATCAGCTTGGCCAAAAAGCCCCCACATGCGGTCCTTTTTTCCCACAACGCTGGCCGTGGCTTCCAACACGCCGGGCGTCCAATCCTGCGGGATAATGACGCTTAAAAAGTAGCGGTTTTGCACGCCGGCCCAAATCCAGTTAAATTCGTCTTCATCGGTGGATTTTTCTTCTTCACGCTCGGCGGCGGGGTTATATACTCCGGCGTTGTCCCCTTTGGGTTTTAAGGTTTCCAAAGTGGCTTTTTTGCGGCCTTCGTACTGTACCAAATAAACGGCTTTGGACTCGCGCTCGTTGTCTTTTTCTTCACTCTTTACCGTACCCAACCCGGGGCCAAAGTTAAAGGTCCACGGTTCCAGGGTGATATCATGGGCGGTATTGTTAACGAAAGATACTTTCAGCGCGTTCAGGCCGTTTTCGGCAAAGGTGTAGGTTTTGCACACTTCAAAACCGGGTAAAATATCCCCGGTGAAAGTAATGGAATTTTGGGTGCGGGAAAATTCTCTAAAATCCAACTCCGGCAGGGTGGCAAAAAAACCTTTGGTGTCAAAAGGCGTAAGGTTTACGTCTTCCACCACGTCTTTATAAATGTATTTTTTAATGCCGGCCCCTTTGGAAGAGAACGTTACGTCCGCGTCCTGATAGTCAAAAGAAATCAACTCTTCCGGCTGGGAAGAAGCGGCCGCGGCGGCAACGCTTGTTCCTCCCTCGGCAGTGGCCAGCACGGCAGGGGTTTGTTCTTTAACGGCTTGTTTTAATTTTTCTTCCGCGGCGGCTTTTTCGGCGCGTGCCCGGGGAAGCGCTACAAACTGGTTATAGCCGGTAATGACCAAGAGAAACAGCATCAAGGTCGTTAAAAACTGTCTGTTCATAAGACTCCTTTCAAATCCTTCCCGGTTTTAGCGGGACGGCTTTTAAAAGAGCGCTAAACACTAACAGAAAAATGATGTATTACGGCACCGGATCGTATCCGCCCGGGTGCCACGGGTGGCATTTTAAAAGCCGCTTAACGGCCAGCCACCCCCCTTTAAAAACGCCGTGTTTTATGATTGCTTCCCGCGCGTATTGGCTGCAAGTGGGGCGGAAACGGCACACCCCGCGGGGCCCCAGCAAGGGGCGTATTAACAACATAAACGCGCTAAGCAAAAACAGCGCTGTTTTTTTGAACAAATGCGAAAATTTGTGCATCAGCCCTTCAATAATTTACAAATTGTCTGAAGAGTGTAATATACCGGCTTTCCCGCAAAGCGCCAATAATGCGCGCTGGGCGGAATGTACATCCGCTAAGATTTCGCTGGAACGCGGGCTGACTATTAAGTCAGTGCCGGGTTTTAGTTTTTCCCTGTTAAGTCTAAAACTTTCTCTTAAAAGCCTTTTGACGCGGTTGCGTACCACCGCGCCGCCCAACTTACGGCTTACTACTATTCCCAGGCGGGTACGCGCGCCCGGATAAGAAGACGGCCTCCACCAAATTACCATTCCTTCACCCTGCAAGCGGTAAGCGTTGCGGATAATTGCCTCAAAATCTTTCTTTAAGTGCAAGCGGAACGGTTTGGGAAGGCCGTAAAGCATAAAACTAGGCTCTGATAAGTTCGTGGCGGCCTTTGGCGCGGCGCGCGCTTAAAACTTTGCGGCCGCCGGCGGTGGCCATTCTGGCTCTGAAACCGATGTGTTTAGCTCTTCTTCTTTTATTAGGTCTATAGGTAGGTAACATACTCACATTTATACGTAATTTCTGGCACCGCTAAGGAACTGGAAAAAACGTATCTCCCATTAATTAATTTAAAATCGTTTCTGCTTGAAACTTACAGATATTATATCTTTTCTGGCGTTTCTTTGCAAAACTTTTAGACGCTAAAACCACGTCTTTCTTTATTATCCCAAATATGAAGAAAAACGGCAAGTTTTTATTTAGGGGCATATATAAACACGGGGCTAAAATTTTGCTATATTTATTATATGGTTTTTACAGATGAAGGCATTGTGCTTTTCCGCCAGCCTTTCCGCGAAGCGGACCGCGTGGCCTGCCTTTACACCCGCCGGCACGGACGGGTGAACGTGCGTTTCCCCAGCGTGGCAAAACCGCTTGGCAAATTAAAAGCCTTAAGCGAGCCTTTTTCTTACGCGGATTACCGCGTATACGTGCGCCGCGGCGGCGTAATGGGCACGGTAACCGGCGGGAAAACGCTCAACGTGTTTAGCCGCGTGCGGGCGGATTTAAAACGCCTGTCTTTAGCCATGCACTTTTGCGAACTGGTTTTGCGCCTAACCCCCCAGCACCAGCCCAGCGAAGAGAAATTTGAGCTTTTGCTAAAAAGCCTGACGGAGCTGGAATATGGGGAACCTAACCCGGCTTTTGCCGCGGCGTTTACATTGCGCTTAATGCGCGCGGCCGGTTTTGGTTTGGAACGCCCTGTTTTAAAAATTTCCCCCCGGTTTTGGAAGCGCATCCACGAGGACAGCCTGTCTTCTTTAACGTTTAACGAGCCGGAAGACCTGCTTTCCTTATCCAAATGCAACAGCGTCTGCCGACGTTTTTTAAGCCAATATTTGGCGTATCCGCTTAACACGCTTAAAAATTTCACACTGGAAGAAGCGGAGCTGCTGCCCGAAAACGCCACCTATACCCTGCAAGAAGAAATAGTTTTTCCCCAACCAACGCTTTCCAATGTGCGTTAGCCCCGGTCCTAGAATCATTTAGGCCCAAAGAGCCTTGTAAAACAGAAACTTTTTCTGATACTAATATTGATTAGTATATTTTTTGGGAGGATAGCATGAATTATAAATTATGGGCGGGAGTATTGTTCGCGCTGGCTGCCTGCGTATACCCGGCGGCACTGCGTGCAGAGCAGCAGGATGCCCCAAAACTGTTTTTTTGGCAACGGGTTTTGGAAAAGGAAAACCAAAATGTAAACAGCAGGGTCTCTTCCTCGGTACTGGGCACGTCGGCTAATGCCAATATACGCCTAATCAGCGCGCAGGCGCAAGCCGCCAAAGTAATGGAAAATTTATTTGCCTCTTTACTGAAAAAACAGCGCAAGTCAGAAAGTGAAATTCAAAAGTGCAAAGCCAATTATCAAGATTTGCAAAAAAGCGCAAATACCAATAAATTATTTAAAGGCTACGTGCTAACAGCCATAGTCCCTAGTGATTTTTGTCTGCTTTCCAACGAAGAAAAAGCCTTTTTAAAACGCTTTTTTAACAACATAGAAACCCCGCAGGAGGCCCGCCAGTATAAAGGGGCGCTGCTGCTTAGCCTAAATTATCAGCATGCGGACATGTGGCTGGTCATTAAACCGAAGGAAAAACTGATTATCTTTAATTATAATGACCCGGCGGATTTGAAATCCATCAAAGAATTAAACGGCAAATCAATCGTTCTTTCCGTCAAATAAATATCCCCCGGCGTAGCCGGGGGTTTTGCATTTGCGGGCATAGCCCTTCTTTACCAGCTCCTACAAATGT
>CALUXF010000009.1 GCA_944324655.1 Candidatus Avelusimicrobium aviculae
GTTTTTTTATCTTCCTTACCGGTGAAACCTTTACCGAACCCCCAGCCTAGCTGGGGGTTTTCACAACATACAAAAAAACCCCGGGGTTCAAACGGCCCCGGGGTTTTTATGCGGTAAAAATCACTTTCCCTGCTTCGGCAGCAACCGGTGAATGGAAGAAAGCAGTTCATCCGTGTCAAACGGTTTAAATAAGATGCCGTCCGCCCCCAACCGCTGGGCTTCGGCCACAATGGTATCCTGCCGCAAACCTGTAACCATTAACACTTTCACGGCAGGCAAATGTTTTTTCAGTTTAGCCAAAATATCCAAACCGTTTTCCGTAGGAAAGAAAATATCCAGCAGAACAAGCCCCACCCCGCTGCCGTTTATCTTTGAAAACAGCTCGGCAGAGCCGCCCGCCTCAAATACCACTTCAAAACCGGAAGATTCCAATACATTGCGTATCGCGGAGCGTAATATAACGGAATCATCCACCAACGCTATTTTAAACATACAAATACAACCCTCTACTTTAAATACGGGCCTACTATCTTGGCCCCAAAATCCAACAACGCCTGGGTGTCTTTCTTAACAGCCGTTTCCGCATATACGCGCAACAAAGGCTCCGTACCGGAAGGGCGGATTAACACCCATTCGTCATTATCCAAAATGATTTTCAAACCGTCCGCCGTGTACAGCTCGGCAATTTTATGGCCGTTTACTTTTTTGGGCAATTTTTTGCGCATTTTTTCCACCACGGCCGCTTTATCCATGGGTTTGGTAATAGGGAAATCCTTGCGCAAATAGACGGAAGAACCATATTCTTTGGCCACTTCCTCGCACAATTGGCTGGCTTTTTTGCCCGTTACCGCCATAATTTCCAAAAACGTAAGCGCCACCAAAAGGCCGTCCCGGTCCGGCACGCTGCCTTTCCACGCATAGCCGCCGGATTCTTCCACCCCAAAGGCGACATCATCCAAAAACATGCGCTCCGCCACATTTTTAAAACCAATGCCCACTTCTTCAAACAACATATCATACTTGCGGGCAATACGTTTTAATAAATACCCCATAGAGAAAGTCTCCACCACTTTCCCTTTCAATTTTTTATTCTTTATCAAATAATCCAAAAGCACCGCCGCCAATACACAGGGGGTAAGGTAGGTGCCCTTTTCGTCCACTAAAGCAACGCGGTCTCCGTCCCCGTCAAAAGCCACGCCCAATATGGCCTTTTTGGCTAAGACTTCTTTCTTTAAATCGGTCAGGTTTTTTTCCACGGGTTCGGGTTGGATACCGTTAAAAGTGGGGTCATGCTGGGCCCGCATGGAAATCACCCGCGTTTCAGGCAATAATTTTTCCATATATCCGGAAGCCGCGCCATACATATAATCCATCACAATCTTGCCTTTCATGGCTTTGATTTTTTTCATATTTACGCGGGAAGAAATATATTTGAGGTATACGTCCGTTAAATCTTTGCGTTCCGCTTTTTGCCCATATAAAGACAAAATGGTGTTTTGGTCCAGCAATTGTTCCACCTCTTTGGTAACGCGCACCGGGGCGGAACCTCCGGCCAGCTTAATCTTTATGCCGTTGTAGTTGGCCGGGTTGTGGCTGGCCGTAACCATTACCGCCAGCCAAAATTTAGAAAGAGTCAGGCAGCTGGCTACCGGGGTGCTGACGGGCCGCTCAGACAAAATAACGTCTATTTTATTGGAACGAAAGATGGAGGCGATAGTCTCGGCAAACATATCAGACATAAAACGCCGGTCATACCCTACAAAAATTTTAGAGGTTTTGCCTTCTTCTTCCGCGGGGGCGTTTTCGTTAATATAATCGGCAAGCGCCTGCGCCATGCGGCGCACATTGGCAAAAGTAAAATCCCAGGCGATGATTCCTCTCCAGCCGTCCGTACCAAACTTGATGTCAGTTGCCATAAAATCTCCTTAAAAGGTATAGTCATTTCCGCGCGAAACAGTAAAAAGTGGAGGTGGGGGGATTCGCACCCCCGTCCGAACATCTTCCCCGCCAAGGCGCTACAAGTTTAGCTCTGCTTGTTGAACCACACTCTAAGCGCAGAGCGGCAAGAATATGGTTTGTTCCGTTTGTCTTACGCACGGGAAGACGAAACGCGCCGCCCGTGCGGCATTTCACATGATGACCGTGGCCTCTTAGCGTGTGAAAAGCGCCAAGAGCACGGTGGGACTAAGCGTTAGCCCAAGCAACATTGCTGTTGTTAGTTATTTTTTGGCCCTATTTTAGCCGGCCTGGCCAACCGGCACTTGCTCCCAGGCGATAACAGATACCCGTCGAATCTATTACACCCCCGTAAAACGGAAATTTTCAGAGAACCCTTACCTGCAAAAAACGGTATTATATTGTATCATTTTCTTATAACAATTTTTCGTTGGAAAGGCAACCACAGCATGATGTATACCACCACCAAACCCACCCTGTATTTAATTGACGGCTTAAACATGGTAAGAAGTTTCTTATACGAGTTTTCCCGCACGGAAGAGGAAGTGACCGCCGATTTTATTGATTTTCTGGAAGATATGTCCAGCCTGGAGCAATACGCCATGCACGAGTATAACATCATTTTTGACGGTTCTTTCCGTCCCGTAGGCCCCCTGTACCGCGCCGGCGTGCATATTGAATTTTCTGAACAAAACACCGCAGATCAAATTATTTACGAAAAAGCCTGTTTCTTACACGCGAGCGGCAAACGCGTTATTGCCGTTACGGACGACCGGGAACTGCAAAACGCCCTTAAAAAAGAAGGGATAAAAACCTTGTTTTGCCAAAAATTTTACCGTTCTTTTAAGCGTTTTGATAAATAATCCATAAAAAAATGCACAAGACCTTCTTTTTTTGTTAAAATAATAGACAGTTAAGGGCTGGTGGCGGAATGGCAGACGCGACAGACTTAAAATCTGTTGGCCGCAAGGCCGTGGGGGTTCAAGTCCCCCCCTGCCCACTCTTTTTATTACTCTTCCCTTGAGGTGAGCCATGTTGGAAGACATTAACAGAACGTTTGCCAAATGTTTTGGTTGGGTTTTTACCGTACTGCCAATGGGGCTCAAATTCTTTGCCGTATTGGCGTTAGTAGCTTGTATTTTTGCTTTGATTAATCTGCGCGCGTTGGGTTTCTTATGCGCGCTGCTGGCTGTTTTTTGCGCGTTTTTCTTTCGGGATCCCAAGCGAAACGCTTCTTTTACGGAAGATGAAATTGCCTCCCCGGCGGACGGCACCGTTTTAAGCATTCAAACGGAAGAGGACCCGAACTCCGTAGTCATTCGCATTTTCCTTTCTATTTTTGACGTGCACGTGCAATACGCAACCATCAACGGCAAAGTGGGTGATATCTTTTACAACAAAGGCACTTTCCTTTTTGCCAATAACCCGGAAGCCGTTAAAAACGAACGCAATTTAATTCAAATTTTCCGCCCCAACAGCGATAAATTCGCCCATGTGGAACAAATTACCGGTGCCATTGCCCGCCGCATTGAGTGCTGGGTAAAACCCGGGCAGGATATTAAAATAGGGGAACACTTGGGGTTAGTGCGCTTTGGCTCCCAAGTGGCGGTATACTTACCTAAAAACTCCGTGCGGGTTATGGTAAAAGAAGGGCAAAAAGTACAAGGCGGGTTAACCGTGCTTGCCCTGTGGAAATAAGCGCGAGGTTTAAACTATGGCAGAAGATATGCAGCCTGAACAAAAACAAGAAAATAATGTGGTAGACCGCCTAAAACACACGGGGGCAATCACGGCCCCTTCTTTATTTACCTTAGGTAATTTGGCATGCGGATTTTTTTCTATTTTAGCGGCCGCGAAAGGCAATTTTGCGCAAGCGGGTTGGCTTATTTTGGTAGCCGCCGTTTTTGATATGTTTGACGGACGCATCGCCCGGTTATTAGGGACGGAAAGCAGCTTTGGGGTGGAAATGGATTCTTTGGCGGACGCCGTGTCTTTCTGCACCGCCCCGGCCATGCTGATGTACTTTTTTGTACTGCATGAGCAACCTTTGTGGGGCGCGCCCATTGCCTGTGTATATGCCTGCTTTGGCGTATTGCGTTTAGCGCGTTTTAACACCATGGCCCACGCGGGAGAAAGCTCCAAAAAGTATTTCTCCGGCTTGCCGGTGCCCGCGCCGGCGGCGTTACTGGCTTCTTTTGCCATTTCTTACAGTATTATGGAAGGCAATATGGGCGGGCATAACCTGCGTTTGGTAACCCACTATTTGCCGCATTTATATAATTTTGTATGGTTTGCCATGTTGATTTTGTCTTTGCTGATGGTATCCAACGTACCTTACGCCGCGTTTAAAGCCAAACGCGAAAAACGCCTCAGCGTATGGACGTTGCTGCTGTTGGTATTTTTAGTGGTATTATTAATCCGCTACCCGCAGGATGTCATTTTAATTGTATTTTCTTCTTACGTTATATTTGGCCTGTTGGCCCTGCTGTACCGGGCCTTCCGCGGGATAAAAACGGAAAAATAAAAGATTTCAAACCAAAACCCGGTGTTGTTATAACACCGGGTTTTTTATTGTAATTTTTTCAAACACCCGCCCTTAAACCGAAAACCGCTGGCTGCTACTGGCAAGAAAGCGGTGATTTTCAGGAATTGTGTGGCAGCCGGGAAATGAATAATAGGAACTGTTATTGTGAAACAAAAAACGCCCCCTGTATAAACAGGGGGCGTTTTATTTTTTAACGTGTTACCAATTTTTGTGTTTCCAAAACATCATGACCAGCCAAACCAAAATTAAACACACTCCCATTAACATCCAAAACGCGTCCGGATGGTCAGACAGCGGCAGCGCCACGTTCATGCCGTAAGCGCTTACCACAAAGGTGGGGACCATCATCCAAATAGTAATCACGTTTAATTTTTTAATCAGCAGGTTCAAATTGTTGTTTACCACCGAGGCCCGCGCGTCCAGCAGCTGCGCCAAAATGTTGGAATATATATCCGCCTGGGTTTTGCACTGCATGTTTTCAATGATGATGTCATCCAGCATCTCCTGGTCTTTTTCATCAAAACCTATGCGGGCGGAAAGGTTGCGGGTTTTTTCAAACACAAAACCGTTGGAGGTTATCGCTTCGGCGTAATAAACCAAGCTTTTTACCAAACTAAACAAATTAAGCAGATAGGTGTTATCCATGGCTTCGGTCATTTTATCTTCAATCTCTTCCGAAATCATATGGATAATGCGCAAATGTTCCACATAGTGCGAAATGGAATTGTACACCAGTTTTAAAAATACTTCCTTAATGCTTCCTACGCTTTGGAAACGCTTGCCCACAAACAGCGGGATGTCTTCCGCCAGCACCACCACCAGCTTGTCCTCAAACAAAAACATACCGACAGACGCCACCTTAAATTCCAGCTGGTCTTTGCCGGAATAATTTTTAGGGCGCTTATAAATCATGACGATATGTTCGGGTTCAAATTCCAGGCGGGGTTGTTCGTCCGGGTCCAAGGCGCTGGCGAGGGTATGCTCGTCTATTTGGAACTTTTCCACCAAAAAACGCTGCTCGTCCAGCGTTGGGTTGGTATACACCCAAACCTGCGGGGCGGCCTCGTCCACTTCCACCAATTTGCGGGCAACAAGGTTGTATTTTTTAAGCATGGGGAATTCTCCCGGATAAACAACTACCTATATGATAACACCTATTTTGCAAACTTGTAAAGCCAAAAAACAAAAATGCGTTATTTGGCTTTCAGCTCATCCGGCAAATACTGGGCCGTTATCTGCACCACCTGTTTGCGAAGCAGCCACAGCGCCAAGATATTGGGCACGCACATAATGGCAATGGCGGTATCCGCCAGTTCCCACACCAGTTTGGGGCTTAAAAATCCGCCCAGCGCCATGACGCACAGCCATAAAACGCGCACCGGATATTCCACCCGGCCCTTGATACAAAACTGGACGGCTTTTTCCGTATAATAGCTCCACCCCACCAACGTACTGAAGGCAAATAAGGTTAAAGAAACCAACAGCAGCTCTTTGCCAAAGGGAATAGACCCAAACGATACGGAAGCCAAATCCGCCCCGAAGTGGGTTCCTTCCTGCCAGTTCCCGGCTACTATCACCGCTAATCCGGAAAGCAGACAAATGACCAAGGTGTCCCAAAAAACAGTAGAAGCGGACACCAACCCCTGGCGCACCGGGTTAGGCGTTTGAGCCGCGGCGGCGGCTATGGCGCCGCTTCCGCTGCCGGCCTCGTTAGACAATACCCCGCGGGACACCCCGTAACGAATAGCCTCCCGCACGGTAATCCCCACCGCGCCGCCCAGCAGGGCGCTGCCGCTGAAAGCGCTGGTAAAAATGGTATAAAACGCCCAGGGTATCTTTTGCCAGTGCACAGCCAGCACCGCCACACATAAAACAATGTACACAATCGCCATAAAAGGCACCAGCCCCTTGCAAACAGCGGCTATTTTTTTCACCCCGCCCAAAATAATAGCCCCCGTTAACACAATTAATACAGAGGCAGAAGTAAAAGCCCCCACCCCGTACACGGAACCGTAAATATCCACCAAAGAATTGGTTTGTATTAACGCGTCGGCAAAACCCATTAAAGCAGTGGCCAAAGCAAAAACGGCGGCGGTCTTTTTCATATTCAGCGCGTTTTTAAGCACATACATGGGCCCGCCCACATACTCCCCGGAAGGAGCTTTCTGCCTGTATTGAACGGCTAAAACGGCCTCGGCATATTTGGTAGCCATGCCTAAAAAAGCGGAAAGCATCATCCAAAACAAAGCGCCCGGCCCGCCGGTGGAAACAGCCGCCGCCACGCCTACAATATTGCCGGTGCCCACCATGGCCGCCAACGCGATAACGAGCGAACCAAAATTGCTGATTACCCCGGCGGAACGGTCTTTTATGGTACACAAGCGGATAGCATGGAACAAATGGCGCTGAATGAGTTTTAATTTCCAAGTATAATACACACTGATACCCACAATCAGTATCAGCATGGGCGCGCCCCACAAGAACGCGTTAAACGCGGTTACAGTCTGTAACAGCCCGGTTGTAAAGGTTTGTTCCATATGCTCCTTCTTTTTTGTTATAGTAATAGTGTTGCGGCAAAGCAGCAACTTTAAAATTTTACTATATATGACACTACTATTTCCTAAAAAAAAGAAAGCAGCCTTAAAAGAGATTTCCTCTCCCGCGGCCTATGTGAAACATATCCGCTGTGACATAAAACTGCCCAAAACGGCCGTTTTGTGCCCGATATCCTCCCTCACAAAATACGTGGAAAACCATTCCCAATACAAAAAATACAATTGCGAGGCGGACATCTACGTCCTGCAAAAACCCAACCTGTGCTATGTAACCAATTTCGGTTCCGGCGCGCCGGGCATGGCTATGGCGTTGGAAGTTTTAATTGCATTGGGGGTAAAAAAATTCGTATTTATCGGTTTAGCGGGCTCTTTGCAGGAAGAACTGGAACCGGGAGATATGATGCTTTGCCAACAGGCTTTGTGTGATGACGGCACCTCCCCCTGCTATACAGCCAAAGAAATCACCCAGCCCAACAAAACCCTGCTTAACGCCTTAGCCAAACAGCTAAGCGCACTGGGGCATAATTACCACTTGGGGTTAAATTGGACGACGGACGCCATCTTTCGCGAAACGCCGCAGGAAGTACGCCACTACCAACAAAAAAACGTGCTTAGCGTGGAAATGGAAATTGCCGCCTTTTACGCCATATGCGCCAAACGCAAAGCCCAAGGGGCCGCCGCGGTGGTAATCAGCGACGTGCTGGCCCGCTTAAAATGGGAACCCCACTTTGGGGAAAAAGCGATTTTCCGCAATTTGGAACAACTGTTTATAGCGGCAGGAAAAGCTTTAAAATAACCCAATAAACAATAAAACCCCGGGCGTTTTGCCTGGGGTTTTTTATTTTTAAAAAGAGAAAAGATTAATAATGCGTTTTCTCAGGGTCTTCCGGCAGCGGGTTAATGGCGCTGAGGCGGCTCCAAAACTCATCCACAGACTGCAGACGCTCTTTCGGGTCTTCTTTTAAAGAGTCTTCTATCAAAGCGTCCACCGCCGGAGGAATGCCCGGAGCCAAGCGGGAAGCAGGAAAAATCTTTTTATTGGCAATATCAAACCCTTTTACCGTCCACGGCACTTGGCCGACCAACGCCTCATACAAACACAAAGCCAAAGAATACACGTCAGACTGTTTACGCATAAAACCTTTTTGCTGTTCCGGCGCCATATAGGCGGGCGTGCCGGCCACCGTGCGGGCGCCGGTATCATTATCCACCATTTTTTTGGCTACGCCGAAATCCATCACTTTGGCGTTGTCGTCTTCCAAAATCATAATGTTGCCGGGTTTTAAATCACAATGGATAATGTCTTGCGAGTGCGCATACTGCAGCCCCCGGCAAACGGACTCAAAAATCTTTTTAGCCTTGGAAAAAGCAATCCGCCCGTCAATATCTAAGCGGGTTTCCAATGTTTGCCCGTCCACATACTCAAACACCAAATACAGGCTGCTTTCAGATTCTATCACTGTATAAATTTCCACAATGCACGGGTGGCGCAACAGGGCCACCATGCGGGCTTCGGACAAGAACTGCTCCCGGATATACGCACTGCGCACCAGCTCCGGGCGCACGCGTTTAATAGCCACCTTGCGTTTCAGCACTTTATCATAGGCTTCGTATACTTTACCCATACCGCCTTCGCCAATTTGACGCAAGAAATCGTATTGTTCCTTAATATCCGCTTCCCGGCGGGAATAGGCGTTTTTGGGACGGCGGAAAACGTCTTCATAGCGCAAATACACAAACACAAGCATCGCAAAAACAATAACTACAAAATACCAAGTTACCCAAGCGGGGGCCTTTTTATGCACCACGGGAGTTTCTCTGGCGGCCGTAGCTTGAACGAATGTTTTCTCATCTAATTCTTTTTTTATCTTAGCCGCCAATTTAGAGTTGGGATTTAAAGCCAACGCCTTATCAATATCTATCCGGCAGCGTTCATAGCTGCCCCGCTGCAAATAAGCTCCCGCGCGTAAAATATACGCCCGCGGATCCTGTGGGGCAACGGCAATGGCTTCCCCGGCGGAGTAAATAACATCATCGGTTTTTCCTAATCCGTCATAAGCAATGGCTAAAAGTAAATAAAAACGTTTATCTAAATAATTCTTGGAGATAAGATCATTAATGCGGCGGATGACTTCAGAATACTTCCTGTTTTTCAACATCCCGTTTAAAATGGCTACTTCCGCGTCACGGGCGTTGCGGTCAAAAACCGGCGCTTTGGAAGAAAAATTGGTTTGTTCCGAAAAATTCCCGCCCACCACCAACGCGGAAGATTTGCCCTGTTGGGCAAACACGGCCGGCAAGAGCGCAAGCATTAACAACAGACTGATTAGCGATTTACGAAACATATTCATATTTTAGCACAAACTACGGGCACAAAACCAAATTTTTAATGCCCCGTCTTTTCCCTTTGCGCCGGAAATCATATAATAATATAAGATATGAACAACGCTCCGATAGGAATTTTTGACTCCGGCCTGGGCGGCCTGACCATTTTAAAAGCTCTGCAAAAAACCCTCCCGGCGGAAAGACTAATTTATTTTGGCGATACGGCCAACGTACCTTATGGCTCTAAATCACGTGAAACGGTAACCCGTTTTTCGCGGGATATTGCACAGTTTTTGGAGCAAAAAGGCGTTAAGCTGATTATTGTGGCCTGCAACACCGCTTCCGCCTTGGCTTTGACGCGCCTGCGCAAAACGTGCCGCGTGCCGGTGTTGGGGGTCATAGAACCCGGGGCGCAAAAAGCCGTACGCTCAAGCCGCGGCGGAAGAATCGCCGTTTTAGGTACGGAAGCCACCGTAAAAAGCGGTGCCTACCGCCAGCAAATTTTAAAACTGGCTCCCCACGCTAAAGTAACCCAGGTGCCCTGTCCGTTATTTGTGCCGCTGGTGGAGGAAGGCTGGTCCAAAAACCCGGTAACCCGCTTAATAGCCGCGCAATATTTAAAACCGCTGGCTAAAACCCAGGCGGACACGGTTATTTTGGGCTGTACGCATTACCCGGTGCTAAAACCGGTTATAGCCAATGTATTGGGCAAGCAAGTACAACTGGTGGATTCCGCCCAAACCTTGGCACAGGAAGTAAAAAACTACTTAATCAGCCACGATGAACAAGCCCAAGGCAGAGGTTCTTTAACCATTTACGCCAGCGACGCGCCGGAACGCTTTAAACACCTGGCTAAACACATTTTGGGAACCCGGCTAAAAACCGTACGCCTTAAAAAATTAAACGCATGAAAATATATTCCGATCCCCGTCTTCTTTCCTTAGGCATTATCCACGGCACGGTTTCGCGCCAGGCCGGCAACATGCGCGAAAAGACAAACCAAGAAAAACTTTTTAACCAATTAAATATCCCCGCGGATAAAATTTTGCGTTTGCACCAGGTGCATGGGGATACCCTAGTAACCATATTAGACAACGCCTCCGCCCAAAAGCAACAAAACCAACCCGCTCTCACCCAGGCGGACGGCTGGATTATCCGCCCCGCGGGCTGGGGCGCCAGCGTATTAACGGCTGACTGCGTGCCCGTTTTTTTATGGGACGAAAAAGCCGGCTTAAATGCCATTGTACATGCCGGCTGGCGCGGGGTAGCCCAATTTCTGCCCCAGAAAGCGGCCCGGAAAATGAAAAACCTGGGGGCCAAAGGCAAACTATACGCCTATTTAGGCCCGCATATACAAAAATGCTGTTTTGAAGTACAGCAAGACACCGCCTGCCAGTTTGACCCGCAGTGCGTTATCCGCCAAAACGGCAAATTGTTTGTGGATTTAACCAAAGAAATTATCCGTCAGCTTTCCCAAGCCGGGCTGGACCCGAAAGACGTATACGCACCCGATTGGTGCACCTGCGGCAATAAAGAACAATTTTTTTCCTACCGCCGGGACCATTTGCGCGACGTGCAAATATCCTTTATCTACAAACCGTAAACACTCTTATTTATAAATGCTTAAAACGAGAACGGCCTCCCAAAAGGGAGGCCGGTTCCTCTTTGCATTAGCTAAAACAAATCCATATTTTCCTGTAAGCTAAATAATACCGGCGGCATTTAATATGCCGCCGGTTTTAACCTAACAATAGAGCAAACTAAGCGTTTATGATTTTTTGCCCTTCCTCTATAATGCGGGCCAAGTGTTTTTCACCCAAGAAAGACTCCGCATAAAACTTAAGGATATTTTCCGTACCGGAAGGACGCACCAAGAACCAGGAGCTTTGCAAATATACCTTAATCCCGTCCGTATCACGCACGCCGGTTACGCGTTCCCCGGCCACGGTATACAGATTGGAAAAGTCTTCTTTCTTTAAAGCTTTAATTTTTTGCTTGGCAACGTCATCGGTCGGCACGTCTATACGGGTGTAGCAAGGGGTGCCGTACAAGCGGGTAAGCTCCTTATACTGATCCGCAATGTCCCCTTGTTTAGACATAATCTCAAGCAGCAGACACACCGCCAAAATACCGTCTTTTTCCGTCGTCCAACCGCTCAATGACATACCGGCGCTTTCCTCCCCCGCCAGTACATATTTGCGGCGTACCAAACCGCGCACAAAATATTTAAAACCCACGTTTACTTCTTCCAGTTTGGCTTGGTTGGCTAAAGCAATGCGGTCCAACAGCGCCGTGGTGCCTAAGGTGCGGCCGATAGTGTTGCCTTCGCGGCGGTTTTTAAGCAGGTAATCCGCCATGACGCACAAAGCGTGGTTAGGGGATATTAAGCCGCCTTTTTTAGTGGCGCAGCCAAAACGGTCGGCATCCGGGTCGCTGGCGCCGGCAAAATCATATTTGCCGCTTTCCACTAATTTAATTAATGGGGACATGGGATATTGGGAAGACGGATCCATGCGGATTTTTCCGTCATGGTCCAGCGGAATAAAGCTAAAAGACGGGTCTATGGTTTTGTCTACAATTTCCAAATTATCCAGACCGTAGCGTTCTTTAATGGCCTCATAAAATTTTAAGCTGGCACCACCCAACGGATGTATGGCGGCTTTTAAACCGGCTTTTTTAATGGCTTTGAAATCAATAATTTTTCCCAAGGCGGTTACATAAGGGTTTAATACGTCCGCCCCGCGCACCAGGCCCTGTTGGCGGGCTTCGTCCAGGCTAATTTCTTTAATTTGGGACGGGTCTTTTAAGCATTCATTGGCGTATTTTTCAATGCAGGCGGTCAATTCCGCGTCCGCCGGGCCGCCGTTTGACGGATTATATTTAAGCCCCATATCCTGCGGAGGGTTATGGCTGGCAGTACCGTTTAAAGAGGCGCAGGCGCGGCCGCTTAAAATTTCATAAGAAAAAACCGGGGTAGGAACCGCCATATCCGGTAAAATAACGGGCAGACCGTTCCCGGCCAATACCTGCGCGCACAAAGCAGCCGTGTCTTGGGAAACCACGCGCGTGTCCCCCCCCACTAAAATAGGGCCGGCAATATTGCGCTCTTTGTGCAAACGGGCAACCGCCTGGGCAATGGCCTTGGCGTGCAAGGCGCAAAAGCCGGTTCCCAGCGCTCCGCGGTGGCCCGAAGTGCCAAATTTAACCGGGGCGGGCTCCCCCTTGGGATGTAAAAAAGCCTCTTTTAAAGACGCAATATCTATTTTTTCTTTTGTAAGCGTTCCAGCAAGTTCACTAACCATAAAAAGCCTCCCCTGAAATATTTCAAATATATGGCCCGGTTGCATACCGGGCTCTCTTTTTCTATGATATTATATGTCGTTTATTTTATCAACAGGAGTTTGTGTATGAAAAGAATTTCCGCCGTACTGGCTGTATTGGCTTTTGCCTTTCCGGCCGCCGCAAGCGACATTGGCGATGATTTTAGAAACCATGTAACCGCCTCGTCCAGCCTGTCCGCCTACAATAAAGACATTTCCACCATGATTGGCGTGGCAGACTTTCACACCGGCAAAGGAGCCACTTTCCCGGGGTTTGATATTGGGGTAACCGCCAACGCCATTAAACCTACTAACGATATTTCTGACAATGATTACCTGTATACCGGTTTTATCACCGCGGAAACCAAAATCCCGGTGTTGGATGTAGGCGTCATGGTGCGCGGGACTAATATGAACGGTTTTAAATCCTTGGGCGGCGGTTTAAAATATTCTTTTAAACTGCTGGAAGTATTTGATATTTCCACCCTGGCTTTTTATGACAAAGGCTCTACCGACTGGTACGATGTGGACCACTACTCCGCTTCCGCCACCGCTTCTTTCAGCTTTTTGTTCCTGACCCCGTATGCGGGCATCGGTTACGATTACAGCGATATGGAAACCAAAGATTTGCCTTTCCATCTCTCTTCCTCCGATGATTCCGTACGCTATACCTTAGGGGCCAGCTTAACGCCTTTCCCGTTTGGATACATCTTTGGCGCTTATACCAAAACCGCCAATAACGAAGGCTTCCAAGCCGGTATCGGGCTGAACTTTTAATTATGTGCATGGATTATAAAGCAGAACTAAAAAACTTCTTTGCAGAACGTTGTTTATTTGACGAATCCATGGCCGCCCACACCACATACCGCACCGGCGGCCATGCGGAAGCTTTTGTTCTGCCCAAAACCCATGAAGATTGGAGCTTTGTCCTAAAACTGGCCCAAACGGCAAAAGTGCCACTGCGTGTGTTGGGCTTTGGCTCTAACATTTTGGTAGGCAGCCGCGGCATTAAAGGAATTGTGTGTTCCACCGAGCTCATGAACAATGTGCTGTGCGAGGGGGACACCCTGCGCGCCGAAGCGGGCGCCCCCCTAGATAAAGCGTGCGAGCTGTCCGCCAACGCGGGGCTGGCCGGCATGGAAAAACTTTCCGGTATTCCGGGCAGCATTGGCGGGGCCGTTTATATGAACGCCGGGGCTTTTGGGCAGGAAACTTTTGACTGCTTGGACTATTTTGATGTCATAGACCGCGAAGGGCGCCCCGCCACTTTGCTAAAAGAGGAATTAACCTACTCCTACCGCCATGTGGAAGGAATAGAAAAATTCATTATTCTTTCCGCCTCTTTTACCCTGCACAAGGCGGACTTTAAAACCTTGGTGCAAACGCGCAATTCCGTGTTGCACAAACGCACGGAAAAACAACCGCTGGAATATCCTTCCGCCGGCAGTGTTTTTAAACGCCCGGAAGGGGATTACGCCTCCCGCTTAATTGATGACACGGGGCTAAGAGGCCTTAGCGTAGGCGGAGCCAAAGTGTCAGAAAAACACGCCGGGTTTATTGTAAACTTCAACCATGCCACGCCGGAAGACATTAAAACGTTAATGACGCAGGTGCGGCAGAAAGTAAAAGAAAAACACGGGGTGGAGCTGGAGTTGGAGCAAATTTTGTGGGGTGAATTTAACTGATTTTTTAGGTAAAATTTCCGCTAAAAAATTTTGTTTGACGCATACCCCGCAATTAAGCTAAAATATATGTGTACTAAGAAAGCAGTAAATGGAGCCGTGGTGTAGCCTGGTTAACACGCTGCCCTGTCAAGGCAGAGACCGCGAGTTCGAATCTCGTCGGCTCCGCCATTTACAAACAATACCCGCCTTACGGCGGGTTTTTTATTGCGTTTTTACCTTTTATTATACCTGACAAGCTAAAATATGCAGCAAAAACCAATGCGTTGCAGGCAAAACAAAAACGGGCCCAAAAGCGGCCCGTTTTAACATAAATTGATGACGCAGTTCGGCTTAGTATCCGCGCTGGCCTTCTAAAGACTCGTCATTCTCTATCCAGTCCTGCACGTTAATGACCCGATATTCGTCGGCCGTGTCACGCACGTATACTTTTTCTATCCCGGCGTTAATAATCATGCGTTTACACATGGAGCAGCTGTTGGATTTGCAAATATACTCCCCGGTGGATACTTCCCGTCCGGCCAAATACAAGCTGGCGCCCAGCATTTTATCACGCGGGGCGCTGATGATGGCGTTTGCCTCGGCATGTACGCTGCGGCACAGCTCGTAACGTTCCCCGCGGGGGATATTTAATTTTTGGCGGATACAAAAGCCCAAATCACTGCAGTTTTTGCGCCCGCGCGGGGCTCCCACATAGCCGGTGGAAATGACTTCGTCATTCTTTACAATTACCGCGCCATAGCGGCGGCGCAGGCAGGTGCTGCGTTGGGAGACAACGTCTGCCAAATCCAAGTAATAATTTATTTTATCGCGCCGAACCATGTGGCACCTCCTGTACTGTTACGGTGAAATGGCAGGCGTTTACCAGGCACACCCGCCACAGACAAATACAAAAATATTATATTTGAAAATAAGCCCCCGGGCAATAAAAACAAAAAAACCAAGCTAAAATTTTAGCTTGGTTTTACTTTTCTAACTCTTTTTTAAGTACAGATAATACCTCTTGTAATTGTTTGTTGCTTTGTAAATATAATTCCTGTATAGTACATTGGTTCAAAATACCTTTCATATTAGCAAATATCCCATAAGAATTTATAATTTTTTTCGCAACAAACCCGCCACCCCTGTTTGGACTATTTATACCCAAATATTTTCTTTCTAACTGTCTAAAACTTGTATTGGGATTATTTAAATATTCACAAAGCATATCTTTTATTTTCGTTTTATGTGTTCCCTGCGCCGCAAAAATGCGATCTCCCTTCTTTTTAATCCCAGGGCTATTTTCAAATTTCAAATTAATAATCTGTGCTCCTAAGGAAGTGGGTAAGTTTTTATGAGGGGCCAACACTATCTTCAAAAACTCTTGATATGCTCTGCCATACATATCATAATATTTACTTTGAATATAATTAATTACTGGCTGAAACTCAGAAATATCTTTACATACAGCAGAAATAATGCAACTTTTTTTAGGAGCTAGAAAATAATTAAAAGGATGTACAAATCTTAAAAACTCAGCAACTAAAAACTGCCGAGCGTCTGGAGGCATATCTTTATGTCTAATATAATACTCTCCTTGAGAGTCCAACTCTTTCTGCCAATCTTTTCTTGTTCCTCCGTCAAAATATTTTTTAATTATATCCGAAAGAGAAAAGGACCTTCCTTCGTAAAAATATTCTTTGCCAACATTAAGTATATGTGCGATTTTATATCCAGCCTTTTGTATTCCAGGATCTTTACCTTTTGGAATTGCCATTAGCTGTCTTTCTTCTTGCGTATCCTTACCAAAACGCGCTGGGAACTGCCTATTGTTATACAATGAAAGTAATTCTCCGACAGAAGGGACAAAATCCTCCTGAACCATTTTCAGATAATAAGCCGCATGAAAGTTATCCGTATAAAAGAAAGAATATTTCTGGTTTGTTGCTGTTAAAAAGCCTCGTCTTAATCTATCATAATGATTTTTGGGGGCGGTATTATATGCCCTAATTGCAAACATAGCATTTTCTTGTCTAACATACTCCATCAAAACATCGTGCCATTTCAAAACAGTTTCTTTTTTGGGCAGCAAGGGGCACACAAAAGAACTCCAAAAACTTTGAATATCTTTGCTATATCCTTGTTTCAAAGGAGATGTTAGAGGCGTATTAATATTAGCTAATGCTTGAATTAAATTCATTAAAAGCTCATAAGACGGCTAATTTACTCCCACTCAATGGTGGCGGGCGGTTTGGATGTAACATCGTAAATGACGCGGTTTACGCCGTCCACCTCGCCCACAATGCGTGAGGAAATGCGCTCCAGCACGTCATAAGGAATGCGGGCCCAGTCGCAAGTCATGGCGTCGGTAGAGGTTACGGCGCGCAGCCCCACGGTGTGAAAATAGGTGCGCTCGTCCCCCATGACTCCAACGCTTTTAATATTGGGCAGAAAAGCAAAATACTGCCAAATGGCGCTTTCCAGCCCGGCGCGGGCGATTTCCTGGCGCAAGACAGCGTCCGCCTCGCGGATAATATGCAGTTTTTCGGGGGTAATCTCCCCCAAGCACCTAACGGCTAAACCCGGCCCGGGAAACGGCTGGCGCCACACCAAGCGGTGTTCCAGACCCAGTTCTTCCCCCAAGGCGCGCACTTCGTCTTTAAACAAAGAGCGCAAAGGCTCCAAAAGTTTAAATTTTAAATCTTTGGGAAGGCCGCCCACGTTGTGGTGGCTTTTAATCACGCTGGCGTTACCCGCGCCGCTTTCTATTACGTCCGGGTAAATGGTGCCCTGGAGCAAAAAGTCCATATGCCCCAATTTTTGGGCTTCTTCATCAAACACGGCAATAAATTCCCGGCCGATGATTTTGCGTTTTTCTTCCGGCTCCGTTACGCCGCGCAAAGCGTTTAAAAAGCGTTCCTGCGCGTTTACGCGTATTAAGTTTAAGCCAAAGCGGCCTTTAAAAACGCGTTCCACTTCGTCGCCCTCGTCTTTGCGCAAAAGGCCGTGATCCACAAATACGCAGGTTAACTGATTACCCACCGCCTGATGCACCAGCATGGCGGCAACGGAAGAATCCACCCCACCCGAAAGTGCACACAATACTTTTTTATCCCCCACCAGCTCTTTAACGCGGGCGATTTCTTCTTTAGCAAAGTTACCCATGCTCCAGTCCCCTTGCACGCCGCACACCTGGTATAAAAAGCGGTGCAATAGGGCACTGCCAAACGGGGTATGCAGCACCTCCGGGTGAAACTGAACGGCATACAAACGGCGGGAAGCGTCTTCCATCGCGGCTACGGGGCACAAATCCGTTACCGCCGTAACCCGAAAGCCGTCCGGCAATTTTTCTATATAGTCCCGGTGGCTCATCCAGCAGGTGTTTTGCGCTTCCAGCCCGGCAAACAGTGGGCTGGAGACGTCCAGCTTAATCTGCACTTTGCCGTATTCTTTAAAATCCGGGCTTTTTACTTTTCCGCCCAGCAAATGCGCGGTAAGCTGCGCCCCGTAACAAATGCCCAGTACGGGTATGCCCAGCTCAAAAATTTCTTTAGATACGCTGGGAGCCCCCTCTTCATACACGCTGGCGGGGCCTCCCGTAAAAATGATTCCCTTAGGGTTTCTTTCTTTGGCCGCCCGCACAATTTGCGTAAAGGGGAGCACCTCGCAATATACGTGGTCCTCCCGCACGCGGCGGGCGATAAGCTGGTTATACTGGCCGCCGAAATCGGCCACTAAAATCAGTTCATTGGGCATTAAAAGTTCCCCTTGGAATAGTTGGTTTCTTCTTTGGTAATTAAAATATCATGCGGGTGGCTTTCTATTAAGCCCGCGTGGGTAATGCGTACAAACTGGCTGTTTTGGGCAAAAGTTTGCAAGTCTTTGGCGCCGCAATAACCCATGGCCGCGCGCAAACCGCCGATTAACTGGTAAACCACGTCCGCCAGCGGGCCGCGAAAAGGCACGCGCCCTTCTACGCCTTCGGGCACTAATTTTTTGCTGTTGTCTTGGAAGTAGCGGTCACTGCTGCCGGCTTTCATAGCGGCGCTGGAACCCATGCCGCGGTATGTTTTAAACGCGCGGCCGTTGTAAATGATGTTTTCCCCGGGGGATTCGGTCGTGCCGGCAAACAAAGACCCCAGCATGCACACGCTGGCCCCGGCGGCCAAGGCTTTGGCGATATCGCCGGAAAATTTAATGCCGCCGTCCGCAATAATGGGGATATTGTACTTGGCGGCCGCTTTGGCGCAGTCATACACGGCGGTTAACTGCGGCATGCCAATACCGGCTATCACGCGCGTGGTGCAAATAGCCCCCGGCCCGATGCCCACTTTAATACAATCCGCCCCGGCCTGGATAAGGGCTTCCACCGCCTGCGGGGTGCAAACATTGCCCGCAATAATTTGGCAGGAAGGAAAAGCCTCTTTTAACTGGCGGACCGCCTGTAATACTCCTTGGCTGTGGCCGTGCGCCGTATCCACCACCAGCACGTCCGCCTCGGCATGGAGCAAGGCCTCCGCGCGGGGAAGCATATCTTTGGTAATGCCCACGGCGGCGCCCACCAGCAGGCGGCCTCTCTCGTCCCGGGCGGAAAGAGGATATTCTATGCTTTTTTCTATATCTTTAATGGTAATGAGCCCTTTTAAGTGGGATTCCTCATCCACCAGCGGCAATTTTTCTATGCGGTGTTTTTGCAAAATGGACTGCGCTTCTTTCAGCGAAGTGCCCACCTTGGCCGTTACCAGGTTTTCTTTGGTCATAATTTCGCTGATGGGGCGGGCGGGGTCTTTTTCAAAGCGCATATCCCGGTTGGTGATAATGCCCACCAGGCGGTTGTTTTTGTCCACTATAGGCACGCCGGAAATGTGGTATTTGGCGGTTAAGTTCCAAGCGTCCTGCAGCGTGTCTTCCGCCCGCAGGGAAAAGGGGTTGGTGATAACGCCGTTATCGCTTCTTTTTACGCTGTCCACCATATCCGCCTGTTTTTGGGAGGACATGTTTTTATGGATAATACCTATCCCCCCCTCACGCGCGATGGCAACAGCCATGCGGGCCTCGGTTACGGTGTCCATACCGGCGCTCATGAGCGGGATATTAAGCTTAATTTTTTGGGTAAGCCGCGTATTCACTTTTACGTCTTTGGGAAGCACGGCGGAGTGTTGAGGAACGAGGAGTACGTCGTCAAAAGTAAGACCTTCTTTGGAAAATTTTTCGTCCATGTATCAGTTAACCTTTCTTTTTATTATAGCGGTTTTCAAGCCGGGGCGCAAAAAGGGCCGGGGCCAAAAACCCGGCCCAAAAAGAAAATATGTACGCGTTAAATCTCGTCCCACCCCTCCACGGCGGAGCTTTGGTTATAGGCGGAAATATTCACCTCAAAAAAGTTGCCTTTTACGCTGCCTTCGCCGGCGGTATCGGCAATTTTTTCCAAATGCGGGTAGGGGTTTTTGTCAAAGCCTTTAAACAAGGGCTCCAGGCCTATTTCCTGCAAACGCTGGTTGGTGATAAACTTGGTGTAAGCCTCCGTGCTTTGGCGGGTGATGCCCAGTACGCCGTCCCCAATAATGTGGTTGCTCCAGGCTATTTCCCGTTCGGCCGCCTCGGCAAACATAGCATAGACTTCCTTCTCGTTAAAAAAATCCGGGCGGGTGCGCCAAATTTCTTTAATCATGTTGGAAAAAATGACACAGTGGACCAATTCGTCCCGGTTAATGTACTTTATCTCGTCCGCCGTTCCCATCATTAAACTGCGCGCGGCCAAATTGTAAAAAAAGTTGAACCCGTTGTAAAAATAAATGCCTTCCAGCAAGAAGTTGGCTATTAACACGCGGGCAAAGTTATGCGGGGTTTTGTCGTCCAAAAAGCGCTGGTAAATTTCGGCAATGTATTGGTTGCGCTCCAGCAGGACGGGGTCCTCCCGCCATTTTTCATACACGGCGTTGCGTTTTTCCTCCGGGATAATGCTCTCAATAATATAGGCGTAGCTTTGGGAATGCACCGCCTCCTGATAGGTTTGAATGGCTAAAATGAGGTTTAGTTCCGGCGCGGTGATGTATTCACTGATATTGGGCAGGTTGTTGGTTTGTATGCTGTCCAAAAACACCAAAAAAGACAAAATGCCGTCATAGGCTTTTTGTTCGGCCGGGGTTAGTTCCGTATAGCTGCGTTTATCGTCAAACAGGGAAACTTTTTCCGGTATCCAAAAGTTTTCCATCATCACGCGGTACAGTTTATTGGCCCACGTGTATTTAACGTTATTTAAGTTAAATAAATTGGTAACGTTCCCGCCGATGATTTGGCGCGCGGAAACGTCATCATTTCCGTGTACGTTAAAAATGGGTTTTTGTTTCATGTGTTGGGTCATGGTAAAAGTCCTCTTATCCGGCGCAACTGACGCATTCTTCCTTCTTGGCGCTGGTGCCGTCTTTTTGAATACTGCGGGTGTAGTATAACGTTTTTAAGCCTTTTTGCCAGGCGTCCATAATGGTTTGGTAAATGTCCTTGGCGCGGATATCCCGGTTTAAATTATAAATTAACTCAACGGACATCCCGGTATCTATCCATTTATTGATATGAGCCATAATATCCACCACTACGCGCTGGTCAATATTGCGGTTTTCCTGATAGTACCAAAATTTCTGTGCGATGAACGGCGGGCAATTGGGTATGCTGCCTTTGCCGTGCGTTTCCACAAAAAATTTGCTGTATACCGGCAGCACGCTGGCCGTACAGCCCTGTATTAAAGAAGAACTGGTGTTAGGCGCTATGGCCGTTATTTGGGAATTGCGCACCCCGTATTGTTTTAACTCGTCAAAAATCAGCCGCCAGCGTTCTTTGAGGGAAGCGTTCTGCTCAAACCAATCTTGGCTGTGCCCCAAAATAACGCCGCGGCTCCAGTCAGAGCCCTCATAAGCGCCATAGGCTCCTTTGGTTTTGGCAATATCAATGCTGGCCTGTATGCAATAAGCGGCAAATTTTTCAAACAACGCGTCCGCCGCCGGGGCGGATTTGGTATAAGCAATGTCACGCTTGGCCAGCCAGTCCGCCAAGCCCATCGCCCCCACCCCAATGGTGCGGTAGCGGCGGTTATGTAATACGCCTTCCAGCACGGGCACCTCGGTAAAGTCTATGGCGTTATCCAACAGCCGCACGGACGTGCGGCACACGCTTTCCAGCTCTTCATCACTTTCAATATTGGCCAAATTGACGGACACCAAATTGCATACGTGGATGAGTCCGCCGTGTTCCTCGCGCACAATTTTGTCCCCCTCCAGCTTTCGCGCGCCAAACTGCGTGGGGCGCACGTTGCTGTGGGACTCCGTACACAAATTGGTGCCCACGATCAGCCCATCGTGTTTGTTGGGGTTGAACCGGTTGAGCGTGTCTTTAAAAGCCAGGTACGGCATGCCCGTTTCCACCTGGGATTTCATCATCTTTTTAAAAAGTTCCTTGGCGGACACAAATTTACACATTTCCAGCTTGCCGGACCGAGCGTCCGCCTCCAGCCGGGCGTAAAATTCGTTAAACGCGGGGCCCCACAGCCCGCTCATTTCCGTCCAGTACACGGTGCGGATTTCATGGGGGTCCACCAACAGCCACTCTTCATTGGCGCGCACTTTCTGCATGAACAAATCCGGTATGACCACCTGGGGGAAAATATCATACGCTTTCATGCGCTGGTCTCCGTTTTCGGTGCGCAGTTCCAAAAAAGCCTCTATATCCATATGCCACACGTCCAGCGATACGGTAACCGCCCCCTTGCGTTTGCCCTGCTGGTTCACGGCTACCGCCGTATCATTAATAATGCGTATCCAGGGGATTACCCCGCCCGAAGCGTTTTTAATGCCTTTAATGCGCGCCCCTTTGCAGCGCACGCGGGAAAGGTTTACCCCCACCCCGCCGCCAAATTTGGAAATGGCGGAAATTTGGTCTATGACATAAAAAATAGAGTCCCGGCTGTCGTCCATTTGGGCGATAAAGCAGGAGCTTAAATTGCCGTTGGGGCGGCGCAAATTCATCAGAAGCGGAGTGCCCAGCGAAATTTTACGGTCCGCCAATTTCTCGTATGTATCTTTTACCAACGCCATGCGTTCTTCGGGCGGCTCGTTCTGATGGGTTAATAAGGCAATGGTTAAAAACATATCCTGCGGCAATTCCACTATTTTATCGTTATATTCACACAGATAACGCTTAATAAGCAAATTGGCGCCGGCGTAATCATACACCATATCAAAAGCCGGGTTGATAAAAGAGGCCGCTTGGGCGATTTCCTGCGCGCTGTATTTGTCCGTTACTTGGGAGGTATACACGCCGCAGGCAGTATTTTCGGCCAGCGTGCGGGGATAATTATAAATATACCCGCGGGCGCGGCAGAGGCGGTATAAATCCAACATTTTTAAACGGCCGGCCACGTTTTTCCAATCCGGCTCCTGCAAAGACGTCATTTGCAAAGCCGAAAGCATTAAATGCTGCATGATTTGCGCGTCCGTGGCCGAGGCATTGATAAACGGAAATATTTTCTCCTGCAGCTGGGCGGGCTGCACGTGCAAGCCTTCCGTGGCGGCGGACAAAATTTGTTCTATCCGCCCGCCGGTAAGCGGGGCGGAAAAAAGAGAGAAGAAATCGTTATTCATAATTTTTCCTAATAAGAAGATAGACTTTTATTATAGCTAAATAAAACCCAAAAATAAAAAATTTTAAGGGTTAGTATTTCCCCGCTATACAACGGCTGGGAGCGCCGAATATAAAAAGATATAATTTAAATAAGTTATGAAAAAGTTTTTCTTTCTTCTCTTCTTTTTCTGCGCTTCCCCTTTGTGCGCCCAAAACCAAGACGGAAAAATCATCTCCCGGGTGCAAGCCCAAACCACCCGCATGAACCCTAAGGTGCTTTTGGAGCGTTTTCCCCTCAAACCGGGGGACCGTTTTACCGCCCAAGCGTATGACCGCGCCCAAGACGAACTGCACGACATGCGCGTTTTTAAAAAGCTGGATTTTACCCTTACCCCCCGCCCGGATAACAAACTGGACATCAACATATCCGCCGAAGACGGTTACTTTATCTTTCCGCTGGCGTTTGCCTCAGGCGGCGGGAAAAGCGTGGCGGCTTTGTCTTTGGCGGCGGGGAATTTATTTAAACAAGGGGAAATGTCTTTCTTCTTTGGCGGTGTCAGCCAAGACGGATTCACCGTAAACGCCGGCACCGCCCTTGGCAAACACAGTTTTTACGCCGGTTACAGCAAAATAAATACGAACCAGCGCTTCTATAAAAATGATTGGAGCAATACTTTTGGCGTCTTTTCCACCTCAGACGACGAAGGTGAATACACCCAAGACCTGCTGGCCCAAGTACACACCCGCAAAGAAAGTTTTACCTTCAGCTACACGCGCGAGTTAACGCCGGACCTAAGCCTCTTTTTGCGCCCGGAACTGGCGCGCTACCAAAACGCGGACTCTTCCCTCATCCGGCTGGACCCGGGCGCCCACAACACCCTAACCGCCGGCCTGCAAATAAGCGACAATATCCGCAAAGGCGCCAACATGGGGGCCCTGTCTGGCTACGGGCTGACGGACAAGAAAAAAAGCCTGACGGACCTGCCCAAAACACGCTTTGGCCACGCCGGGAAATTATTTTATACGGACGGCGGTTCCTGGTCCGCCAGCGATTATCGCATCTCTAAACTGGGCATGCAGGCCACCTGGCTGGCTGAATTTAAAACCCGGCATTTACTGGCGTTGGAAATAAAAGCCCAAAACGCGTTTCAAGCGCATTTCAGCGATGAGATTTTATCCACTGATTTGCTAAGCGGCCAAGGCCGCTATGACCGCCAACTCCGCGGGCAGCGCGGCGCCGGAGCCAGCGCAGGGTTTGTGTATTATCTGCTTCGCAACAATACGGGGCTTTTGTCTTTGGCCCCCTTTTATGAAACGGCCTACGTCTACCGCGCAGGACGTTACCTCAACCACAGCGGGGCAGGGGCTACGCTTTCTTACAAACTGTGGCGTTTCCCCTTCCCGGTGGGGATTAACTACACCCATAACTTAACGGACGGCAGCCACCAAACCGCTTTTGTGTTTGGCGGCGCGTTTTAAGCCAAATTTACAATAAAACTTCTTTTTCCTTCCCCGGCTTAGGAACTATACGCCGAAAACTATTTTTTTATTATAATAAAGAGGTAGGAGTGTTACTTCATCATATTTAAAAGGAGAAGCTATGTGGTATGGAATTGCGGCCCTGAGACCGTTTGAACAATATGCCCTTTTTGGCGTTTTGTTTATCGCGGTGTTAGGGCTTTTGTACGCTTGGTTCCTGCGCAGACAAGTACTGCACGAGGACGCCGGCACCCCCGAAATGCAAAAAGTATGGGGCGCCATACGGGAAGGCGCTAACGCCTACCTGAAAAGACAATTAAAAACCATATTGCCGCTGATCGGGTTGCTGACGGTTTGTTTGTTCCTGTCCGTATACATTGTGCCCGTATCGGCCGATTCTATGGAACGCTTTGCCGGGTTATCCCCCGAAAAAGTCAAACTGATTGCCGCTTTCGGCCGCGCGGGCGCTTTTATTTTAGGCGCGGTGTTTTCTTTATTAGTGGGCCAGTTTGGTATGCGTATTGCGGTGGACGCTAACGTACGCGTGGCGGCCGCTTCCAAACGCAGCTTTGGGGACGCGTTAAAAATCGCTTACCGCGCGGGTACCGTAACCGGTATGTTGACCGACGGTTTGGGCTTGTTTGGCGGTACCATTATTTTTATCATTTTCGGCATTGCCGCGCCGGACGCTTTGCTGGGCTTTGGCTTTGGCGGCACGCTGCTGGCGCTGTTTATGCGCGTAGGCGGCGGCATTTACACCAAAGCGGCTGACGTAGGGGCTGACCTCGTAGGCAAAGTGGAAGCCGGTATTCCGGAAGACGACCCCCGCAACCCCGCCGTAGTGGCTGACTTGGTGGGCGACAACGTGGGTGACTGCGCCGGTATGGCCGCAGATATTTTTGAATCTTACGAAGTGACCATCGTTTCCGGCTTAATCTTAGGTATTTCTTTATGGAGAATTACCGGCCACCACGAATGGATTGTTTACCCGCTTTTGGTGCGCGGCATTGGGGTGTTGTGCTCCATCATCGGCACCTACGCGGTAAAAGATTCCAAACGCTCTGCCGGCAACGCCATGAAGGCTATCTTTAAAGGCTATACCATTTCCGCCGTTATCTCCGTGGCTATTTTCGGCGTACTGGCTTACTATTATATGACCGAAGTGCCCGGCGGCTGGTGGAGACCTTTCGCCGCCACCACCATCGGCATTATTTTAGCCATCACCATAGACCGCTTGACCGAATACTTCACAGGGACGGATAAAAAACCCGTGCAGGAAATTAAAAAATCCACCGCCACCGGTTCCGCCACCACCATTCTTTCCGGTATTGCGGTAGGGTTTGAATCGGCCGTGTGGAGCACCTTGGTCATTGCGGGCGCTATTTTCCTGTCCGTTATGATTTTCGGCACCATTGACGGCTTGGCCGCGGCGGAGAAATTCACCTTTATCCTCTACGGCGTGGCTATGACCGGTATCGGCATGCTGACCTTAACCGGCAACAACGTGGCGATGGACTCCTTCGGCCCGATTGCCGACAACGCCAACGGCATTGGTGAAATGGCCTGGCACGGCAAAGATGACGAAGAAACCAAAAAAGCCCGCCAAATCATGGCGGATTTGGACGGTGTGGGCAACACCACCAAAGCCATTACCAAAGGGGTGGCTATCGGCTCGGCCGTTATTGCGGCGGTGGCTTTGTTTGCCTCTTATATGGTGGACGTAAGCAACGTACAAAAATTGCTTAACGACGCTTGGGCCCAAGCCGGGGAAGGCAAAGCCCTTACGCTTTTATCCCAGGTGGGCATTGTTGTGTCTGACCCGACGGTATTTGTGGGCATGCTCATCGGCGGCGCGCTGCCGTGGCTGTTCTCTTCCTTTGCCATTAACGCGGTAAGCCGCGCGGCGGCGCTGATTGTAGAAGAAGTACGCCGCCAGTTTAAAGGAGGGGTATTGGAAGGAAAAGCCAAACCCGATTATACCAACGCCGTAAACATTTCCACCGTGGCCGCACAAAAAGAATTAATTGTACTGGCCGTGCTGGGCATTGTGTCCCCCATTGTGGTGGGGCTTGCCTTTGGGGTGGAAGCCTTGGGCGGTTTCCTGGCGGGTATTATCATATCCGGGCAGCTGCTGGCGGTGTTTATGTCCAACGCCGGCGGCGCGTGGGATAACGCCAAAAAAGTGGTGGAAGACGAACCCAGCGATATTGCCGCCAACACCGGCAAAGGGTCCGAACGCCACAAAGCCAGCGTGGTGGGCGACACCGTGGGTGACCCCTTAAAAGACACCGCCGGCCCCGCCGTAAACCCGCTGATTAAAGTGGTAAACATGGTGGCCGTTATCGTGGCGCCCATTGTGGTAAACTACCACAATGATTTCACCCCGCTTGGCAAAGTGGGTTGGTTAGTGGTTATTGTGCTGTTAGCGGTACTGAGTTGGGCTATTTTATCCAGCAAAAAACCCGCGCAGGACTTAACTGCTAAAAAATAAGTTTAACAACAAACAAAAACCCCGCTTGTTAAGCGGGGTTTTTTATTTTTACAATACGCAGATTTAATGGGCCGGACAATCATACACCAGAGCGCTGTATTCCACGTTATTGACTACAAAGGGGCTGTTGTAATCATAAGAAATATCCGTGTTATGCCAGCTGGCGCCTTTCACCCAAACGGTGTTTCCCCCCATATTGGCGGCATTATTGCGCAAATCCGCCGCTACTTGGGCGGACAAATCCGTCTCCCCGCGCAGCCAGCCCGAGGCAGTCGGGTTGGCCTCCCCCAAAATACCCCCTTTAAACACGCAATTTTCAGCGGGTTTCTGCATAACCAGACGCACGTTGGCGCCGGCTTGCGTAACGGAAGCTTGCGTTAAAGAAGCGGCTTCTTCTTGAGCCGCCTGTTCCAACCCGGCGCACGCGCCGGCAAACACGGACAGCAAAAACAAATAAAAAACTTTTTTCATATTCCTCCTTTTTCTGCCAAAATTATAGCAAATACCCAAATGTTTTTGATAATATGGATAAAAGAGGTCAAGTTATGGGGCTTATCATTTTCACGTCTTTCCTTGCGCTGGTAACGGGGCTTATCCTGCTGGGCAACACCCGCTCCGCCCGCATGCGCCGCTACGCCAAGCGCAACCACGCCCAATTTGACCGGCACCGCAGTTCCCTAACCACCCCGCTAAGCGCCGGGAAGCTGGAAATATTAAAAGAATATTTTCCCTTATTTCGCCACGTAATGACGTTTATGGACAACTTGGCCTTTATGCGCTTGGCTGACGCCGAAATTTACAAAGACGAGACCCCCAACGCAAAACCCGTTTGTGTAACCTTGTTTGCGGCTGAATTTAGAAACCGCAGTTTTCCCATATTAAAAATAGCGCCGCTGGGCTCCCCTTTTTACGCTTCCCAATACATGACGGTAAAAACCAATATCCCGGAAATTGACCGCAATTACCACATCAGCGCGCCCAACCAGGCGGCCGGCCTGCTTTTTACCCCCTATTTAAAAGGCTTGTTAAAAACCCGGGACAACATTTACCTGGAAGTGAACGACAATGCCTTTTTATATCATGAAAACTGCCTGCAAACAATAGAAGAATTGGAAAATTTCCACTGCCGGGCCGCCCAGCTTCTGGCGGAATTTGGCAACACCATGATTAATTTAGACAAACCCGGCTCAGCCACCATAAACGCCGCCATAAAGGCGGCCCCAAAGCCCAAGGCGCCGTTGTCTGACGAAGAATTTAACGCCAAAGCCCAAGCCATGCTTTCCGTTATGTGCCCCAAAGAAATTGCCCGTACCCACGGAAGCGCCAGTTTGCGCGGCTTTTGGGGAATTATTTTACTGGTGCTGCTGTTAGCTATCCCGGTGGTAGGGTGGCTTATATTAAAAAATTTCCCTCATTAAAAAACCCCGGGTTAACCGGGGTTTTTAATAACAAAGAACAGAATTATTTTTTCTCACCGTCCGGGATGTTAACCCCCAAACTTTTTAAGAAAGCCCGGTTATTATACGGGCGGCCCAAAAACTTCTCCACCATCTCATTTTCATCATACACGGTGCCGGGTGTATAAATATACGCGCGGAGCTTGGAACCCAGCTCCTGGTTAAACAGGCCTTGCGCTTCAAACTGGGAGAAGACCTCCTTCGCAATCACCAAAGACCAGGCGTACACATAATACCCCACGTCGTAGGGGTCAGTCAAAGACATAATATGCGCAAAACTGGCTTGCGGGTAGGTGTCTTCGGTCATTTCTATGCCGGCAATGTCTTTCATCATTTTGGCATAGAGTTTGGTGGTATTTACCCGGCGGTTTTTGGCATGGGCTTCCAAATCAAACTGTCCCAAAAAATTCTGCCGCAAGAAAGCGGTGGCTTCCCCCGCGTGGCGGGACTTAACCATAGCGCTTATCAGCTCGTCCGGTATAGGCTGGCCGGTTTGATAATGAGCGGATATCCGCTTAAGCACCTGCGGCTGCCAGGCCCAGTTTTCCAGCAATTGGGAATGGGTTTCTATATAATCCCAAGCCACATTGTCCCCCGTTAAGCTGGCGTATTTGGATGTAGCCAAAGACATTTGCAGCACGTGCCCAAATTCATGAAATAAGGTTTCCACCTCTCCGTGCCCCAATAACGAAGGAACCCCGTTTGCCGCCGGGGAAAAATTAGCGGCAATCACCACTGACGGGATTTGATAGCTTCCGTCCGGCAGTTGGAAGCGGTCCACAAAAGACCAGGTGGCCGCGTGGGTGTATTTGCCGTCGCGCGGGTATAAATCCATATAAAAATAAGAAATGATTTCCCGGGTGGAAGCGTCTTTAATCAGCCAGGCTTGCACGTCCGGGTGCCAAACGGGCAGGTCCGCTTTTTCAAAAGCCAGGCCGAAAATCCCGCCAAAAATTTCAAACATGCCGTCTATTACTTTTTGCGCGGGGAAGTACTCTTTTATTTTTTCATCATCCACTTGGTAATAGGCTTTTTTATATTGGTTTGCCCAATACCCCAGTTCCCAACCGGTCAGCTGGCGGCTGTCCGTTCCTTCCACTTTGTTTTTAAGGGCTAGATACTCCTGCATTTCCGCTTGGGCCAGCGGGGTGATTTGCGTTTGTAAATCCTGCAAGAAAGCGCGCAAATTTTCCTGCGTTTTTGCCATACGCACGGGAAGCACAAAATCCGGATATTGTTTATACCCCAGCAAAGCCGCCTGTTTGCGGCGCAAAACCAAGGTGTCCTCTAACAGTTTTACATTTTCTTTTCCGCCGCGGCGGGCAAACTTGGCTTGCAGCTCTTTGCGGGCGGCGTCGTCCTGCGCGTTTGCCATAAAGGGGTTATAGTCCGGATATTTCAGCGTGACAATGTAGCGCCCGTCCTCCGCGCGGGACAAACGGTTTATATAGGTTTCCCCCATCCCTTTTAACTGCTCTAGGGAGAGGAGCATCTCATCCTTATAATTATTTAAATTCACATTATAGCGGGTAATTTTCTCCAGACGCTCATCATTTAGTTTTAAATATTTTTTTAATTTGGCGTCGCTTAAAGACATGCCGGCCCGCTCATAGCGCTCCAGCCATTTGGCAAGCAGGCGGGCTTCTTCGTGCTCTAATTTTGGATTGGTCTGGGCGTACTCTTTTAACGCGCGGTATACGTCCCGGCGGGAAAATATTTCCGCTTTCTTTTTGCTCCCTATGGTTTCCAACCGGGCAGCGGCTTCACGCACATCAGCGTCTTTATGAAAATAAGCCAATAAAGACAAATTTTTAGGCACAAACCAGTACTGCGTATAGGCAGTTTCCAGCGCCAGTACGGTATTATTAAAATCCCGCCGGGAAGCAGGCACCGCCGTTAACGCGGCCAAATTCTTTTCCAATTCTTCAGAAGCGCACTCCTCCAAAGAAGCGATCTCCTGCGGGCTATAATCAAAGCGAAGATGCCCGTCCCGGAACATATCGCCATAAGCGCCGGCAAAAGCGGCGCAAGGCAGCGCAACGGCTGCCAAACCTGTAAAAAATTTATTCATATTGTTATTATAGAAAATCTGGAACCGTTCCCTGCCTAAACGCGTAATTTCCTATAATATATATATGGATAAAGAACAAGACGTTATCGTAGCCAAAAGCGCTGGGTTCTGCCCCGGCGTAAAACGCGCCATAGATAAAGTGCTGGAGCTGGAAGCCGCCGGCAAAAAACCCATTTACACCATTGGTCCGCTGATACACAACAAACAAGTGACCGATATGCTGGCCGCCAAGCAGATTACTTCCATAGACAAACCGCAGGAAGCGCAAGACAAATCCGGCGTATTGGTTATCCGCGCGCACGGAATTACGCCGCAGTTTCAACAGGAAATTGAATCCTGCGGCATGGAAGTGGTGGACGCCACCTGCCCGCTGGTAAAACGAGCGCATGACGTTATCTCCCAATACGCCAAACAAGGCTATGATACCGTGATTGTGGGGGACGGAGGACACGCGGAAGTAATCGGCCTGTTGGGTTATACCCAAGGGCGAGGCACCGTGGTATCCGGCCCGGAAGAAGCCCAAAAACTCCCCCATTTTAAAAAAGTAAACGTAGTATCCCAAACCACGCAAAAAGAAAGTGTTTTTTATCAGACCGCCCAAATTATTAAAGACAAAGCGGACGAATGCCAAATATCCAATACCATCTGCCAACCCACCAAAGACCGCCAAAAAGAAACGGTGGAACTGGCTAAAAACGCGGATTTGGTCATTGTGGTGGGCGGCAAACACAGCGCAAACACCGCGCGCCTGGCCCTGTTGTGCCGCGGGTTGGCCCCGCAGGTGCTGCACATAGAAACCGAAAGAGAACTGCAGCCCGAACAAGTGCTGCGCGCCAAACAAATATTTATTACGGCCGGGGCCTCCACCCCCAACTGGGTGATAGACAAAGTGGCTAATTGGGTGCGCCAAACCCGCCAGACACACAACCGTTTTTCTTTGCCCACTTTCTTTTATAACGGGTGGAAGTTCTTTGTAAAATACTCTTTTTACACCGCCTTCGCGGCGATGGCTTTGGCCTATGTATGTATGAAATTACAAGGGGTGCGCACGGACTGGAAGTTATTATGGTTTGCGTGGTTGTTTGTGTTTGGGTTAACTTCCGTCAACCACGCAGCGGAACAAGCCCCCACCCGCGTGAGAAACTTGTCTTACATCTTGGGTTTTACCGCCTGCGCCGGGGCGTTGGTATTATCGGCCTTTACCGGTTGGCAGGTGTTGCTGTTGGCTTCCGTCTTTTTAGCGGCGGGAATTTTTTACCCGTTTAGGCATATACTGCACTCCAAGATAGCTTCTTTCCCCGGTACCAAAGACGTTGCCACCGCGCTGGGCTGGGCGTTTGCCTGCGCCTGGCTGCCCGCCTATGCGCATGGAATGCCCTTTCATAAAGCGGCGTATTTGGCCGTATTCTATGCGGGGCTGTTGGTGTTTACGCGCTCGGTTACGCTGGGGTTTTCTTCCGCCAATAAAGATTTAATGGTGGGCAAAGAAAGCTTCTACAAAGCATTTGGCATGGCCGCCACCAAATGGGCCGTTACGTTTATTTTAACCGCGCTTACCGGCGCGCTGGCCGCTTTGTGGTTCATGCCGTGGAAACCGCTGCTGACGGGTATGCTTCTTATTGGGAACGTATACACGGTTTTTATTGTAATATATTATTATAGCCATGTTACGGCCCGCAATATAAAGCAGGAAACTTTAATTGACGGCCAATTCTTTATCTTATGGCTGTTTTGTTACCTGACCAAATTATTTTAACAGATATAAGGGGTAAAAATGACGATTAAAAAGATTGGTATTCTGACCGCCGGCGGAGACTGCCCCGGCTTAAACGCCGTAGTGCGCGCCGTAAGCAAAAACGCGCTACAGCACGGCATTGAAGTATTGGGCTTTAAAAACGGTTTTGACGGCCTGGTACGCAACGAGTTTATACACATCAATAATGATTTGGTTTCCGGCATTTTAACCTTAGGCGGAACCATTTTGGGAAGCAGCAACATCGCCAACCCTTTTAAATATACGTTGGCGCCGTTTGGCTCGGCCGAAAACCCGGTGGATTTGTCCGGCGCGGCCTTGCATAATTTTAAAGAAAACCAGCTGGACGCGCTGATCACCATCGGCGGGGACGGCACGCTGCATATGTCCCAGCAATTTGTAGATTTGGGTATGCCCATTGTGGCCGTACCCAAAACCATTGATAATGACTTGTCCGCCACGGATCAAACATTCGGGTTTGATTCCGCCCTTTCTATCGCAACCGAAGCCATAGACCGCCTGCACACCACGGCCCAAAGCCACCACCGCGTGATGATTGTGGAGACCATGGGCCGTTACGCCGGGTGGATAGCGCTTCGCTCCGCCATTGCGGGCGGCGGGGATATTGTGCTTATACCGGAAATCCCGTATAATGACGACGTTATCGCCAACTATATTTTAGAACGCCGCAGCCGCGGCAAGACATTCAGCATTGTGGTAGCGGCGGAAGGAGCCAAAAACGAAGCGGGCGAGCAAGCCGTCACCCGCACCGTAGCCGGCAGCACGGACCCGGTACGCTTGGGTGGAATCGCATACAAATTAAGCCAAATGATTGAAGAAAAAACCAAAATAGAATCCCGCGCCTGCGTACTAGGGCACACCCAGCGCGGGGGCACTCCCACCGCTTTTGACCGTTGGCTTTCCACCCTGTACGGCACCAAAGCGCTGGATATGGTATTAGAAGGAAAATTTGGTTATATGGCCAGCCTGCGGGCGTTCCAAATGCAGGAAGTAAAAATCGCGGATGCGATTTCCAAATTAAAACGCGTTGATCCCCACGGGGAAGAAGTAAAAGCCGCGCTGGAAGTGGGCATGAGCTTTGGCTCGGCTGATATCGGCTAAGGAGAAAAAATGAACGAAGCTTTAGACATTATTTACGGCATTCACCCGGTTATGGAAGCGCTGCGCAGCAAAAAGCGCAACGTCACCCAGTTGTTTGTGACCGACGGGAAAGCCGGGCACCGCCAAGTGGAAGAAATCATCCGTTTAGCCAAACGCAATAACGTAAAAGTGGACCGCATAGAACCCCGCGTACTGGATAAGCTGACCCACGGCGCCAACCACCAAGGCGTGCTGGCTAAAATCCAGCCCATTAAATTAATGAAACTTTCCACCGCGCTGTATGAGTCAGACGGAAATAAAAAAGACCTGTGGCTGGCCGTGGATGAAATGACGGACCCGCAAAACCTGGGGGCCATTATCCGCAGTGCGGCGTGTTTGGGCTTTTCCACCATTATTTTACCCCAGCGGCGCACCGTGGGCATTACGCCGGCGGTATACCGTGTGGCCTGTGGCGCGATTGAAAACATCAATATTGTGGAAGTGGCCAACTTAAACACCGCATTAATTGACCTGAAAGAAGAAGGTTTCTGGGTATATGGGGCAGATATGGAAGGACAGTCCATCACGGAAACGGACTATGCCTCCCCCGCCGTGCTGGTAATTGGAAGCGAAGGATTTGGCATACGGGAAAAAACCGCCGAAAATTGCGACCAAATCATATCCATTCCGCAAAAAGGCGGGGTGGAAAGCTTAAACGCTTCCGCCGCGGCCAGCATTATCATGTACGATATGATGGCTAAAGTACAGCTAAAAAAATAATACCGCTAAAACTTCATTTCATCCCCGTTTGCGTAAAACGGGGATTTTTTATTCCGGATCTGTTCTCCCCTCCTACCGCCATACCCATAAACGTTTTTCCCGGCGAGAGCGATAAAAAATATCCCCAGTCAGTCTGCGTAAATATAACAAAACGCTCTGGGCTTAAAAGCAGAAAGTGCGGTTTTTAGCACACAAAAAAGCGGAGGTTTTAAATTCTCCGCTTTTAACCGTATTTGTATTCAAAAAAGGTTAACGCAAATAAATATCTATGGTGTCTATTTGGTTATCCGTCTGGTCAAACACCTTGAGGGTTAATTTGCGGTCAACAATTTCCCCCAATGCATAATGATAGGCCGCCACGTAGCGCGCGGTGGAAGAATCCCCCGTTATACGTTTTTGAGGCTCCAGCCCGGCGGCCCCCAAGGTAACATAGGTTACCCCGCGTACGTTCGGCTCCCCGCGAAACATGGGGAAGGTGCGCTCGTAATTGGGGGAATTACCCTGTAAGACCAAATTCACTTTATAATTTTCAAACAGTTTAATTAATTTGGAAGCGGCCTCATTATTAGGCGTAATCGGCCCGGTGGAATACAATGGGGCGTTAATTACCACTATCTTCCATTTTCCTTCCACATTGGAAGTAAGCGCCGTTTTCAGCCATTTCATTTGGGCGGAATCCTCTTCCAAGCTGGGCGCCCACACCGCGCCGTATATGGCATTGGCGTCTAGAAAAATAAAACGGGCATTGGCGGTATCAAACGTATAATATTTGGGAGTGCCGGTACCCCAGCTCATGCTGTGAAAATTGGAATAATTGGCGCGCAGAAAAGATTTACTGCTTTGTTGCGCGCGGTCCGGTCCGTATTCATTCGGCCCCAGCGCTACAAGCAATGGGTTGCGAGCCAACACCTCTTTAAACGGGGTGAAGAATTCCCGGTCGGCGTCTGCATTTAAACCGCTGTGCGTGATGTTGCCGGTATGAATAAAAAAATCAGTCTTTCTGTCTTTCATGCGGGCCGCCAAGGCGCGGCGGGCTTCGGCGGCAAAATCCGGCGGGATAATGCCGTCTTCCCCCGCCACCGGCTGAGGGGCGCCCGTATTGCCCAACGCCAAGAATTTTACCTCTTTGCGCTCCGGAGAGAATAATGTGCGGAAACTCCCCTCCAACGGCACCTGCACTCCGTCTTTGGCTTGGTTGTATACATACAAACGGTAACAATAATCCTGATTGGGCACCAAACCGTACAAAATAGCTTTGTGGGAGGTGGAAGACGGGGTAATCGTCATCAGCTGGTTGCAGCGCGGTACGGGGCCGTACTCCAGCCAAGAAGGAGTATCCTCATCCGTCTGCCAACGCAAGACCATGGTGCTTTGGGTAGGGTCTTCTATATACGGGCCGCGCACAAGCTGCGCCGCGGCGGCAGGCAACAAGGCCGCACATACTGCAAAAAAAGTAAAAACGGTTTTTCTCATATCTTTATTTATTTTACTAAAAATATACCCCGCTATAAGCTAGTTAATAAAAGTATATTAAAAAACCCGCGCGGGCTAACTTAAATTTTGCTAAATTAATAGTATGAGAAAATTATTTTTACTTTTAACCTTAATCACCTTGCCTGCTTTTATGGTACAGGCAAAAACATTGGACGCAAGAGCGTCTTACTTATGGTCTTCCGATAAGAACCAGGCGATGGCTTCCTTATCCGTGGCGCCTACTTATAATACACGGGCCGGTTTGGTGGCGCGTTATGTGAAAGATATGCGGGATTATTCTTTCGGCCGTTTGAAAGACCCTATTTATTCCGTCTATCTTCCATTGCTCTTTCAGTTTGAGTTATTAGACATTGAGCTGACCCCTTTTTACTATTTTGAACACAATGCCGATAACCCCTCCTATCAAGACGCCTATGCCTACGGGGGTACTTTCGCATTAACCATGTTAATGGAAAATGACCAAGTAAACGACATTTACACCCGCGCGCGTCTGGGCGCCAGCTATGCGCGGCAGCAAGGCACTTTGTTTACTAAAGATGCCGCGCCGGAAAATACAGACTATGCCCAAGCGGCGTATTTCTTACAGTTAAGCCACAGCCTGTTCCGGGCGTACCGGTTGGAAGCCACCGGGGCGGCGTTTCAATATCCAGACGGGATTACCGGAGTTACCGCTTTTCGCGGAGTATTAAACCAACAAGATTTAGTGGCTCTGCAAACCTTGGACATTACGCGTGATTTGCGCAAATACGCTTTAGGCGGGCGCTTTGTACGTATGTGGGCGGAGTCTGGCTCCACATTATATATCGGCTATTCTTTTACCGAAAACTACACGGCCGACCCGGACCACTCTTTTATTATCGGCAATTCGTTCCCTCTTGTGAAAAACGTATTTTTTGACATGGCTTACAACCATATAGAAACCACCAGCCACAAAAATAAAAGAGACATCTTTTATTTAGGCTTAGGAACCTCTTTCTAGGATAATATTATGAGCGAAAAAGATTTTAAAGAAAAAGACGCTTCCAACAAAATTTTATCGCTGGTATCGCATAAATTAAAAACCCCGTTATCCATTATTAACGGGTATTCAGAAGCCATTTTGTCTCAAGCGGGAAAAGAAAAATTTTCCCCCTTTACTTCCAAAGCCCTGGAAGAAATAAATAAACAAGGCGGCAAAATGGCGGAATTGGTGGACAAGCTGTTAAACTACAATAAAATATCCGCCATGAAACCCGCAGACTTAAAGAAAACGGACATCAATTTAAAAACTTTGGTAAAAGAATGCGCTTCCCGCGCTATCGCCAAAGATGACGATTCCGCCGCCCCGGCGCCTGCTGCCTCCGAGCCGGCCGCCAAACGCGGAACCTATATAGAAATTGACTGTTCCGAACGTTTAAGCGTGCACGCCGATAAAGAAATATTAAAAGCCATGCTGGAAGAAATGCTGGATAATGCCATTAAATTTAATAATAAAATGGAAAAAATCATTAAACTGCAATGCGCCAACCACGGAGATACGGTTTCCATATCCGTGCGCGATTACGGCGCCGGCATACGCCCGCAGGACGTAAACCGCATTTTTGATCCTTTTTACCAAGTGGATGACTATTTTACCGGCCAAATAAACGGCTGGGGTTTGGGCCTGCCCATGCTAAAAAACGGGGCGGAATTGCATGGAGGAACGGTAAATGTCGTGTCAGACCGGGGCCTAGGTTCTATTTTCACCGTTACGCTGCCCATACAATGAACTCTTTAGACTGCATACAAGAAGCCACCACTCAATGTGAAGCGCTGCGCGGCCAGCTAACCGCTGACGCCCGCCTGCTGGCGGAATTTTACCGCCGGCTGGAACAAATATCGGCCCAACTCCATAAAAATATGGACGTGCGGGACGTGTCCTTTGCGGAGGAATTTAACAGCTTCTGCCAAAACTTGCGCACAAATACGGACAAGCAAGAAGCGGCCTGGGCCCAAATACGCGCCCAAGCCCGTTCTTGGACCAAGAACGATTACGGCGCCGACATGGCCCTGCCCGCAAAAGGATTTAACAACAAAGCAAAAACACTTTCCCGCATGTGTGATGAATTTACCACGGAATACCACCGCTTTTACCGTTTATATCAAGGTTATACGGCGCAAAAATTAAATGTATGGTTGTTAACTTCCTGCGCGACTGCCGTTAATAATATTACGGACAAAGTCTTATTTCTGGCGCGGGAAATTGCCAAAAACGCGGAACGTTACCGGAGGCTATAAATGTTTAACAAAGAAAAACCTCTTTACTATTACCAAAAAACCAGCACCATTTGCCTGACCATTATTGCCGCGGGCATTGTTACCGCCATGCTGGTGTATACAAAAGCGGTGCTTATTCCGTTGGTTATATCCATCTTTTTATACACTATTCTGATACAAATGACCAATCTCCTGCGCCATAAACTTTCTTTTCCCAAGTGGTTGGCGGTAAGCTTTTCCATATTGGTTTTTTTAGCGTTGTTTGCCGCCATTATTTTGTTTACCGTCAATTCTATCGGGGATTTCTTAAAAGGGGCGGAAGTATATAAAGAAAATTTGCTAGGCACAGCGCAAGATATTTTAACCCGCCTTCAACACCACGGCATAGAAATTGACCAAACTTCCGTTATCACCGCGCTAAGGGACTTGCCTTTATTTAATTGGCTTAAAAACTTTGGGGGTAAATTATTCTCCGTAGTATCCAACGCCACCCTGATACTGTTGTTTATGATTTTCTTTTTGCTGGGCAGCAAAAAAACCCCTCCCATTACCAATGAAACAATTAAAGAAATGCTGTCTAACGTATCAGTTTATTTATCTGTAAAGCTAATCACTTCTCTTTCCACCGGGATTATTATTGCCATTATCTTACTGGCCTTTAAAGTAAAACTGGCCCTGCTGTTTGCTTTATTTGCGTTTCTGCTTAATTTTATCCCCAGTGTGGGTTCCATTATCGGCGTATTGTTACCGGTGCCGGTCTTATTTTTACAATTTGGGTTTGGCGGACATTTGTTTCTAATAGTAGGGTTGTTAACTGCCACGGAGTTTATTATTGGAAACCTTGTTGAACCCCGTTTCCTGGGGGACGGGATGGATTTACACCCCGCCGTGGTTATTGCTTCTTTAATCTTTTGGAGCTTGGTTTGGGGCGTTCCGGGCGCGTTTTTATCCGTGCCCATTACGGCGTCCGTTAAAATTATTTTGGGGAAAATAAAACACACCCGCCCCGTAGCGGAGCTGCTGGCGGGAAGGCTTCCCCACTAAAGTTATCCCCGGCGCCCGCCGGGGATTTTTATATAGAATAAAAAGCCATACATAACCCGCCCCTCCAGTAAAATGGGGAATTTCCCTAAACCTTATCCGGTAGATTGTATAAAAACGGCGCGCCTCACTTGCTGGTTGTATGGCGGCCTTTTAGCAAATTCTTAAATGAAAACACCCCGCGCTGTAACGCGGGGTGTTTGATTGCAAATATCTACCTTTACTATTGCAAATTCATCTTTACTGGGGCATTTCTTCCCGTACTTTATTAAATAAATTACTGGAAGTGGCGCGGGTTAAAAACGCTTCCCACTCTTCCGGGGACATTTCAAAATCATCCATTACTATGGAAGAAATCTCACGGGAAGATTCTTTCCCCATCGCTTTATTTTCTTTGATATATTCGCGTTCCAGCTCCACATAACGGCTGGCTACCGCATAATCAATATCTTCCTGCGTATAGGGAAAGTCTTCCTCCAGAGAAGCGGAAGCCTCTTGCTCCTCAGCCTCATCTTCTTGCGCAGCAGGGGCGGAATCCTTTTGCTGGGAAGAGGTATCCTCTTTTTCAGCAGATTCCGCCTCCGGGGCGGAAATTACTTCTTGCGCGGAAGGAAGATCTTGCGGATTTAGATCCCCTGCAGGAATCAACATTTCTTCCTGTGCCGGGGGCACGGAAGGATTAATCTGCGGGTTTTCCACCGGGGGAGTATTAACCACCCGCCCAGCCAATAAATTAGAACAAGCGCTGGGGTTGACAATAAAATAAATACTCAAAATGATGAAAACCAAAACGGCAGCTTTAAGAAAAATTTTTACCATTGTACACTGCCTCCTATGCAAATAGAATACAATATTTTGGACTTTATTAAAAATTATTATTTTCTGCCGCACCCGCAGCCGCCGGCTCTCCTTGCAGAACCTGCACGCTTTGTACATATTGCGGATTGGCAAAAATTTGCCCCACCACCGCCGCGAACTGAGGGTTTTGCATATGCTTTTTTATCAACTGCTCCACTTCGGGGTATTTTTGCACCACGGCGGTTAAGCGCGGGCCGCTTAAAGCCTGCAGGCTTAACGCTTCCCCCTGGGTTAATTGGGCCAATTCCCGGTTGAAGGTTTGAAGTGCTGAATCGTTTTGATAATCAGAAAAGATGGATTGCAGCGTTAAATCCGCCTGTTGGGTTTCTTTTTCAGGGGAAAGGGGAATATCCCCCAGGAACACATCTTGCTGCATTTGCGGATTGTATGGAATAGGACGGGCGGCCGGCTCCGCCTGCGGCATCCCTAACGTAATGGGCACATTTTGAAAAGTAAAATCAGAAAAACTTTCTTCTTCTTTTTGCAATTTATATTTTTCATACGCGCGGTAGCCATTAATCACCCCTACTGAGGCAATTATGGCTGCCATCGCGCAAATATAAAACCAACTGGTTTTAGACATTACAGCACTTCCACCAGTTCCACATTAAATACCAAAGTGGAATTGGGGGCAATCGGGCCTAAGGGGCGGTTGCCGTAAGCGGTGTCCGCCGGGCAGACAATTTTTGCTTTGGCGCCCGGTTTCATATATTGAATAGCTTTCGTCCAGCAGGGAACCACATCCGTCAGTTTAAACGTGGCGGCTTCCCCGCGGTCGTAAGAACTGTCAAATTTGGTGCCGTCAATCAACGTGCCTTCGTAATTGACTTTTACGGTGGAATCAGCCTTGGGGGATTTTCCTTTCCCTTTGCGGGAAAGTTTAATCATCGCCCCGTTATCTAAGGTTTTCACACCTTTTTCTTTTTTGAAATTATCCATATATTCCTGTTGGGCGGCCTGGCGTTTTTGGCTGATGATTTCCGCGTCTTTTTGATATTTTTCTATAATTTGGGGCTTATAGGCTTCCAATTCAGTTTGGGAAGATTTGTTTAACAAACTGTCACGCATCCCCTGGGAAAGGGCTTTATAGTCGTCTTCGTTATCCAAGATAAGCTGTTTCTTTAAATTATCCCCCAACAAAAAACCCAAGGAATACAACATTTTATTGCGTTCGGCCGGGTCTTGAGGCTGGGCAGCCTCCGCCGGGGCTTGTTGGTCCGAAGCCGGAAGTACCTGCGCCCCCTGCGGCGCATCCTGCGCCATTAATACCGCCGGAGTCAGTAATAAAGTTAAAGCAATTAATTTTTTCATTTTATTCTCCTATCTTATTTTTAAATATTCATACATACGTTGCGAAATCTGCTGGGAGGCCTTATCCCCCACGCCTTCCATACTGCGCCGCAGGGAATCCTGCCGGCGGGAAGTACCCGCCCGGTCCTGCACATGAAAACGGGCAAAAGTAACGCCCAACGTTTCGTCCACCATGCTTACAGATGCCCCGCTGGAGCACCACTCCAATCCTTTCACGCGGTCAGAAGAATAATCGTCCACCGTGGTTTCCACCAATACGGTTAAAGGGGCGTTTTCCTCATCGCTTTGCGCCACGCCCAACCCCAGTTGGTTTAAAGAATCGGTAATTTTGCTGAGCAACACAATATGCTGGGGGCCTTTGGTTTGGATAGACACTTTTACCGCTCCCATCGCATTTTTTAACGCCTCTTTATATTGGGCAAACTCCGCCGAACGGTACCCTTCCTGCCCGGCGTTTATAAAAGCGTAAATATCTTGATACTCATTGCGCTGCGCCACCAAAGGCTGCATATTAAAGGCCAATTTCAGCGCGGCAAACGGTTCCGGCCCGGCAGAAAGGCTTTTGGCAAAACCGGCCAATTTTGCGTCCAGTGCGTCCATGGGCACAGCCAACATTTTTTGGGCGGTTTCCCGGTCCAACACGGCTAAAGCAAAATAATTTTTGGGGGAGGAATTTTTTTCCTTCCAAACTTTTTCCACCCGGGCATTAGCCAAAATATCCTCCAAAATTTGCGGATCGGACACTTCCGCCGCGTTTTCAAACGCTTTTCTCATATTGCTAAGCGCGTCAGCGGAGGCGGCTTCTTTGTCGCCCCCTTCCCCGGCTACCACATAATAGCGGGTTTGGTCAAATAAAGACATTTGGTAATTGACCGTATTTTTATTTATATGGGCACAGGCAGCCAGCAACCCCGCCGCCAACACCATAAACCATTTTTTCATTTGTTTTCCCCTTTTATTTGGCCGTACGGTGGTGCAGGAATACCCTTTCCCCCGCGCGCACCCGCACCGGCCCAAAATTATGCTCCCCTATTATATTACCATATCCATCTTGAAACCAGAGCTTTATTTCATGCGTGCCGGGCGCAACAAATATCCGGGACAAACGCACCTCCGCTGGTAAAGTAAACCATTGGCGGGTGTCCGCCGTTTCCGTAAGCGCGCCCAACAAATTAACAAACATTCCGGCCAATTCCCCCACGGTATCATCTTGGGCGGCTTGGGCGGCGGCGTGGCGCGCCTGTACCACCGCCGTTTGCTTTATCACCGCCCGGGTAGCCAAACGAAACAGCATCGCCGGGGTGCGCTCCTGTAAATAATTTTTAGCTAAAACGGAGGTATCCTGCACTTTTTGCGTCGCTTGCGCGAAGACACCGTCCGCCGTTACAAAAGAACTCTTCGTTTGATAGGGCTGCTCCTCAAACACCGGAAAAGCCAGTGTAACGCTCCGGCCCGTAAGCCCGGCCATAACGGCGTTTTGCACTTGTGGGCTTACGCGCGCCCCCTCCACCGGAGAAGACGCCCACAAAAGCAGCTTATCCCACCCCACCTGCATTGTTTGGTTTTTTAGTAAAGGAAGTAATCCGTTATAATGAAAAATTAAAATTTCGCCCATTTGATCCGCATTGGCCGGGACGGGGAAATCCGGAACGGGCCAGCCGTTTTTTTGATAAGCATTCAACGCGTTTTGGCGGGAGATACGGGCATCATCACGCTGAGCTCCGCTTTCAAAAACCAAGCTGGAAAAATACTGCACAAAAGCGTCGTCATTATATCCGTTGGTTTTTGTACCGCGCAGCTGCGCCAAATAAAACACCGCTTTGCGCGCTTCCACCAGCGCCCCCTGCAAATCGTTTTGCTGCAAAAAATTCATCCCCCGGTAAAAAAAAGTGAGGGCTTTTTCATAAGGGGCGGCATAGTAGGGGGTGGTTAAATCATTAATCAAAAGCGTGCCCAAAGCCCCGGTAACGCTTTTGGCGTAAAGCTGCTCTATGATGTTCTGGGCAGTGGAGAGGGCTTCGTCGCTCTTGGCGGGTTGCTGGGCATCATGCAAAAGAGCCGCCTTGTCCAAAAAGTACAAAGCGGCGTCTTTCTCTTTATAAAGCTTATTTTTATTTTCTTCCAGCTGGGAAACCGCCGGAGTAAAATTTTGCGCGGCAACCAAACGGTTTATGTCTTTTTTATAACGCAAAGAAGGGCCGGCGCACGCCGAACAAAACAGAGCCAACCCAATTACAGCGGCCCGCACCCTCATATTTCTTACCAAGAAACTTTACTGCGTTTGACGTATTTTTTAATCTGTTTTTGACCGTTCCAAACAATTTGGTTGGTTTCCAGATTAATCAGTTTCATATTCACCTGGTAAAACACCAACGCGTTGCTGCCGGCCTGGTCTACCACGGAATTCAGGGTTCCGCTGAGCATAAAATCAGCCCCTATTTCTTTGCCAAACGCTTTGCGGGTCTCTTCAGAGGCAAATTCATCCTGTTCCAAACGCTCGGCGCGCACTTCCCCGCGTTCTTCTTTAGAAGCCACAAATTCCACCTTGCCGGAATTAATTAACGCGCGCTGTATTTCTTCCACAAACACGTCCGTATTGATATGCTCCATGCTGTTATTGGTTACCGTGCCCACAATTACTACGGGCTCTTTGCCCAGCTTAAGAAGCGTCTTATTATACCAACCGGCGTTTAAGCAGTCGTCAATCATCTCGGCGGCCACCATTTGGGCATCCGTATCGTTCCAGCCGCCGCTTACGTCTTTTATCAAATTCGTTTCCACCCGTTTCACGCTGGGCGCACAGCCAAAAGCCAATGCGCAAGCTAGTAAAACAAACATCCATTTTTTCATATTTTTTATCCTAAAATTAAATTATAAATCCAATTTCTCGCAAATTTTAGCTCCGGCTACGGACCGGGTTTCGTGGGAGCAATCCGCCTTTCCGCTGGCTACGTCCACCGTCAGCCATTTGGCGATATTATTATGCCGCGCGTAAATCAAACCGTCCTGCAAGTAAAAATCATAATACGCGCATTCCAGCGTATTTACGCCCTCTTTGGTCACTTGCGGGCAGGTGAGCGGGAGGCCGAAGTCCGTCCAGCTTTGAGCATACCGGCCGTCATGCTCGGCGGCGTAGTCCTTTTGCGCTTGGGCCAGACGGCGAGCCATTTCCAAAGCTTCTTTTGCGTGGGTAATCTCTTTATGTTTGGCATATTGCGGCCAGCCCAAGGCAAAGCCAAAACCAACGATAATTATCAACACAAAAACAATTCCGTGCGCCATTCCTTGTCGATTCATTAAATTCTCCTTTTTCTATATTATACCAACAAAACTAATCATACGGAAACAAATTGCGGTGTACCCCGCGCAAACGCGTAATATAAAAGAACTTTCCCCTCCGCCAACCTTTGTTAAGCGCCGGAGCTAAAATAATCAGGCTAACAGCCCCGATAACTAGTACCAGCCCCCAAGCCAAACCCTGTGTAAAAGGCTCATGAAACACCAACACTCCTATCAGCATGGCGGTAAGCGGTTCAAACGCTCCCAAAACGGAAGAAAAAGTGGACCCTATATTTTTAATGGCATACACCAAAGATAAGTTGGACAGCACCGTAGGAACCAACGCCAGCAGCAACAAATTAAGCTGGCCGCTCCCGCCCGGAACCGGCTGCAGCCCCCCCTGCCAAACGGCAAACAGTAAAAAAGTAACCGTATCAAATAAAAAGATATAAAAAGTAAGTTTTAGCGCCCCCATGTGTTTCACGCAAGACTGGTTCACCCCCACAATATACAGCCCGTAAGACAGGGCGGACATCATTTCTATCAGCACCCCTTTCACCTGTACGCCCTCAGAAGATCCGACCCCCGACAATAACGCCACCCCCGCCAAAGCCATTACAATGGCGGTGTAAGTAAAAAAGGAAGGTTTTTCCCCAAAAAACAAAGCCATTATCACCGCCACAAACACAGGATAAAGAAAAATAATGGTGGTAGCCGCCCCGCTGGGCAAATAATTATATCCCCAAAATAAAAACAGGGCGGAACCTGTATACAATACGCTCAGCCAAGCCAAGGTAAACAACTCTTTAGGAGTTACGGTAAAAGACTTGCGGGCTAAAAACAATATTCCGCCCAGCAAAACCGCCGCCAAAAAGAAGCGGTAAAACAAAATGGAAGGAAACCTCATCCCCTCCGCTATAATGGGCAGCGTAAAAAGCGGTATCATGCCGAAGGTGGAAGAAGTTAAAATGCCGCAAAAAATTCCTTTCCAATAGTGCATATAGGTATTGTATCTAAATAAAAGAGCGCAATAAAGAACGCGCGCGCCACAAAATACCCAGGCCCGGTTTTCACCGGGCCTGGGTGGCAATTAAATACTTTGCCGCACAAACGGGCAAAAAGACAACCGCCTATTTTTTAGCGTCTTCCTCTCCCACGCGGAATTTTTTAGACTCATAATGCGTATGCAGCAGCTTGTGCGCCACCGGCCCGCCTATTTTGTCTAAAATACGTCCATACAGCGCGGTAACCCCGCTGTTATCCTGGGATTTATAGGCCAGTTCCGTATCTTCCTGATACAACCCCTCCGCGCGCACTTTGCGCGGGGCCCAGCCGTCAAACTGGGGCTGGCCGGCGCCGGCCACGCAGCCGCCTTGGCAGGACATGACTTCAATAAAGTCATAATGGTCTTTGCCGGATTTAATATCTTCCAGCAGTTTGCGCGCATTTTTCAGCCCGCTTACCACCGCGGTGCGGATTTTAATGTCCCCAATGGTAACCGTTTTTTCTTTAAATACCTTCGGTTCGCGCAGGCTGGTAAATTTTACGCTGCGGGCGTTGGCCGGGTCCAGCTCGGCCACGGCGTAGCGCAAGGCGGCTTCCATTACCCCGCCGGAAGCGCCAAATATCACCCCGGCTCCCGTTTTAGTGCCAAAGGGCATATCAAACCATTCGTTTTCCAGATTTACAAAATCTATACCGGCTTCTTTAATCATACGGGCCAAAGCGACAGTAGTGACCACATAATCGGTATCGGGGTTGCCGTCTACATAAAACTCCCCACGTTTGGCTTCGGACTTTTTGGCCGAGCACGGCATCACCGCCACCACCACCAAGTCCTCCCTTTTCCCGCCGCGGTCTTCAAAATCCGCCTTTAAAATGGGGCCCATCATTTGCATGGGAGAACGCGCCGTGGACAGATTGGGAATAAACTCCGGGGCGAATTTTTCCACATAATTTACCCACGCCGGGCAACAGCTGGTAAACTGCGGCAAATTGGCACCTTTTTTAAAGCGTTCCAAAAATTCGGTGGCCTCTTCCACAATGGTTAAGTCCGCCGCAAAAGCGGTATCATACACATAATCAAACCCCAACATGCGCAGGGCCGCCGCTATTTTCCCATCTACGTTCTGCCCCTGGGGCAGACCGAAAATTTCGCCCAACCCCACACGCACAGCGGGCGCGATATGCACGGCTACCTTTTTGGCCGGGTTATTGATGGCTTTAAACACTTCTTCAATTTCAGAAGAATTGGGCATTAAAGCCCCCGTGGGGCATACCCGCGCGCACTGGCCGCAGGATACGCATTCGTGGCTTTGGCCCAGCTCTTTATTAAACGCGGTGGCTATTTTGGAGCGGAACCCGCGGAAAGCAAAATCAATAGCGCCAATTCCCTGCACCTCGTTGCAAATGCGCACGCAGTTGCCGCATAAAATGCATTTGCTGTGGTCACGCACTAAAGCGGGGGAGGTGGCGTCTTTATGGCTGTCTAACTTTTTGGATTTAAAGCGTATTTCCGTTACGTCCAAATCTTTAGCCAGCTTTTGCAGTTTGCAGTTGTTGGATTTGCTGCAAAGGGTGCAGTCGTGATTGCCGGAAGAAAGCAAAAGTTCCAAATTAATGCGGCGCAATTTGCGGATTTCATCGCTGTTTACGCGCACTTTCATACCGTCCTTCGGGGCTACCGTGCAGGAAGCCACAATGCCCATTCCTTCCACTTCCACCAAGCACAGGCGGCAGGCCCCATAGGCGGCCAGCTCCGGGTGGTAGCAGAACGTAACAATATTAAAATGCGCCTTGCGGACGAGCTCCAGCAGGTTTTTCTCTCCCTCTATGGGGACTCTCTTGCCTTCAATGATAACAAATTGCTCTTTTTCCATAATCTATGCTCCGTGGTTATGCGCCTACAATCACCGCGCCAAATTTACAGGTGGCCTTGCAGCCGCCGCATTTAATGCATTTTTTAGGGTCAATGTGATGGGGTTTGCCCACTTCGCCCGAAATAGCCTGCACCGGGCACGCCCGCTTGCACATACCGCAGCCTTTGCATTTATCAGCCACAATTTCAAACCGGGCCAACGCTTTGCAAACCCCGGCCGGGCAGCGTTTTTCAACCACATGGGCTAAATATTCATCTCTAAAATGTTTCAGCGTAGAAAGCACCGGGTTGGGCGCCGTTTTGCCTAACGCGCATAAGGATGATTTTTGAACGGCTTTGGCTAAATCCTCCAAATTTTCCAAGGTTTTTAACGTTGCCCTGCCTTCTACAATATCATTCAGCATGGTAAGCATTTGTTCCGTACCTTCCCGGCAGGGAACGCATTTGCCGCAGGATTCCCGTTGGGTAAATTCCAAAAAGAAACGGGCTACGTTTACCATGCAGGTTTTGTCATTCATGACTACCAGCCCGCCGGAACCCACCATGGCGCCGGCTGATTTAAGGGAATCAAAATCAAGAGGCAGGTCCAAATGTTCACGGGTTAAACACCCGCCGGAAGGCCCGCCGATTTGGGCCGCTTTAAAAGCGTCTTTATTCACCGTGCCGTCATCATTGGTTGTACCGCCAGCAACGTCGTCAATTACTTGGCGCAGGGTGGTGCCCATAGGCACTTCCACCAGCCCCGTATTGGCAATATGCCCCGTAACGGCAAATGTTTTGGTGCCCGGGCTGCCCAAGGTTCCAATTTTGCGGAACTTTTCCGCCCCCATTTCCAGCACTTTGGGTACGGTGGCTAACGTTTCCACATTGTTAATTACCGTAGGTTTTCCGAACAAACCGCTTTGGCTGGGGAAAGGCGGTTTTATTTTGGGCATACCGCGCTTGCCTTCCACTGAGGCGATAAGAGCGGTCTCTTCCCCGCACACAAAGGCGCCGGCCCCTTCCATCACGTTAATTTTAAAATCTTTTCCGGAACCAAAAATATTTTTACCTAACAGGCCCAATTTTTCCGCCTGTTCTATGGCTTTGCGGATACGGGCAATAGCCAGCGGATATTCCATACGCACGTATACGTACCCCTCATCGGCCCCAATGGCGCGCGCGGCAATCATCATGCCCTCCAATACGGCATTGGGATTGCCTTCCATGACGCTGCGGTCCATAAAAGCGCCGGGGTCGCCCTCGTCGGCGTTGCAAATGACGTATTTTTTAGATCCGGGCTCCACGCGGGTTAAATCCCACTTTTTACCAGTGGGGAAACCCCCGCCGCCGCGCCCGCGCAAGCCGGAGGATATCATTTCCCGGCAGACTTCTTCGTCCGTCATTTGGGTATAGGCGCGTTTGGCCTGGGCATAACCGCCGTGGGCGATGTATTCGTTAATGTCTTCCGGGTTGATGCGGCCGCAGTCATGCAGCAAAATGCGTTCCTGCTTGGCGTAAAAAGGAATTTCCGCCACGGTTTTGGCTTTTTGGTCATTGGCGGGGTTATGGTATAACAAACGGTCTATCACTTCCCCTTTTAAAAGGGTTTTCTCAACAATTTCGGGCACGTCTTCCGGTTTTACTTTGGTATAAAAGACATCCCCCACGCTGACCAGCGGCCCCTGCGCGCAAAAGCCGCGGCAGCCGCTCATGCTGAGGTAATTTTCATGGCAGTCTTTGGTAATTTGCAGGCAAAAACCAATATGATGTTTTTCCATTTCTTTTTGGAAGGCTTCATATACTTTTAACGACCCGCCCGCAATACAGCCCGTACCGCCGCAAATAACCACGCGGCCGGTTATTTTTTTGTACGCCTCGTTATAATCTTTTGCAATTTGTTCAATGGTTTTATTTGGCATTTTGCGCCTCCTGTTTGATTACAGCGTCCAACAGTTCCACCGCTTTGGCCGGGGTTACCTGTCCGTGTACTACGTCATCAATCACCATAACGGGCGCCAGCCCGCAGGCCCCCAGGCAGGAAACGCATTCCAACGTAAACAACATATCTTCCGTGGTATCTTGCCCCTCTTTAAGCTTTAATTTGTCTTTTACTGTATTGATTAAAAAAGAAGACCCTTTCACATGGCAGGCGGTGCCGTTGCACACTTTTACAATATGTTTGCCTTTGGGCGTGATGGCAAAATGCGCAAAAAACGTGGCCACGCCGAACACCTTGGCGGGAGAAATTTCCAACTCATCGGCAATAAAGCGCATGATATCTTCCGGAAGGTAACGGTAGGCATCTTGCACTTTCTGTAAAATGGGAATTAGTTTAGACGGATCATAATCATACTCTTTAAGTATGTTTGCGGCAGGGGTGAAATGCTCTGTCATACAAATAGTCTCCTTAGAACGACAAAACTGCTTTTGTTTAATGCCAACAGAAAAGACTGAACAACCCGCATGCGGGCAGCATACGGGGACCAACAAATAAAACCTCTTAATTCTAATTATAACCAGTTAGCGCCGGACTGTCAACGAAAGCCCGACGGGGAAACAATCAGCGTTTCCACCCGTGCAGTTCTTTCCAGAAGTAATAATTTTTTAAACCGTTCAAAAGCGTTAAACACCCCGTGGCGTCCACCGGAAAACCGCCGTCATGGGTAGATAACATGCCGTCAAAACCCAAATCATACAGTTCCCGGGCGCGGACTTCGTCCTCCCCATAAGCGGAAAGCGCAATCACCGTCGTGGTGGAATTATTCTGGCGCAATTCGGAAACCAACGCGTAGCCGCCGCCGTCTTTCATTACCAGGTCCGTAATAATCAAATCAAAAGTTTTTCCGGCGGCCAAATCTCTTTGAATGTCTTGCAGGCGAAAGTACACAAACAAATCCGTCCCCTCCGGAAAAAGCCCCTTGCGATACCAAGACATAAGCGCCCCGCCTATATATGTCCGGTCATTAATAAAAGCGATACGCATATGAGCGGGAATATGAGCGGCCAAGGCTTTGGCGCGGGAAACATCCCTAAAAGAACCCAACCAGCGGGAACTTTTTAAACGCGGACGGGAATTATCTTTTCCGTACAAAAAAAACTCTTTTTTGACAAAAGTTCTGTCTTCCCGGCGCAAATAGCTGGGTGGCTGCAGTGTTTGAGCCGGCGAGAACGGGTTGAGCACCTGGCGCGCATCCAACAAATAATTCCTGGCCTCATTCAGCGGGCCGTCATGAAAAACCAACGCGGCCCGGGCCAGTTTTTCTTCCACCTTGAAAATGCGCGTATCTAAAGCAGCCAACTGGGCCGGGAGCAAATCATCTTTCTGCGTTTGTATATAAAAGAGATGAATATCTAAATCTTTTTTTAGTTCTGCAAATTGGCGCATGGCCTCATAATAATATTGCTTGGCCCGGCGTTTTTGCACTTCATTTAGCGGAAAAATAAATGTTGCCAGTTTGTCCGGCGGGGTGGGCTCAAAAGAAACACTAGGCTGTTTCTGCCTTTTCTCCCAGGAGCTGACCGCCCGGTTAAGCAATATTTTCTCAAAGGCTTCCTGTTGTGCAACAGCCGTTTTTTGCGCGGCTTTTACAGCCCGTTTCTCCGTCTGTTTTAGCGCCTGTTTCACCTGATTCGGCTGCGCGCCCGCGGGCGGCACCACCGTCATTAAGCCGGCGCCTAAAAACAATAATAGAACAATATGTTGTTTGGGCATATATGGTTAATAGTCTTAATAAGGCCAATGGTGCAAATCGCGATAGTGAAAATAATTTTTAATCTTTTGGGCTAAAAAGAGCATATCCCCATTTCGGCTGCCCAAATAAGCGTTGGCGCTTATCATCCCATCCATGCCGGCGGAATATAACCATTGGGCCGTATGGATATCTTCTTCATATTGCGTTAAAGCAATAACAGGCACCTTGGCCCCGCTTTGACGAAGCTCCGCCGCTATCATGGGGCCGCCGCCTCCGGGAACCAAGACATCACTTAAAATTAAATCAAATGTTTTTCCGAATTTTAAATCCCGCTGTAAATTTTTGGCGCTGGAATAAAAGAACCATCTCGCACGAGAACCAAAACCGCCGTCTTGATACCATCGTTCCAACACGGCCAAAAGCGTTTGGTCATCACTTAAAACGGCCACCTGCTTTAACGGCAGGCTTTCCATTATTTTTTTAGTGCGGCTAAAAGCAAATAAGGCTCCGTCCCCCGCGCGCACCTGGGGAAACAGCGCAAAACGGGAAGGATCCGCCAAATAAAATTCTTTCTCATTAAACACGCGGTTGCCGCGAGGCCATTCTTGATGGCCGAAAATATTTTGGAAGGTCGGATCCACCATACCGGCGGCTTTATTCAAATAATCCAAGGCGGCTATCAGCGCCTGATCTTTACGAAAGGGCCCTGCTTTTAAACTTAAAATACGAATGGAAAAATTCCCCATCTTTCTAAAAATTTCTTCTTTTTCTAATGGCAAAAAAGGGCTGCTTTCTCCCGGCATGAACTGATAAAACAAGCGCACGTCCATTTCTTTTTTAAAGGCGGAAAATTCTTCCATTACTTGGTAATACCGGGCTAGCAGCACCTTTGACTGCATAGCATCTAACCCCGGGAAAAAGACCCTCAAATCTTCCTGCGGAGTGGGGGAAATTTTACGGAACATTGCGCTTTCACGCAGCGCGTGCATCCTGCGCGCCCCCGGAGATAAAACCGCCGCCTTTTTTGCCGCCGGTGCAACCGCTTTTTTTACCGCGCCGGCCGCTTGGGGCAGCTTGCCTTGGGCCCATACAGTTCCCGCTTCCAACAGTACAAAAAATAGAAATATACTAAACTTTCTCATAACTCCTTAACGCATCCAGTGATGTAAATCCCGATAGTAAAAATAATTTTTCAAAGCCTTTGGGGCATTACGGTAACCATAGCCGTCTGAATTAATATACCCGTCAAAACCTATTTCAAACAAATCTTTTCCTTTAACGGTATCTTCTTTGTATCCGCTCAAACCAATCACCGGGATATTAATATTATTTTCTCTTAATTTATTCACCAACAGCATACCGCTGCCGTTAGGCATGGAAATATCGCTAAAAATAACGTCGTACGTGGCGCCTTTTTTCAGGCTGTCTCCCAATTTATAAATACTGTCAAAAGTAGTTATTTCAGCCCCTTTCCCGAAACCGCCCCAGCGGCCGAAATTTTCCATAGCAGATAAAATTTCCGGCAAATCATTCACTACGGCAATTTTCAGCCCGGCCGGAAGAGTGGGAACCTCTTCCTGCGGGGAAACCAGCATAAATTCTTGCTTATTATATATCCGGTCTTTACGCAGGTAAACAGGCATTTTTTCCAAAATGCCGGTCAGCCCGGGCTGTAATTCTATCAAGCGCTGGGTTAAATATTTAGTAGCTAAGTACAAGGGCATATCTTCCGGGAAATAATACAAAGATAAAAATTTAAGACGCACGCGCATATCCCCCGCCGCCTCGGTCATCTCTATCCGCTCGCGAGAAGGCATGTAAGTCGGTCCTATTCCGTCCGCCTTAAAATAAAACATCTTTACATCTAAAAATTTCTTAAGTTTTGCAAACTCCTGCATACGTTGATAATAAGTCTTGCGGGCCGCCTGCGGAGACATAATATCAAATTTAATTCCGCCGCCATTGCGGGAAATGCGCGCGGCGGTCTCTTCAGAAGATAACATGGAAGCCATTAATTGCTGTTCAGAACTGGGGGCAATATTAGGAGGCATAACTTCATACGTCTTTTTTAACAAAGTTTCTCCTAATTCTTGTATGCCTTCCGGCAATTTACCGGAAATAACAGCATCGGCGTCTGTGCGGTCTCTCTCCATCATTTTTTTTAATTCCTTTTCAGAATAAGTTAACTTAGCCCGGTTGATTACCCGCACTTGAAACGTTCCCGCGACAGAAGGCAATTTTTCACCGGCGCTTTTTTCAATCAAACGCACCAGCCCTCCGCTTTTGCTTTGCGCAAAGGCCGGCAGGGTAAAAATTAGAAATCCGCACGACAACATACACCCTTGAAATAATTTCTTATTCATAAGTAGGCTCTCCAGTTAGGTTTATATTTATAATTTAGCCAGAATCACACGCTTGGGCAAGGGTCCTTGGACCCATTTCTCCATAGGTCCAACAGCCTAAAAATGCCCCGGGCCTAAACCCGAGGCATAAACACTCTGCTTAAAAACTAAAAAAATAACGGAAAAATTTGTTATAACACAGCACAAAGCAATATAAAGTAAGCGCCCATTAACCACAACCCGGTTGGAACCGCCACTTTGGCCCATTCCCGGCTTTTAATGCCCAATTTTTCCGCAGCCACGATATTGGGCAAATTCCCCTGCACCAACATACTGCCGCAGGCCGCAAAGCCAATAACCATATAAATCAAATCTTTAATGCCGATATCCGGCACAATCTCTATGGCGGCCAAAGTGGCGTTGTCTATAATAACGGAAACAGTATTGGCCAAAAACAAAATTTTACCACCCAAATGAGCTATGGTGCTTTGGGCCAACGGCCTAAGCCCTGCGCTAATCAGATTCAGCGCCGCCACAAACATATATACATGCAGCGTACGTTTAAGCATGGAAACATACGTTTCTTTGTCTTCCCGGATATGCATTTGCATCGTGGTTCCGGCCTCCCGCACGCAATATCCGGCGGCTACCGCCAAAGCGGCAATGGCGGGAACTATCCACCAAAAGAAATGCCTAGTTAAGAAGAAAAAATCCGCATGGTGGGGCGGACCGGCAAGCGCATTATTAATAATTAAGCTTAAAGGCTCCGCCAGCGGGGTAAGCACCGCGCCCAGCCCAATGGCGTAACAGGCAAAAACCGTTACTTTTACCGTGGTATTTCTTTCTAACGCCACCACTTTTAACACCTCGGCCAATACCAGGGCCGCCACCGTAACACTGACTAAGCTGGAGCATATCCCCAATATAAATACCAAAAACGCAAAGCTAAACTGCGGTTCCACCCGCTTAAAAAAAGCAAACAATACCCGGAAAATATAGCGGGAATAATTGCCGAATATGACGCTGACCACCAACACAATAAACGCCACATTAACCGGCGCGTTTAATGTTTCATATATAAACTGAATACTCCACCCGCCGCTGATGGTAACCGCCAAGGCTCCCACAAAAAGCAAAAAGATTTCCAAATGGCTTTCCACCCATTTGGACGTTAACGGCCATACCAAAAGGTTAATTACCACAACAGCCAATAAAATATTTACCAAAAGAGAAGCATCCATATATTTATTTTACTAAAATACAACGGAGAAATTTAACCATGAGTTATAAACGTATTTAGTACAATAATTTATCAAATAATTAAGGAGAAAATAAAATGATAAAAAGAATGTGTGTTTTGCTTTTTGCGCTATGCGCGGCCGCCTCTGCTTTTGCCGCTGACACCTGCAACTGTGAAAAAGGCGATTTGGTCTGCGCCAGCGCCTGCACCCGCAGTAAACTAAACAGCGCCAAGCAGTCCGCCGCAGACAAAGTATCCGCCGTTAAACAGGCCGCCAAAGATAAAAAAGCCGCCGTAAAAGACAGCCAGAAAAATAATGCCAACGCGGCAAAAGACGCCAAAACGGCGCTGAATGAAAAGAAAGAATCCGCCCAAGCCAAACTGGACGAAATTAAACAAGCCGCCAAAGATAAACAAACCGCCGCCAAGCAAGCCTCTAAAGACAAAAAAGCTCAAGCCAAACAAAACAAGGAAAACGCCAAGTCCAAATTGGACGCCATTAAAAATCAGGCCAAAACCGAAGCCAATGCTTGGAAATCTTTAGGAAAGAGCAAATAATCTAACCGGTCAAATAAAAACGGCCCCGCCTAACACAAAGCGGGGCCGTTTTTCCAAGCAATCAAAATTATTAAATAATAATTAAACGCAAAGCCATAATCACCAGCAGCAACCCGGCAATAAACTCAAAGCGTTTGCTGGTAATAATTTTGGAATTTTGCCGCCCTAAATGAAACCCCAGCAGCGTAAAACCAAACGTAATGGCCATTAAGATTAAAATTTGCGGGAACCAGCCTTTTTGCATGGTATCGGCGGCAAACCCCACCAGAAAGGCGTTTAACCCAAACAAGGCGGATACTTTCACCAACTTGCGGTTATTATTTACTTCTTCTTCCGTAAAGCTAGGGGATTTTTCTACCGATTCCAACATAAATTTAATCCCAAGCAGCAATATAAAGGCAAACGCCACCCAATTTTGGGCAAGGTAAATCCAGTCATTAAATATAATGGCGCTGATTAAATACCCCAAACCAAAAAGTAACGCATTGAAAGCGGAAAAAAACACAGCCAATTTAATGGAAAAAATATTCTTTACATCCGTCTTCATCTTTAGAGAAGACATATTGGCCGAAACCATATTATCCACACAAATGCACAGAAAAATAATTGTAATTGCGATAATGCCCATATATTCTCCTTGCCTTTAAGTAAGTTGCCAAATTCTACCAAATGCCCAGGCCTCCCAGCAAGAGTTTAAGCCCAATAAAAACCAAAGCCACGCCCCCCAAGGCTTCCATTATTTTACCAAACCTCCGCCCCAGCTGAGCCCCCAGCCAAAACCCACAACAGCTGGTAACCATCACACATGCGGCCAAAGCCGCCGCGGTAAGCCCAAACGGAGCCGGCGTGAAAGACAGCCCCACACCCGCCAGCAAAGCATCCAAACTGGTGGCTATGGACAAAGCAAGAATGGTTTTAGAAGTATTTAAACTACAAAGATTAGAGGCAGCTGCGCTTTCTGCCCGCTCAAAAGAGCCTTTTATCATCCGCCCGCCAATAAAGGCCAACACGGCAAAGGCAATCCAGTGGTCAAACCGGTCTATGTGCTTGCCCAATTGCGCCCCGCATAGCCAGCCGGAAGAAAACATAATAAAATGAGCCAGCGCGAAGGAAAAACTAACCCCCAATACCGTACGTACGCGCAGGCGGCAATGCTCCGCGCAGCCGGCGGCAATGGTTACCGCAAAGTTATCCATAGAAAGGCTCAACGCCACCAGCAGGCTAGACCATATTTGCATATACATTATCATAACATTTTTTATAAGATAAAAAGGAATAAGGGAGCTCACACTTTATGGAAACATTAAAAGAACTGTATAAAATAGGAACCGGCCCTTCCAGCAGCCACACCATGGGCCCCCGCAAAGCGGCGGACGCTTTTAACCGCAACAACCCGCAGGCCAGCTCTTTTAGGGCCACGCTGTACGGCTCTTTGGCCGCCACGGGCAAAGGCCACTTGACCGATTTTACCGTAAAAGAAGCTTTCTACCCCAAACCGGTGGAAATTGTATGGGAAGAAAAAACATTTCTTCCCCGCCACCCCAACGCCATGAAGCTGGAAGCGTTAGACCAAGCCGGCCACGTAACGGCACAGCAAACCATTTACAGCGTAGGCGGCGGGGCCATACGCACCGATGAAGATTTTGACAAAGAGCCCAAGCAAATCTATCCGCATAAATCCATGAACGAAATTCTGCAGTACACTTCTGAAAAACGCATGCTTTTATGGGAATACGTGGAAGAATTTGAGGGCACGGAAATTTGGGGCTATTTAGACACGGTTTGGAAAGCCATGCAGGACACTATGGCCCGCGGGCTGGAAAAACGCGGCGTACTGCCCGGCTCTTTAAATTTGGAACGCAAAGCCCGCCGGTATTTATATAAGGCGGAAAGTTCCCCCCAATACCTAAGAAGGATGAATAACTTGTTTTCCTACGCGCTGGCGTGCTCGGAAGAAAACGCAGCCGGCGGCATTGTGGTTACCGCCCCCACCTGCGGTTCCTGCGGGGTGCTTCCGGCCGTATTGCGCCTTGTCAAAGAAATTTGTGAATTTGAAGACATTACCATTTTGCACGCGCTGGCTACCGCCAGCCTGTTTGGCAATATGGCAAAAATGAACGCTTCCATCTCTGGGGCGGAAGTAGGCTGCCAAGGGGAAGTGGGCGTGGCCTGCGCCATGGCGGCCGCCGCCACCTGCCAGCTGGAAGGAGGCGACAACAAACGCATAGAATACGCCGCGGAAATGGGGTTGGAACACCACCTGGGCCTCACTTGCGACCCGGTGGAAGGGCTTGTGCAAATACCCTGTATAGAGCGCAATGCGCTGGCCGCCTCCCGCGCGCTGGACTGCGCCACCTATTCTTTAATGTCAGACGGCCATAACCGCGTTTCTTATGATGATGTTCTTATCACCATGATGCAAACCGGCCTGGATATGGATACCGATTACCGCGAAACCGCGCACGGCGGTTTAGCCAAACTATTCCAACGGTTTAAAAACCGTTAAGGAGGAACCATGAACACGCTGGAAGTTATTTCTAAACGGCGCAGCATACGCCAATACAAACCGGGGGAAATTTCTCAACAGAAAATAGAAATTTTATTAAAGGCGGCCATGTCCGCCCCTACCGCCCGCAACTGCCAAGAATGGGAATTTGTAGTGGTGCGGGATAAAAATATGTTCAAAAAAATGATGGAAATACACCCCTACGCCCGCATGCTGGAACATGCGGACTGCGCCATCATCGTTTGCGGCAACACCCAGCGAGAGCACGCTCCCGGCTATTGGCTGGCGGACTGCGGCGCGGCTACCCAAAACATTTTACTGGCCGCCACGGAATTGGGCATTGGCAGCGTGTGGCTGGGCGTATACCCCAATCAGGAACGTATGGACGGTTTAAGCCGCCTGTTAAAACTTCCCGAGTATGTAAAACCTTTAAATATTATTTCTTTGGGCTTGCCGGCTGAACACCCGGCCGAAGTGGACCGCTTTGACCCGGCTAAAGTACATTACGAATTATGGTAAAAAAAACAATTTACGCTGGCACCTTTCTATGCCTGCTGGGCATCGCCCTTGGGGGATGCAGCCAACAAAAAGAAATAAGCCAAACGCCAAAACCGAAGGCTGAATTTTCACCCATATGCGAAGCGTTAATAGCCAATGCGGATAAAGAAGCCCTGCGCGCGGCTTATACCCCCTTGCTTGCCAAGCAGGAACTGCTGGCATTAGTGGATGAAAAATACAGCCTGCCGCAAGACTATATCCCGCAAGACTTAGTGGGGCAAGGCAAAATCCGCCTGCGTGCGGAAACCTATCAATGGATGAAAACCATGCAAGAAGCCGCTAAAAAAGACGGGATTAATCTTTTTCCCATATCGGCCTACCGCTCCTATGCCTATCAACAGGGATTAAAAGAGCGAACAAAAAACCCCGCCTATGTGGCTTCTCCCGGGCATTCCCAACACCAATTAGGCACGGCTATTGATTTTAATACCGTCAACACCAAAGATGAAAACATCCCCGCGCTGCAATGGCTTAAAAAACACGCCGGGAAATATGGTTTTAGTTTATCTTTTCCCAAGGGAAAAGAAGCGGAAACCGGCTATCCTTACGAAGCCTGGCATTACCGCTACATTTCTAAAGAAGGCGTAGCTTTGCAAGATGGTTTTTTTGGCGGGAACCAACACAAAATGTTATTATTTTTAAACTCCTGCCTTTGGACGCCAGAAAAAACATTGGGACGCATAGAACCGGAAGACGCAACGACACATATTCAAGATAAAAAATAAGGCAATTTACAGTCCGGCGGTACACTTGGTATCACATATCCTAAGACAGCAAGTATATAGCGGCTGGACTTTCGCCTTATTAAAATAGTAAAATAAGGATATAGTTTAGGTTTTCCTTCCTAAACATTCCCGATTTATGGTGGATGTAGCTCAGCTGGTTAGAGCGCCGGTCTGTGGAACCGGAGGTCGCGGGTTCAAATCTCGTCATCCACCCCA
>CALUXF010000010.1 GCA_944324655.1 Candidatus Avelusimicrobium aviculae
GAAAAGAAGATTTGGGGCGAACAATGAAATTGTTCGTATAGAAAGAAACCCCGGGCGTAAGCCCGGGGAGTTTCATTGTTTTATAAAAACGCCCTTTTCCTAGCGGAGGGTTTTTGTTTATTAGGTCCAACCGTGCTGAAAACTATTGCCCGGCGGGGACAGCCGCCGGCGTCATACTTGGTTAATAACGCTAAAAGAAAAACCCCCGGCTTTTGCCGGGGGTTTTGGGTATGTCTATTGACGTAAGAGGTCTTGCAAATCTCCGTATACTTCTTTAAACTCTATGCGGAGTTTTTTAGACAGGTCTTTTAAGCGGGTTACATATACATCCAGCTTGGCGCGTTCTGCGCGGAAATACAGCAGTTGGGCTTGTGTATTTTCCGGGTTAAAGTCCGCACCCCAAGTTTGTTTGGTGTTTTCAATATGCGCGCTTAAATTGTTGACGCGGTCCGTAAGGTTGGTGATTTCCTGGCTGGTGTTTTCTATGCGCTGGCCTAAAATTTCCAAGCGTGCTTCCAAAGCGGCCTGATGGGCTTTTTTATCATATAAAGGGATATCCGTTTTGGCAGGCAGATCAGCATCTTCCCCGTGAGAATAGATTACAGTGTATTCTTTAGGCTTATACTGGGCGTATAAGTATTGCGTAATCTTTTTGCTGATTACGTTGGTAGGAGCGTGGCGCAGTAACCAAAGCGCGGCTTTGTGTTCCCCGTGTGAAATGGCCAACATGGTGGCGCTGGAAGACGGATAATCTATTAAAGAAGCCAAAGACGTAAAAGCCGTTGCTTCTTCTTTCGTCATAGGGGTGTTAGTCGTCCATTGGCGTTCCAGCAGGTTTGCCTGGGTATTACGGGCATATTTGTTTAACAAGCGGTAATCGGTGTATTCCGTCGCACGGATATTTTTTGCATTGGGCAGTTGTTTAAAGTGTTGCAGATAGGCCTGTACAAAGTTATAGCCTAATAATTCGCTCATGCCGGCAATATGCTGCATAAGCGCGTTTTTCTGCTTAAGGTTCATGTTTGAATAGAGCACAATATCTAACATGGCGCCCAAAGAGGAGGGGTTTTCCTGGGATATTTGTTTCATAATACCCTGGATGTGACTTCCCTGCATGGGAGCGATTTCAATTAAATCTATTCCCGGGGTGCCCCAACTAAGAACAGGATTGTTTTTTTCAATCGCAGTTTGCAAGACTTCCCATTTTTGTTCGTGGCGTCCTCGGGCGAGCAGCAAATCTTTATGGTTTGCTTTTATCACTTGTTGCAAATTCAAGTTGGGCAGCTTGTATCCCAGTTTAGTGGCAATATCTGTTTGCGCTTTATTTAAAGCGGTTTCTATGCGGTTTTGCAAATCAGCCACAAAGGCTTCTTTATTTTTAGCAGAGGCGTTTTGCTGCCAAGGGGTTATTTGAGGCATGGAAATCCCTAATTTATTTAAGGATTCCATTTGTTTTGCAAATTTGGGTTTAACAATAATGGCCGGGTCTTTTTGCAAAGCGCGGCGCAGATTTTCTATTAGTTCCAACTGATTGGTGAGTTCTGCCTTTTCTACGAGTGATAATGCTTTTGTTTCCTGCGGGCGTTCCCATTGGCGTACAGGCAGTATTACTTCCGAGGTGGACGGAGTGGCGGCGACTTCTCTTTCCCATTGGCGAACCGGTAAAATAACTTCTTTGGCTTTTTGGGCTTTGCGGGCTTCTTGCTTTAATAATTTTTGTAAAGCTTTGCCGGTTGGTTTTGGCGTTTTTTGCGCCATGACAAACTGCGGCAGCAACAGCAAAGCCGTTATGAATAGAACAGCAGCGTGTTTCATACAGTTCTTTCTCCTTAAGGTGATTATTTAAATAATAGAAATAAAAATCTAAATGAGAAAGGGCCTTTAGACCTAAAACGCTGTTAGGTCCTAAATACAGAACCCCCGCGTTTATCCAACGCGGGGGTTCAATTAGTCGACTGTTCCATTTTTTCTCTCTTTCCCAAAGATATAAAGATCCGGCCAGGTCTGCCAGTTAAGAGTATTTAAGCGGACGGACCATAACCCCTTGCCCGATGCCCCGTCCCATATCTTTGGGGTGTCCCGCCCTCCTCAGAGGGTAGGCCCAAAGCTTATGCCACGGATACCGGCACCTGGAACAAGACCGCCATGCCGCCACTGTCTTAAAAGAACTCTTTTTTCTATTTTGAACTCCCGCCAAGCCGGATTGCTCTTCACAAAACCGCCGCAGGGCAGAACCCCAAATAGTTGCGCGTATCCCGCCATACATCATACGGCACAGCTGGGTTTACGTGCGCTTTTCTGTCAAATACCTGTACCCCATATACATCTTGGGATTACTGATAGTATAATGGATTTACGGCTAAAATCAATAGTTATTTGCCGGCTGATTTTCCGTAATAACAAATACGGCGGAACCGATTACTTTTTCCGGCTCGGCAAACGATTGCGCTGGGCCGTTTTGTGGGAGCTGCCACTCTCCATCAGCCGAAACGTTTGCCAGTACGTAAGCGCCGTTTTTAAGCAAAACCACACACTGGCTAAAACAACCCGGGTTTTCCCCCGGTTTTATGGCCGCTATTTGGCGGGTACCCGGCAGTTTAAACAGAAATTTGGCCCCTTGCGTACGCTGGCGGGGCAATGTCCACCATTCTAATACATCACCGTCTTCATAAGGATTATCCCCGGAAGGAATAGACCCCAGTAACGGCAGGGCGATGCTGTTGCTTTGGGCGGATAACGCCGGGCGGGGGATATATTGCCCTTCATTCGCGTTTTCACGCAAAGTATGGCTTTGCGCGACAGCCGCTTCCGGATAAGCAATGGGAGCTGCCGGCATTTGCAGCATTTTACGCAAGGTGTGGGGAGCCGTTTGAAAAAGCCCCGCCATTTGTTCTATATAGCCTTTAGAGGGGTTTCTTTTTCCGGTAGTCCATAAAGCCACGGTGGCGGTGGATACTTTTAATATCCGGGCCAATTTAGCCTGCGCGCCGCGTAAAACGCCGTTGTTCCATTTTTCTAGTTGTTTTTCAAATTGGTTCATATGGCCCCTCCCAAAAAATTTCTGTTGCGGCGATAAAAACGCTTGACAAATGCTAACAAAATTTACTATACTAACAAATGTTAAGAGGGTAACTTCTTAACTGGCGGGGAGCCTCCCCCGCGGTTTTCACTCATTTACCTACCTAGTTTATTAAGCGGTTCTGCTTTAGAATCGGCGCCGCGGCCTAGCGGCGTGTAGGCTTAATAACTGCAGTAATACGCATTCACCCGAATGTTACTTACTATTATTATAGCAAAAAATGAGTGATTTTGTTAGTAAAGTTATATTAGTTTGTAAAGACGGACCCACCTTATACGGGCAAACCGGGCTGTTCGGCTGGTATAACTTTACTGACTTTTTAATAGGGTTATTTATGATGTATGGCTATAAAATAGTATGTATTTTGCTGTTGGGCGTATGCGTTGGGGGAATATGGCATGATTTAAAAAAATGGTAGTACGTGGCTTTGTATAGAGGGAAAGGGCGGAAATAAACTATAATATATAAATGCAGAAAGGTTTTTCTATCAATATTTACGGCCTTATTTTCTCTATCATGATTATAGTGTCCGCTTTAACGTATATTCTTCCCGCCGGCCAGTATGACACCGTGCAAAAAGACGGACGCACCTATACGGTAGCCGGTTCTTACCACCGGGTGGACCCGGCCCCTCAAGGCATCGGCGCGCTGTTAACAGCTCCCGCCAAGGGCTTTGGCGATTGTTCAGACATTATCATCTTCATCTTCATTACCGGGGCCATTTTTACCATTATTGAGCGTACCGGCACGGTAAATGCCGTTATTTTAGGCACCAGCTATCTTTTTTCCAAAAAAGACCGTCTAAAAAAATTCTTTATTCCCGCCAGTATGCTGTTGTTTTCCTTGGGTGGGGCGGTTTTTGGCATGGAAGAGGAAACCCTTATTTTTATTCCCCTGTTTATTCCGCTGGCGTTGTCTTTGGGATATGATACGGCGGTGGGGGTAAGCATTCCCTTTTTAGGGGCGTGGGTGGGGTTTGGCTCGGCCTTTATGAATCCGTTTACGGTGGGCATTTCCCAGGGGATAGCGCAGCTGCCGCTGTACTCAGGCATGGGATACCGTGTGTTAGTTTGGGGAATTTGTACGGCGGTGGTTATCGCTTTTGTTACTTGGTATGGGGAACTCGTGCGCAAAAACCCCAAAAAAAGCATTACCTACGATATTGACCAGCAAAAACGCAAGAGTTTGCATTTAAACGTGTTGGAAAAGCCCAAGTTTACCTGGCGGCATTTGCTGATTATGTTTATTTTTGCGGCCGGTATGGTTTGGCTGGTGGCGGGGGTGGCCCTGTATCACTGGTATATTATAGAAATATCCGGTCTGTTTTTAGGCGTGGGTTTGGTATGCGCGGTGGTGGGTAAACTGAGCCTGAACCAAACCACGGACGCGGTGATAGACGGCGCGCGCAGCATGGTAAGCGTTTCCATTATGTTGGCTTTGGCGCGGGCGATTGTGGTGATAGCGGCGGACGGACGCATTTTGGACACGGTGCTGTACGGCATTGCCCAGTGCATCGGACATATGAACCCGCTGATGGCGGCAGAAGGAATGTTTTGGGCGCACTCGTTTATTAACTTTTTTGTGGCGTCCGGTTCCGGCCAGGCGGTTTTGACCATGCCGGTCATGATTCCGCTGGCGGACATCATTGGCGTAAACCCGCAAATTGCCATTTTGGCTTACCAATTTGGCGAAGGCTGGACCAATGCCATTATCCCCACCGCCCCCGTTACTATGGCGGCAATAGGTATGGCGGGAATTCCGTGGCTGAAATGGGCCAAATGGAATGTGCCGCTGCAAATTGTATTAGCCGTGCTTTCCATGTTGCTTTTAATACCGCCGTTTTTATTTGGCTGGCACTAATTAAAAACCTTTCCAAAAAGGGCCCGGCCGGGCCCTTTTTTATTTTCTTTTTTATTGTTGAGTTGCGTGCAAAAGGCGGTGTGCGGTGGATAGAATAGATTTTGAAAATATCCTGTATGCCCGTGCTGACTGGGCCGGGGCGCAGCTGTACCAAAAAGAGGGGGAATTGTTTTGTTTGTCTCAAGACGCCCCGCTTAAACGGTTGATTGAAGTTTATAACCGGTTTTTTAAGCGGCAGAACGCTCTTTTCCTGCAAACAGACGCTTTGCCGGAACGGGAAGAATGCAGCGCATTTAACCGGATTTTTGAGCAAGAGGCCCGGCGTTTAGGGCCTTGCGCTAGCAACCGTGCTTTTTTATTACGTATTAACGAAACCTTGGATAAAATTTGACAGATATCATTTTTTTTGATATAATAAATAAATAACTTACAAATGCAAACGCGTTTGTAAGTTTTTTCTTTTCTTTTTGGAAATTCCTTTTTCTGTTTACTCTACACTTTTTCCAGGGGTTTCCTATGCCTGCTTCCAAAATTGCAAAAACATGTAAAAAAATATCTTCTTGTGTGCCATATAATGAGGAGTATCCTTCCCGCTTATTGGCTTTTTTTGATATTGCTCCTTTTAAAATCACCGAAGTTCAAAAAAAAGACGGCACTATTTCCCTTGTGGAAACCGCCTGTGAACTGCCCACCTTTGAAGCGTTTGCCAAAACCTTGGGCACCACCCGCCACATGTTAAAAAAATGGGAAGAAAAATACCCCGCTTTTGCCCAAGCGGCCGATAAAGCGCGCGATTTGCAAAGCGATATCCTTATCCAAAACAGCCTGCGGGGTAACTATTCGGCCTCTTTTGCGGTATTCACGGCCAAAAACTTACTGGGATGGCAAGATGCTAAAGAAGAGGCTTGCTCCCAGCCCAAGGCTTTAGTGGTACGGTGGGAAAAATAATGCGGCGCGGACATGCATTGGCGGGCTGTTTGCAGGCGGTTATACCGTATGCCCCGCGTTATCCGCAAACGGAAATCCACCCCAATTTAGAAACCCACCGTTTTTGCGTGTTGGTTACCCACCGGCAAATGGGCAAAACGGTGTGTACGGTGAACCATATGCTAAAAAGCGCATTGGTTAACCCGCTTTCTAACGCCCGTTATTTTTATGTGGCGCCTTTTTTAAAACAGGCCAAACTGATTGCCTGGGATTATTTTAAACGCTACACGGCCCCGTTGCCCGGCGTAAAGTTAAACGAGGCGGAACTGTGCGTTTCTTTGCCGACGGGCGCTAAAATTTGGGTGGCTGGGGCCGATAACCCGGACGCCTTGCGCGGCACCTACGCGGACGGCGTCGCCTTGGACGAATACGCCCAAATAAAACCCGGTTTGTTTGAGGAAATTATCCGGCCTATGCTTCTTTCCCGCGCGGGCTGGGCGGTATTTACCGGCACGCCCAAAGGGCAAAACGCGTTTTATGATTTATTTCTTTTTGCGCAAAAGCAGGCCGCGCTTTGTCCGCTGGAGTGGTGGTGCGGGGTGTATCCGGCGGATGAGAGCGGGGTTATTTCCAAAACGGAATTGGAAAACATCCGCCAAAGTACGCCCGCCAATATCTTTCGGCAGGAGTATTTGTGTGATTTCTCGGCCTCGGCGGACAACGCGCTTATTGCGGTGGATTTGGTTTTGCAGGCGCAGGCGCGCGGTTATGGCGCTTCCCAGCTGGCGGGCGCGCCGCGGATAGTGGGGGTGGACCCGGCCCGCTTTGGAGATGACCGCAGCGTTATTTTTTGCCGCCAGGGTTTGCAGGCGTTTGAGCCGCAGGTTTTTTGTCATATAGACAATATGGCTTTGGCGGCCCGTGTGGCGCAGACCATAGAATCTTTCCGCCCTGACGCCGTGTTTATAGACGCCGGCTGCGGCAGCGGGGTGATAGACCGCCTGCGCCAGCTGGGCTTTACGGTAACGGAGGTGCCTTTTGGCTCCACTCCTTTGCAGGAGGGGCGTTACGCCAATAAACGGGCGGAAATGTGGGGGGAAATGGCCCAGTGGCTGCAAAGCGGCGGGGCTTTGCCCAAAGCCCCCGCTTTAAAAGCGGATTTGTGCGTTCCCCAGTATGATTTTGACCCTTCCGGCAAAATGCGTTTGGAAAGCAAAGACAAAATAAAAGAACGCTGTGGACGCTCGCCCGATTTGGGGGACGCGCTGGCCCTTACGTTTGCTTTCCCGGTACGGGCCCGCAGCGCCATGGGGGCGGAATTTGCCCGCAGTGATTATGGCGTGTTATAGGTTGTAGGTCTTATTGACGGGACGTATAGGACCTTTGGCCCTTGTGGCTCTCTTATAAAAAGGCTAAATTATATAGTATGAGATATTTATTTTTTATTATTTTAATCTTCAGTTTGGGGCCGGGGCTGTATGCGCAGTCCATGAAACCTTCCGGTTCCAAAATAAAACGGGTTTTGCTGGATAAAAAATATATTGTGGAGACTCCCTCTTCGGAAGGACAATATATGATACGGATGGTGAAAAAGGTTTCTGATTTGCAACATAAAACATTCCGTTCCCCGGAAGAGTTGAACCGCACGCTGGATTTTTCTTTAGAGGATTTCAAATTGCCGCCGTTGGGGTATACGATGCTTAAAAAAGCCAACGAAAGCCGTATTAAAGCTTCTAAAAGATTATTTAAAGAAAGAGTGGCTTGGTATCGGCGTGAGCGGACGAATATATTAGCCAGTTTGGATATTCACCCGGCGGCGTATCGCGTGGATTATATGCCGTTAATTAACCCTTCCGCCAAAATTATTTTTTTAGGGGAGCGCCATTACGTGGCTAATATCCGCAAACAAATAGAACAGCTGGTGTTGCAATACCGCAAGGCTCATCCGCATAAAAAAGTATATTTGCTGACGGAATTTTTAGAGATGAATTATCCGGATGAACCCAATTACGGTTTTTACCGAGGGGTGGTGTTGAAAGGGAAGAAAATGTCCTGGACGTATCTTTCCGTATTATTGCGTTTACAGCAAAAGGGCGTGAAAGTTTTAGGGTTGGAACCGTTTCGCGGTTTGAAAGAATTGGCGCAGGAACTGCGTGTGCCAGACCCTAATTTCAGACGCGGCTCTTTATCTTTAATAGGGCAGTATATACGCAATAAATCCTGGGCAAATACGATACAGGCCGCCGTTTTACAAAACCCGGATGCCGTATTTTTTGTATATACGGGGTTTGGGCATTCTTCTTATAAATATTTAGAAAATCTGCCTTTTATGTTAAAGAGTTATCCTTCCCAGGTGTTTTTATTTGATATCTTGGGGGACGATACCTTAAACCCCGCTTTCGCGGATTTATTTAAAGAGGATTTTCTGTTTGATAACAAAACGATAGCCGTTACAGAACTTAAAAACGCGAAGTACCGCCGTTTGTTGGGGGCGGATGTGTTGGTGTATGTGCATCCTTAAACAAGGGGGCGTATATGTATAAATTTTTATTTGGCGTGCTTATAGCGGCGGTTTGCTTTCAGCCGTCCTTTGGCCAGCCGGTTATTAAAAAAACGCTTCCGGCCGTTAAAAAAGGCTTGCAAAACACGTTGGGAAATACGCAGGCCGTCCGTGCCCAATCAGCCTTTCAAAACGCGCGCAACAAACCGTTGCGCGCAGCCCCTAAAGCGCCTGTTCACCCTTCCGTGCCTGTGGTGGGCGGCGCTTTGCCCGCTTATTCATTAGATATAAATTCTTTGTTATCTGAGGAAGACCGCTTTATCATAAACAACAGCGCTTATTTTGATAAAATGCCGCCCGCTCCCCGCGCGGATATGACCGCGAAGGAAAAATATCTTCATATGCGCAACAAGCGGGTAAATGCCCTGGAAAAATTGGTTTGGGCAAAACGGTTGGATTTTGTCAGAAAAAACATAGACCCGATAGCGGATAATTTACGTATCAAAGTACAGCGGGAAGCGATTAATTACTTAAATTATATTCCGCAGGACGTACGTTTCTTGTATTTGGGGGAAAACCACTTTGTTCCCTCCATCAAAGAAGAAGTAATGGATATTTTATATCAACTGCGTACGCGGTGGCCCCAAAGAAAAATCATTTTATTTACGGAGTTTTTGGCGGATACGGTTTATATAGCCAACGGCCCGGTGCCGGGGGAAGTAAGCAGAAGTTACGGCGGGGTGGTTTGGGAATATGCCCATGAACTGGGAATACCTGTTGTGGGAGTTGAAAATGCCCCTTTGTGGAATGATTTGAATAATCCGAACAATGCCGAAAGGTTTGGCGTTTATATGGATGCCACTGCCCGCCGCAATGAGCGTTGGGTTCAGCATATGCGTCCTTTCATGGAAAAAGAACCGGACGCCTTGTTTGTGGTATATGCCGGCGGGGCGCATACGGATGCTTCTTTTACCCGTAATCTTCCGGCTTTGGTAGGGGAGAAAAAATCCTACATCATTAGTTTTGACGTGCCGGGCACCAAAGCCGCTTATAATCCGGTTTTTAACTATATAGGGGTTCCGGAAGAGTTGGAACAAGAATTTTTGAAAAATAAAAATTATAAATTGTTAACGCTTACCCAAAACGGAAAATATAAAAAGCTGATTGGATTTGATTTATCTGTTACTGTGCATAATCCGCAGTAGAAAACCTGCCAGGAGTTTTGTTGCATGGCTCCAAATTTTTTGCGAGAGAATGAAGACTGCTATGTTTAAATTTATTTTATGCGCTCTATTGTTGGTTATTTCTTTTAATGGCGTTTTTGCCCAACGGGGAAATTTGAAAAAGAGTCTTGGTTCCGGCGTTTGGGGTGTGCGGCCCAAATACTATACATTAAAAGATTTGCGCACCCATAAAGCCAAAAAGGCCAAGCAGCTTAGCAAAATTAAAAAATGGCGCACGCTTTCCGGCCGTTCGCTTGCCGTAGATCCGGCCGTTCCTTTAAGGGCGTCCGTGCTTCCTTCGTATATAATGGACATAAACACTCTTTTTTCAGAGAAAGAATTACAGATAATCAATAATAGTTGGTATTTTGACGAAGTAAAGCTTCCACCTTCCGCCAACGTGAGCCCGGAGGAACGTTATTTGATTGCCCGCAACAACCAGGTAAATATGTTGGAAAAATTGGTGTGGCGTGCCCGGCTGGATTATTTTAAGAAAAATTCGTTTGAAATAGCGCGTAATTTGGACGTAAACATCCATTATGGTTCTATTAATTATTTAGATTATATTCCGCAGGACGTAAAAGTTTTGTATCTGGGGGAAACGCATTATTCCACCAAAATACAAAAAGAAATCGTAAACGTATTGGAACAGGTTTCCTCTCTCCACCCGAAAAAAGAAATCTATTTGCTTACGGAATTTTTCTCTGATTGTTATGTTTTACAGCCAGGCCGGTGGCTGCCCAAATGGCTAAGCAAAGTCTACGGCGCTTCGGTGTGGAAAAAGGCTCATGAACTAAAAATGAATATTGTGGGGGTAGAAAACCAGCCGTTAGTAAACAGTTTGTGCAAGGAAACGTTTCATACCAAGTTTGCCGAGCGGATGGACGGTACGGCCCGCCGCAATGAAGCCTGGGCCCATGTGGTGCGCTCGTTAATGAAAAAACACCCCAACGCATTGTTTATTGTGTATGCGGGGGGATCTCATGTGGATGCTTCCTATTACCGTAACTTGCCCGCATTAATAGGGGAGGAAAAATCTTTTATTATTGACTTTGATTTGCCGGACATGAAACCGGTTTTCAAACCTCTTTTTAATTATATGTCTATACCGGGTAGTATTTACCAGAGTTTTGCCAAAAACAAAAACTCCAAACTTATTACGTTTCTTTTAGATGAAAAATATAAAAAATGGATAGGGTTTGATTTGTCCGTTACCGTGCATATGGTGCCGGGGGAAATGCCTAAAGGATTGAAACATGAAAAATAAACTGCTTATAAGCCTTTGGTGCGCGGGTTGTTTAGCCTGCCCGGTATACGCGCAAAAAAATATTGTTAAATCCGCTCAAAAAGTAGTGAGGGTGGGCGCTGTTCGGCCGGAGTTTGCGCATGTGCCGGGCCGAGTCTATGAGGTAGATTTTTTTGAAGAACTGCTTGGCAAAGAAAACGAGGCGGTAAGCCGTTCTGTTCTAGGCCGTCCTTTGCAAAAACTCAGTATAGAAAGTGACTTTTACGGCGCGGCCCGGGCCGCGCGGGACAGTTATATCCGCACCCTGCTGCGTGTACGCTGGATGAACCAGTGGAAAACTTTCACTAAAAACCAAACGGCTATTCGTAAAGCGGTAAAAGGGTATCTATTTGACCGCCGCCCCATTGCCTATGATAAACTGTTTGATTTTTCTTCCCGCTGGATATTTTTAGGGGAAATGCACGGCCATACGCCTATTGTGGAAGAAGTGGCCGGGTTTGTGGCAAATTTTTCCCGCCGGCACCCAAACGCGCCGGTTTATTTTGCTACGGAGTTTATAAACACGCGCGACGACGCCGGGCAAGAGCGTTTGTTTATCCGCACTCCTGAAGAATTAGAGGCTTTTCGGGATAATATATCCGCGGACATGTTTGGTCCGTTTCAGGCTTTGTTAAAACAGGGGGTTATTTTAGTAGGGCTGGAAGATTGGCAGGAATTTCAATACCAGGCGCAGCAAGCTTTTAAAGAGGGATATTTTGACATGCGCCTGCCGTCTGATACGGAATATGAGTATCGGTTGGCACGCTCTCTTTGGGGAATGGAGCACCGCAACCAGGTGTGGGCCAAACGTTTGGCGTTTTTGCGGAAAACCGTTGGGCCGGAAGCTTACGTTTTTGTATATACCGGCTCCGGCCATGTAAACCGTTCTTTACCCGGCAATTTACCTTTTTTATTAAAAAGAGAATCTTCCCCGGTGATTACCTTGTCCGTGTTTGATGCCGAACCCATTGATTTCTTTTTGTGGGACGGATATGTAAAATCCCCAAAAAAGGATTTGTTTAATATTCCCTGTCATTCCCGTGATTGCCGGCATCCTCAAAAATTATTGATGTGGCATAAAAAACCAGAGTTTACCCGTTTGCTTGGCTGCGACGGGCGTGTATGGTTTTTTTAAAAAATACTTGACAAAAAGGGTTATATTTTATATAATCCTTTTTAGTAATATTTATTAGCAAAAATCTCCTGCTTTTTAACCGTAAAAAACCCGCCGGCAGGCGGGGTGAATAAAAATCTTCTTTTCCCTTTACAGGCTTTGCGGCGCAGTGGCCAGCAGGTAAAACATCAGCCCCACCAGTGCCGCCGTCAGCAACGCGCATATCAGCGCAGCCGTTTTTTTGCTTCCTTTTGGAAATATTTTGCGGGTAATAATGTAAAACCCGGGGAAACCCAGCATTACCGCAAATACCGCAATAATAATCAGTCCCGTCATAATCTGCCTCCGTTCTTACATTATAGCAGTAAATTCTTTCCTTTCCCATCCACGTTTTTATTACAGGTGACGTATGAACAACAAACAACCCAATTATTGCCGGATATATGATGACCTTTCGCGCGAGGCTGCCTCCTGGCGCAGCGCGTGGAAAGAACTGGGCGCCTATTTAGCCCCTACCCGCGGTTTCTTTGAGGGGGATGAACCCAACCGCGGCCACAAAATAGACCACCGCAAACTGATTGATTCGGACCCGCTGTTAGCGGTGGAAGTATTATGCGCGGGAATGATATCCGGGCTTACCAGCCCTTCACGCAGTTGGTTTGAGCTGGAAATCTCTCCCGAGTCCGCCCGCCGGCTTCCCGGCGCCAAAGAATGGAGCCATGCCGTTAAAACCCGCTTGGAAGAAGCCTTTGCCTCTTCCAATATCTATGCGGCGCTGCACGGTTTCTATCAGGAAATTGCCGTTTTTGGCACAGCCGCCATGTTGCTGGAAGAGGACTTGCAGGACGTGCTGCGCTGCCGCTTGTTCACGGCGGGGGAATACGTACTGGGAGCGGACGGGGACGGGCGCATCAACTCTTTTGGCCGGGAATTCTTTTTAACCGCCCGCCAAATGGCTGATAAATTTGGCGTGGAGCGTTTGCCGCTTAGCGTAGCCCAAGCGGTAAAAGACGGGCGCGGCAGCGCTTGGCATAAAGTGCGTCATTTAATTGTGCCTAACCCGCAGCAGGATTCCCGCTATAAAGACAACGCGCATATGCCGTACCGTTCCGTGTACTTTACCCCGCAGGGGGAGGTTTTAAAAGAGGGGGGATATTGGGAATTCCCCGTCATAGCCGCCCGCTGGGAAGTAAAAAACACGTCCGACGTGTACGGCAAAGGCCCCGGCTGGAAATGCCTGGGCGATGTTAAAATGCTGCAAAAAATGCAAAAGACCAAATTGGTGGCTTTGGATAAAAACACCAATCCACCCATGATGGTGTCTTCTGGAGTGCAAGGGGAAGTAAACCTGCTTCCCGGCGGGCTGACGCGTTACAGCGGCGCGACGGACGCCGCCGTGAAACCCGCCTATCAGGTACAGGTGGATATGGCCTCTTTGGAAAACAGCATAGAAAAAGTAAAAAACACCATTAAATCCCAATTTTTTGCCGATGTGTTTGTTATGCTCAGCGCGCAGAATTATTCCAACATGACCGCGGCCGAAGTGGCGGAACGCCACCAGGAAAAACTCCTGGTATTAGGCCCGGTGTTGGAGCGGCTTAAAAACGAATTGCTGGACCCGCTGGTGGAACGTTCCTACGCCATTTTGCTGCGCCGGGGAGCGCTGCCTAATCCGCCGCAAAGCGTACAAGGGCTGGATATTGGCGTAAGCTATGTCAGCATGATTGCCCAAGCCCAAAAAGCGGCGGGTATGGCGGCCGTATCGCAGGCTATGGCGTATGCGTCTTCCTTGGCGCAGGCCAAGCCGGAAGTATTGGACCGGGTGGATTTTGACGCCGCTCTGGAACAAGGCTTAGATATGCTGGGGGTGCCCCCCGGTATTTTAAGAACGCGCGAGGAAGCCCAATCCCTGCGCGCAGAGCGCGCCCAACAGCAAGCCGCCCTTTCCGGCGCGGGTGCCGCCGGCAGCCTGCCTCATTAAATTCCAAAGAGAAAAGAAGAAAAATCCTTACGCGGGCGCGTCTTAAATTACCGCACGGCCCGCGCAAGGGGGGGAAGTTCGTCCTTCCGGGGAAGGGGGCTTTCTCCTTACCCATGCAACCCACCAAAGCCGGGCGGCCGCGCCTTAAATTACCGAGCGGGCCCCCAGGCGGAAAGGAAAAACCGCCCCGGAGGTTACTTCCTTCCCTTTATGAAAACCAATACACAGCAACAAAACGACCAGGACTTGCGTTCCCTGCTGCAAAATGTCTCCGCGCGGCGCGTATTATGGCGCATTTTATGCGCGGCCCGCTGTGCGGAAAACGCCTTTTGCGTGCGGGACCCTTACTCCACCGCCTATATTTGCGGACAACAAAGCATAGGCGTGTGGCTGATGGAAGAAATATGGCGGGCGGACCCCGGCGCTTTTATGCGTATGCGGCTGGAGAGCGAAGCCGCCCAACAGGCCCGCCGCCAAACCCAGGAGGAAGAAGAAAATGACAACCCCTAACAATGTTACCGCGGAAAATAAAGATACGTTTCCCGCCCCCCAGCCGGGGCCTGCCGCCCCGGAAGCGGAGCCGGCCCAGCCTGCGGCGCAGGAAGCAACCCCGCCGCCCGCCGCTCAGCCCGCCTCTGACGGTGTACAAACCCAAGCCCCCGCTTCTTATGATGACTTAAAACTGCCGGACGAATCCCAAGCCCCGCAAGGACTTTTGGACGGGTTTAAACAATTAGCCAAAGAATTAGCCCTGCCCCCGCAGGCGGCCCAGCGGTTGGTGGATTGGGAATTTGCCCAAGCGCAGGCTTTGGGGCGCACACAGCAAGCCAAACACCAGGAAATTTTGCAAGGCTGGGCGGACGCCAGCAAAGAAATGCTGGGCGCCCGTTACGAGCAGGAACTGGCCCTCGCCGTACGCGCGGCGGACCAGTTTGGGGGGGAGCCGTTGCGCCGGCTTTTGCAGGAAACGGGGCTGGGCAATCACCCGGTAATAGTAAATACGTTTTGCCAAATCGGCCGTGCGACGGCGGAGGATTCCAGCCTAGGGGGGAAAGAAGCCTCCAGCGGGGATAAAACCTTTGCCGAAGCGTTGTACGGCTCTAATTAAGTTAAGGAGAGTATATGGCTATCATAGCAGACAAAAACTACGGCTTAGTGGATTATGCCAAACAGTTTGACCCTTCCGGCCAGGAACTGGCTATCGCGGAAGTGTTAAGCAAATCCAACGAAATCATAGGCGATGCGTTGGTACGTGAATCCAGCCTGGATTCCGGCCATGAATACGCGGTACGCACCGGCATTCCGGAAGGAACCTGGCGCCGCGCTTACCAAGGCATAGAGCCTTCCAAAGCCACCACCAAAGTAGTGGTGGAGACCTATGGCACGCTTTCCGCTTACAGCGTGGTGGATAAATTAATCGCGGAAAAGGGAGGGCACGTCCAGGCGGTGCGGGAAGGACAGTCCAAGGCGATTATTGCCGGGATGTCCAATTCCATGGCGTCCAACCTCATTTACGGCAACGCCGGGGAACACCCGGAACGCTTTACCGGGCTGGCCGCGCGTTACAGTGAACTGTCTGACGCGGAAAGCTCCCGTAACGTGATTGACGGCGGAAGTGAGAAGGAAGGGCAAAACTCCTCCATTTATTTAGTGGTATGGGATACGGACAAAATTTTCACTTTCTTCCCCAAAGGCAGCAAAGCGGGTATACAGCGTGTGGACCACGGGCTGGTAAACCACGTAGACGCGGAAGGCAACGAATACCCCGCCTATAAGGAATATTTTGAGTGGAAACTGGGTCTTGCCGTGCAGGATTGGCGTTACGCCGGACGTGTGTGCAATATTGACGTTACCAACCCGCCCGCTGACCTGATTGACAAAATGTGCGAGTTGGAAGAGCGCATCCAAAGTTTGGCTATGGGCAAGCCCGTTTGGTATATGAACCGCACCGTAAAAGCGGCTTTAAGAAAGTTGACCAGCAACAAAACCAACGTGCAGTACACGCCGGATCAGATAACCTCCCGCCCGCTCATGACGTTTAACGAAATCCCCGTACATGTATGCGATGCCATTACCGATACGGAAAACTTGGTGAAATAAGGAGGTTTTATGTTACTGGATCAAAATGCCGTATTTTCTGATAAGCAGGCCGTAAGCGCCACGACCGCCTCCACCCACACGGTGGACCAAGGCGCCGCGGGGGACGCGCGCGCCGGTTTATACGCCGTGGTAAAAGTGGATGAAACTTTTTCCGGCGTTACCCAACTGACCGCCGCGCTGGAAACGGCGGATAATGAAGGGTTTTCTTCCTCCAAGGTGTTGTTAAGCGTAAGCAGTGCCGGGGAAGGGCTGGTACAGAACGCGGTGCTGTTAAAAGCGCCGGTTCCGGCCGGGGCCCAGCGCTACTTGCGCGTGAAATACACTGTAACCGGAAGCGGCACGGCAGGCAAGATATCCGCGTTTTTAACGGATATGGTAGACCTGTAACCGCGCCCGAATGTGCGGGGCGGGGAATAGGCCCCGCCCCGCCCGCGGGGCAAAATAAAATAAAAGCATAAGAAATTTGTGTGGGCAGCAGGTGTCCTTTTGTAGATTCGTTTTCCGTTAAACAGGATTGTAATAAGTAAATGGCCTTGCGTCAAAAAGGGAAAACGGTAAAAAAACCGCTTTTTGAATTTACAGGCTTGATTTGGGGGTAGATAACAGAATACCGTTGCTAAAAACGTTGAAATTTAAGGCATTTTTGCTCAAAATAAGCTTTTTAAAGCCTTAAAATACGCTATAAAAGTATTTCTAAAGCTATGCGGGCGGTTCTGGGGGAACCAGTGCGAGCAAGAAAGCCTTGTCTAGAGGGAAAATATCCTTGCTTTCCTCGCCTTTTATTAGGGAGAAGCGGTTTTTGTTTCATGAAGAACGCTAACAGGAGGGAATCCTCTCTGCTATCCGGTGTCTGCAGAGCGCAACAATGGCTTTTAGGTGGGATTGTTGATAAAAAATAATATTTTTATATTATTATCAATGCCTTATGAAAGGAAAAGGGGAGAAAATATCCCCGCAAAAAATAAAAACTGTATCTTTGTGTTTTTTTTATGAAAAAATATTTATAAAAATATATCTAATTTTAAATATATTTAAATTTTAAGTATTTTTAAAATATTTGTTAAATTTAATATTTTGTTTTGTGTTATTATTTTTGAATAAAAAAATAATATTAAAAATAAAAATATTTAAAAAATAAATAATTTTAAAAATAATACTAAAAATATATTTATTATTAAAATGGAAAATTGTATTTAAACATATGATTTAAAAATATTCCTAAAAATAAAAATATTTAAAATTTAAATAAAATTAAAATGGAGCATAAAAATGGTATCTAAAATTGACATTTGCAATTTGGCTTTAGCTCATTTAGGGCAAGAGGGGATATCTTCCTTGACCCAAGATGATGAACGTGCCCGCCGTATCCATTTATTTTATGAACCGGTAAAGGCGGAAGTTTTACGCACCCATAACTGGGCTTTTGCTTTGGTGAGGGAGCCCCTCGTACTCTTGGAAGACCCTTCCGCCCCCGCTTATCCGTATTTATATCAATATCCGGCGGACGGGCTGTTTGTGCGCAAAGTATTTGCGGGAGAAAGCGGGCGCAAGCCTTTTGAGTTTAAAGAGGTATACCGCCGGCGCATTAACCAGCGCGCCATACAAACCCCGGCCCCCCAGGCCGTGGCGGAATATACCCGCGACGTGCAGGATGCCACCCAGTTTGACCCGGCTTTTGTAAAAGCGTTTTCTTTGGCGCTGGCGGCGGATTTGGCGCTTACGTTAACGGGGGATGAGGCCTTGTCTCGCCTATTGCTTACCCGCTATGCCCAAAGTTTGGAAGAAGCCCGGCGCAGCAATATGTCTGAGGAATTTCAAATTCCCCCGGCGGAAAGTGTTTTTATGGAGGCGCGCTAATGGTATATCATCATTTGCAGCCGGCTTTTAGCGGGGGGGAAATCAGCCCGCACGCGGCCGCCCGGGCGGACGGAAGTGTTTTTTCTTCTTGGTTAAAGACGGCTAAAAACATCATTATCCACCCGCAGGGAGGGGCCTCTAACCGGCCGGGCAGCGTTTTTGTGGCCGCGGCCAAATATACGGATAAATCCGTTCGCCTGCTGCCTTTTGTCTTGGGCGATAATGAAACATATGTTTTGGAAATGGGGGATAAATATTTGCGGGTGCATACGCCCGCCGGCCCGTTGCTGGAGGAGGACGGATCTCCTTGGGAAGTGGCTACCCCCTACAGCCAATATGATGTAGCCCAGCTGCAGTACGCCCAATACAACCAAACAATGTATTTGGCGCATGGAAAATATCCCGTATATAAATTTTCCCGCTCCGGGCCTAATGATTTTACCTTTGAGGCCGTTTCTTTTACCGGCGGGCCGTTTATGGCGTCTAATACGGATGAAACCCTCAAAATGCGCCTGTTGGAACAAAGCGGAGAAATTACCGTGGAAGGAGTAGCCGCCAGCGTATCTTTTCAGCCTAAAGTGTACAGCCATTATGCCATACGGGCTTTTTTTAGGGGGGAAGGCTTCTATTTAGATAATGAATACAACTGCAATATCCAGGCGATGGTGAATCGTTTTAATACCACTTACGGGGGAGAGGGGTTCAGCGCGGTTAATTTGGGCGGGGTGGTTACCATTACTTCCCCCCAAGCAAACGGCGGAGATTATAACGGTGCCGAACTGAAGCTGGAATATTTAGAAGACATCTTTGCTTCCCCCAGTGAAACTGCCGTGTACCAGTTATCCGGCGGGGCCAATGCGGGGAGTATTGTGCCCGGCGCCACCCAAAGTTTTATGCTGGAGAGTGATTTTGATTTTTTCTTTCCGGACCACGTGGGAGGGGGTTTCAGCTTATCCCATGAAGTAGAAAGCCAATATGTTTGCGGTATTATTGCCTATAACGGCGCTTCCCAACAACTTAAAAGCGGGGGCGATTGGCGTTTTAAAACTTCCGGAAATTGGAGCGGAACCGCCGTGTTGGAAAAATCTACCGACGGCGGCCTCAGCTGGCGCGGCGTGAAACATTTCTCCCGCGAGGAAGACGGCGACAATTTAAACGAGTTTGGCAATTTGGAAGAGTCCTCCCAACTTTACTTATTGCGTTTACGGGGGGAAAGTATCTCGGGCAACCTGCAGTATGAAATGTGGAGCGACAGTTTTATCCAGCAATCCATAGTAAAACTGACCTCTTACGTCAGCGCGCGTAAAATGGGGGTGGAAGTTCTCCAGCAGGCGGCGGGGGAGGAGTGGACTTCCCGCTGGGCGCAAGGCAGTTTCAGCCAGCGTGCGGGCTACCCGGCGTGCGTGTTTTTTTATCAGGACCGCCTGGGTTTTGCCTGTACCGCAAGTGAGCCGCAGACACTGTGGTTTTCTAAAATTTCCGAGTATGAGGATTTCGGGCATTTGCGCACCCAGCAGCAGGCGGACGGATTTAGCATCAATTTAAACGGGAGAAGCCTTAACTCCATTCGTTCCGTGGCGGTGTGCGGCAAATTATTTGTTTTTACTTCCGGCAGCGAGTGGACGGTCTCTTCTGCCGGGGCTTTTAGCGCGTATAATGTAACCGCCGTTCAGCAGAGCGAGCGCGGCAGCAGCTCTGTTCCCGCTTTAGCGGCAGGTGGAAGGGTGCTTTTTGTGCAGGCGCGCGGAAGCGCCGTGCGGGATTTTGTGTATGATTATTCTACCGACGCTTACGCCGGGGACGATTTAACCCTGCTTGCCCGTCATTTATTTTTTAACCGTGAGGTAAAAGCCCTCGCTTTTCAGCAGGAGCCGGACACCTTGGTTTGGTGTTTAATGGGGGACGGCACCCTGCTCTGTTTAACCTATCTGCCCGGGCAAAACATTTGCGCTTGGGCCCGGCAGGAAACGCAGGGCAAGGTAATCAGCTTGTGTAATTTGCCTGCCGGCGGGTATGACGCCATGTGGTTTGCCGTAGAACGTGCCGGCGGGGTTTTTATAGAGAAATTAGCCCCGCGTTTGGCCACCAAAAACCCGCAGGACCAAATATTTTTGGATGCGTGCGTATCTTTTCCGGGTACCAGCGGCCATACGGAGTTTAGCGGGCTGGCGCATTTAGAAGGGCAGGAGGTATACGCGTTGGCTGACGGAAACCCCGCCGGCCCGTTTACGGTGCAAGACGGTGCTATTACGCTTCCTTTTGCGGCAAAAACGCTGCATGTGGGGCTTAGTTATGAGGCCGAGCTGGCTACCCTGCCCGCTGAATTAAGCTTAACGGACGGTACTTCGCGCGACCGTAAACGCCGGGCTGCCGGAGTCTGCTTTTTATTGGCGGACAGCCGCGGCGGTTTTGCCGGGGCCGAGGAAGGCAAGCTGGACGAGTTGGTTTATGCCCCTCAAACGCCGGACGGTAAAGCTCCCGCTTTGCAGGACACGCTTTGTGAAAAAGTGTTCTCTTCCAGCCACGGGTTTTTGAAGGGGATTGTTTTTAAACAAACCGATCCTCTTCCCGTTACGCTGTTAAACATTATTGTAAAATCCTGCTAAATAAAAAGGGCCCTGGTTTTAACCAAGGGCCCTGAAAAACAGCTTATTTAATTTGCGGCTTGCGGAAGCGCGGCCGGTATTTCCCGGTCGGGCACGGTAAAAGCCGCGTTATACGGCAGCGGGGCTGCCGGCATGCCGGCGGGGCGGAAGCTGCGTATTTCGTCTTTTACCATTTGTTGGTATGCCGGGTTTCCTACCACAAAACCTACAACGATGTATCTTAAGTCATCTTGGGCGGCAAAGGTTATATAAACGGTAACAGGCATGCCGTTTTGGCTTTCTCCTTTCCCTTGTAAAAATACCGTATTGGGGACGGAAAAATCCGGCTCCGCCGTTAGCTGAAACTGCTGACTTTGTTTTTCTGCTATTGTGTTTGCTTGGTCTTGCAAGTATTCTTGAACGTTGGCCAAAGGCTTGTCTTTCTGTATATACGCCACAAAGCCAGAAATGGGAGTTTGGGCTTTATTGTTCTGCTGGCCCTGGTTCTTTTTAATAATGGCGCCCGCGTTGGTATCAAAAGCCGCCGCTATGCTTTGTTCGCTGTCTATCTCAATCCATTTGGACATTTCCGTTCCGCCAAACAGATTGATGGTGAAACCGTATTTAGGATCCGTATAGGGGCGGATGCCGGTGGTGATTTCCGTCTTTTGCATGGTTTTATCTACCAACTCCATAAAGGGCATGACGTATTTGTTTACGCCCAGCATAATGGAAATAATAGCTATGGCAAATAATACAACCGTAGCCAAACCCGCCAAGATAAGCGGCCATTTGTTTCTTTTTTTACCGGCTATTACCCAACCTAATTTAAAGATTAGGAAAAACACTACATATACCAAAGCGGCCAAAATTAAAAAGGCCAGTATTGCGATGATAAGAGCCATAAAATCTCCTTATTTAAAAATACAGCAAAAGCGAACTTTTACTATTACAAATGATATTAGTTTGCGCCGTTCTTGTAAAGCTGATTTTTACCGCGTGTCACGCCGTATGCGCCGCCTGGACCGCCAAGAGCTGCAAGCCACGCACGGCCGGGCGGACGCGCCGCTGTTGGAACGTTTTGCCCGTGCCGGGGCGGCCAACGTAACGGTATGCGCCCGCGGAAAAGCGGTGGCGCTAGCGGGCGTCACGCCGGACGGTTTATTGGGATTTAGCGCCTGCGTTTGGTTGGTTACTGCGAGGGGAGTGGAAAAATACCCGGTGGGTTTTTTTAAAGCGGCGCGGGCGGCATTAAAGTATTTTTGGGCGTTATATCCCGTACTTTACAATTACATAGATTTGCGCTACCCGGCGGCTGTGCGTTTTGCCCAAGCGTTGGGGGGACACTCAGCCGGGCCGGCGGTGAATGTGCGGGGAGAGCCTTTTCAATTATTCATATTTAGGAGGAAATAAAATTATGGGAGGAGCAGTTAATTTAGGAGGCGCGTTAGTAACGGGGGCGTTATCCGTGGCGGGGAAAAATAAGTCTGAGCGGGAATATTACCGCGCCATGGCCCAGGCGGCAGACAAACAAGCCGCGTTGCAGGAGGCCGCTTCCAAGCGGCAGGCGGAATATATTTTCCGTTCCGCCGCGCAGGAAAGCACCCGCCTGCAACAGGAATATACGGCCGCGCAAAGCGCGCAGAAAGCGGCGTTTGCGGCCAATGGGCTGGGGCAGTCCGCCACGGTGCAGCAAATCATGCAGGACAGCCGCTGGAACTTACTTACAGACCAGCAAACTCTCCGGCAAAACACGGCGGACGAATTGTATGAAAACAACCTGTCGGCTCTATTGGGGGTGCAAGCCAAGCGGGATGAAGCGTCCCAATACCGCAGTTTAAGTTCGCGCTTGTCCGGCAGTTTTTTAAGCCAATATTTACAGCGCTTGTTTAACGTATTTTCTTACTAGGAGGGCCTATGAAAGTACCCGTTTATGAAAAACAAAAATCATTGCGTGTTACCCAAGCCGCCGGCGGGCAGGTGTTTATCCCGTCAAGGGCCGCTTTTGATGAGAACCAATATACCCGTTTGGAAGGAAATATCAAAGCGCTTGGCGGCGCCGCCGCCTTATTAAACCGCGCGGGAGAAGAAATAGCCCAATACAAGCAGAATCGTTCGCCAAACCCGATGGAAAAACAGAATGAGACCGTTTTATCCACGGAAGCGGAGCATGTGTTAACCGGCGCGCTGGAGCAAGCAAAACAGGAGGCCACCCGCCGGGAACGCCAACAAACGCAAAATGAAAAGCTGGTTTTGGCGCAGGCGGTGGCGCCGTTGGCCTCCACCCCGGAAGAATTAGAAAAATTGATGGAAAAAAATTTTTCCTCCTCCCCCGCCAAAAGCTTTTTATATGCGCAGGCGGTGGGCAATAATATAAACGCCGCTTTAGCCGAGGGGCAGACCCCGCAGGCCGCGCAAATGCTGGCCCGTTTTGAAAATTATTTATCCCCTCAGGCGGGGCAGGGGGCTCGCCAACGGCTCCAGGCGGCGGCCGGGCGGCGGGCCGCGCAGGAGGTGTTTACCCAGGCGCTTCGGGAAGGGAAAAATCCCGCAGGGTGGACGGATAAAGAAATAGAGGATCTTTCTTTTGGTGCCAGCCGCAATTTGCCGCCCGGCGTACAGCAGGAAACCCGGTTGGAATTAGAATCTATGGCCGGGGCGGAAAAAGCGCGCCTGCAAAAACAGAAAGCTTCTTTATTGGGCGGTATACTGCAAAGCGCTCAAACAGGAGACCAAAAATCAGTAAGCCGGGGCTTGTATTCTTTGGCGGAATTGTTTCCGCAAGAAGATAAACACCTAACCGCCGCCGTGCGCAAAGCGGTTGCTTCTCCGGGCCGGAAGTCTAACCCCGCTGTTTACAACCGTTTTTACAAACAACTGGCTGAGCCGGATTTTAAAGAGAACGGCTTGGCCCAAGCTTTGGAAAAGGGGGAGATTAGCGGGAGCGACTATTTGCTCTTAATGAAAGAACGCGCCGGCCTTTTGGCGGGGGAAGACGCCCGCTCGCGCAATTTGTTGTATTCTGCCGCCCAGCGTTTGTGCCGAAAGGAAGGCTTAAATACCGAAGAAGCCGAAGACTTTAAATACGCCGTGTTTTCTTTGCCGGGGGATTATTCCTCCAAACTGGCGGCTTTAAAAAACTTACGTGATGTTTATTTTTTATGAGGTTTTATTATGACTGTTACCAACACCCACACCAAACACATTTACCCGGGGGACGGGCAGCGCACGACGTGGCCCTTTACCTTTCCGCTCTTTAACGCACAGGACCTGCGCCTATGGCGCGTAGGTACGGACGGAAAAGCCGAAATGGTCTCTTCCGGCTTCTACGTGGATATGGAAGAAAAAGAAGTAGAGTACCCCCTTAAGGAAGAAAATCAGCCCGCGCCCGTAACGGGGGAATATATTGTACTTCAGCGCATGACTCCCCTTACCCAAGAGTTTGATACCAAACGCCAACAAACCTTGGATTTGCAAACCTGGGAGGACGCACACGACCTAGCCGTCATGCGCGAGCAGGAATTGGCGGAAGAACTGTCCCGCACGCTTAAATTTCCCATCCAAACCCAGACGGCGGATACGGACGCTGCCGCTTACCTTGCCACTATTACAAATTTAAAAGACCAAGCGCAGGAAGTATCCCAAGAAGCGTTGGAAACGTCGTTGCAGGCCAATCAAAACGCGCAAGCCGCCGCGCAGACTGCCTCCCAGGCCAAGCAACAGGCCCAAGAGGCGCAAGATAGCCTGTCTGTATATGTTTCCCAAGCACAGGCAGCCAAAGAAGCGGCGCAAGAAGCGCAGGAACAGGCGGAGGATTTTTCTTCCGCGGCGCAAAATTACGCCCAAACCTGCCAGCAGGAAAAGAACTCCGTTCAAGGGTTGGCGCAAACGGTAGCCACCCAAACCCAGCAGGCGGTAAATGCCGCCCAAACGGCGCAGACAAACGCGCAAACCGCCCAAACCAACGCGCAAAGCGCGCAGTCTTCCAGCCAGTCGGCGCAGGGTTCCGCCCAATCCGCCGCGCAAAGCGCGCAGGCGGCGGCTTCTTCGGCTTCTTTGGCGGATATTCAAAATAAAATAACCAACTGCCTAACCAAAATCCCGCAGGATATTAATTTAGTGTTATCGGAAGGCACGCTGACGCTTAAGGCGGGGAGCAAATTATATATCCCAAATGGTTCTGATGTCTTTAATGAAGTGGTTACATCTGTTGATTATCAATTAGTTCTGGGAACACCAACTGGAAGCAGGACTGTATTTTTTGTAGCAAACTCTAGCAACAACTTGGGCGTTGTAGTTGCGCAAAAAGGATTAAATTTATTTAGCGGAGATACCCAGCCGACAGCTTCTACCCAAAAGGCCTATTGGTATGATACTGCAAACAATGTAATAAAGAGGACGCTGGATACGGGTTCTAGCTGGAGTGTTCTGACGAATGCTACTTTACCTATATGTGTTGCTACTTTTAACGCTGGAGTTGCTACTTCCATAGACCAAGTATTTAACGGGTTTGGGTATATTGGCAATACGATGTTTGCGTTACCCGGCGTATCGGTATTAATTCCTAACGGCAGAAACGCAGACGGAACATTAAATAATACGGCGGTAACGGTTTCGTCCTTGCAGACGCTGTCTTTTTCCAATCAAACGCAAAGCGATTTCGGTTTAACGGCGACGACTATTTTTTCTTCAGCCAATGCCGTTTATAATACGGTGGATAACAAGAACTACAACCCTATCACGGGCAATATGATGGGTTTTTGCAACTGCGGCACGGTTGAAACAGACACAACAGGAGTTATTACTTCTTTGACGCCCAAAACAGTTTTCCACGCGGTGGATTATAATGACTTGGCGAAAACAGATAGTTTAGTCCAAAACGACCGCATTGGTTTTCCTAATCTTTCCGCCAAGGTATCCATAAATAGCGGATATACTGCCCCCTCAAACGGGTGGGTGCTTATTATTTCTTCAAACAGTAATGCAAATACAGAAATGAAATTTGATAACGCACAGGTTTACTTCCAAGGCGCCGCCGGCTCTGCCGCGTCCGCCGCTTGCGGCTTTATTCCAATAAAAAAAGGACAAGTTGTAACTATTACGGGAGAGGTATCCGTGAAACAATTTATGCCTTCATTATAAGGAGATTATACGCATGATTAAATACGCCAAAATAGAAAACGAAGAAACAAAAGAAGTTTCCGTCGGTTTAGGAAGTGACGTTTCTTTTTATCAATCTGTAGGAATGGAAGAAATGGACGTGGAAGAAGCTTACAACGGTAACTGGTATTTAAAAGGCTATGCCCCCGCCAAACCTGCCCCCACTGTTAAAGAACAGGTGCAGGCGTTAGAAACTCAAACCGGCCTTACCCGCGCCGTGCGGGAACTGGTGATGGCGGAAGGCTCCGGCGCGAGCGGCTATGTAAAACAGCAAGCGCAGGAGATAGAAGCCCTGGCCGCACCCCTGCGGGAGGCTGAACAATGACCCCTGAAAAAATAAAAGCCTGGCTGTACATAGCCGGCGTAGCGGGGGCGGTGTTGTTTTGGTGTTTTACCATGTACGGCCTTCCTCCGCGGGTGGAAAAATTGGAAGCCACCGTAAAAGAGCATGAGCGCAAGCTAACGGAAAGCGGCGTTAAGATAGACATTATTTTAGACGACGTAAAAACCATCAAAGGCTTTATTATGCAACGCCACGCGGGGGGTGAATAATGGCTACTTTCAGCAAAACCAGCGAAGAACGACTTTTAACCTGCCACCCGGATATTGTGGCGGTGTGCCGGGAGCTTATCAAACAAATGGACGTAAGCGTTTTGTGCGGCCGGCGCACCAAGGCGGAGCAGGAAGCGGCGTATAAAGCAGGAAGAAGTTTTGCCCAATACCCGCAAAGCGCGCATAACCGGCTGCCCAGCCACGCGGTGGACTTAGCCCCTTACCCAATAGACTGGAATAATTTAGCGCGGTTTAAAGAAATGTGGCTTCGGTTTGACGCAATAGCCCGCGTGTTAAAAGAACGCGGGGAAATAATGAGCGAATTTATATGGGGCGGTGATTTTAAGCGTTTAAAAGACTGCCCCCATATTGAAATAAAGGAGAACTAAAATGGAATGGATTCAAAGCAATTGGAATGACGTACTGAGTATTGCCGGCGCGGTTATTTTAATTATAACCGTTGTGGTAAAGTTAACTTCCACCGATAAAGACGATACGGTTTGGGCTCAGGTGCTGAAGGTGTTGTCCGCCTTGTCATTATGCAATCCGGACGGCTCGTTTATAGGTAAGAAATAATGTGGGCGAGCATAGGGGCCGTGGCGGCCCTGGGGCTTGTATTATGGGCGGTAATTGCGCTTGCTAAAAACAGCGGGCGCAACGCCGCTAGGCTGGAAGCTTTAAAACAGGAAGCGGAACGGACGGCAAAAGAACAGGAGCGGGCAAATGCGATTCATGACAGCGTTGATAATCTGCTTATTGACGACGTGCGTGAGCGGCTGCAAAACGTGGCGCGCAAGTAACGCTACAGCCTGCCGGGTTGGGTTTGATTACAAAGACCCGGGCGTGAACGACCAAAACGCCCGTGCACTACTCAAGCATTATTGTATTTGCAAGGGTTCGCCGGTTTGCCAGCCGTACAGATAGGCCTAAATGCTTGCTTGTCTTGGGGCTAAAGACCCATGTATTACATACGCTAAAAATTTATCATGTAATTATGAGAAAAATTTTTAGCGTACTCTTTTTACTCTGCCTGCTGGGGCTTGCTCCGTGTGCGCACGCACAAAAATGGAAAGCATTTAAAGAGGCCCTGGTGCCTGCCCGGGCGAAAGTGGTTTATTATACTATTCAGCGAAAAGTGGAAGCGGCTGTTTTGCGTGCGGCGGCGCAGCGTGCGGTATTAGCGCCCGTGGAAACTAAAAATAATGAGATATTGATTTCCTCATTAAGCCAGTTTGCTCCGGAGATAAAAAGATACGGCCGGCCGCCTTTTCCTTTGGCGGAAAATGAAAACGAAATGTACCGCGGTATGGTGTTGGATGCGGACGGAAAAGACTTGCGCTATATTTTACAGCATGGGTTGGAAGTTTCCAAATCTCATTACGAGAATTTTGCCGCTTATGACGGCAAAGAATATCCGGATGGGAGTTTGGCTATTTATGCCTCCCATAAAGTGAAGATCGCGGAGACGTTTCTGTATGCAAAGGTGGGGGTAGAAACTTATCTCCCGGTTATCTTTCATCTTAAAAAATTGGGCTGGCGGAGTATTGTATCCGTCCCGCATGATATTCCCCCGTCTTGGATTTACCGCGTGAGCGCAATTTTAAAAATAAACGGGCGTTTAACGTGGGGGGAGTTAAAAATAAAAAATAATGAATTTATTTTTATTCCTTATCCGCCCTCACCCCAGGCGGCAAAAGAATAGTTTTTGCTTTATTTAATCATAAAAAACCCCCGGTTTGTGGCGGGGGCTTTTTATGGGGTTAAATGGTGCGCTCGGCGGGAGTCGAACCCACATTTCCAGCTTCGGAGGCTGACGCTCTATCCATTGAACTACGAGCGCGCAAAACGTTTATTTCTTTTATTCTAGCAAATTATATACGTGGCGGAAAATGTCCCGTTACGCTTGGCCTCCTTGAAATGATAAAGGGTATTTATATACTCAGTTTATTAGTAAAGCGTATGGGCCCCAATTATATGGGTGTATAGGCCCAATGGCCCAAGACAAACAAAGCATAAAAGGCTATTATAAAGTATATGAAAAAGTTTTTTAGCGTATTTTTGATGGTATTCTTGTTGGGTGCGGCTCCCTGCGCACAGGCTCAAAAATGGCAGGGAATTAAAAAATTATTTTCTGCTCAAAAAGCAAAACTATCCATTGTTGCCGCTCAAAATAAGGCAAAAGAGGCTATTTATCGCGCCTGGGCAAAGCGCCGTTGCGTTCCCTATAAAGTGCAAGTTGTTATTGGTGGGGAAGTGCGTAACTATAAGTCTCTTTCTTCTCTATTACCGCATAAAGAAGAAGTTTATCAGGAGCTTCCTTTGTTCCCGTTGCCTAGCAAGCGTAAAGAGATGTACCGCGGCATGCGGCTTGGCGCAGATGGAAAAGATTTGTTGTATATTTTAAAAAACGGGTTAGAGGCTTCCAAATCCCATTATTATGAAGAGGGTATGTCTTATGACGGAAAAACATATCCGTCCGGCACAAAAGCCATTTATGTGGCCTCGGATTTGGAATTTGCCTATCACTATGTAGCAGCGCCCGACCTCCGTCCCATCCCGTATTTGCCCGTGATATTTCATTTAAAATCCATCTTGGGGAAAGGATATGTGATTCATACTGTCCCGCACGATATTCCCCCGTCTTGGATTTACCGCGTCAGCGCGCTTTTGAAAATAAATGGCAAATTAACGTGGGGGGAATTAAAAGTAAAAGACGATACTTTTGTTTTTATTCCTTATCCACCCGCAAAGCCAGGAAACAAATAAACATTTTTTTATTAAACAATCCTAAAAACCCCCGGTTATACCGGGGGTTTTGTGTGGATAAATAAATGCGCCGGGCGGAAAGATTATCCCGCCTGCGGGGTTTATTGCGCGCGGAATTTGCGCGGCAGGCCCAGCCAAATGGCTACTAATGCCCCTATACCCAGCAAATACGGGTAGTATAAATACTCCATAATATGCAGGGGGGAAATACCGGTTAAGCTGGCCGCCATAAGCAGCTGCGCCCCGTAAGGGATAATGCCCTGCACAAAGCAGGAAAAGATATCCAACAAACTGGCGGAGCGGCTGGGCATAATTTTAAAACGGTCCGCAATTTCTTTGGCTATGGGGCCCGCCATAATCAGCGCAATGGTATTATTTGCCGTGCATAAATTGGCAAAGCTGATAAGCCCGGCAATGCTCAGTTCCGCCCCTTTGCGCCCCTTGATGTGGGAGGTAAGTTTTTGGATAATCCACGCCAAGCCGCCGCCGGTGCGTATCATTTCCAGCATGCCGCCGGCCAGTATGGTTACTATAATCAGTTCTCCCATGCCGGTAATGCCGGCCCCCATGGAAACCGTCCATTCCCAAATGCTAAAACTCCCCAGTAAAAGCCCAATAATTCCGGAAAGCACCGTGCCCAGCAAAAGCACCACCATCACGTTTACGCCCATAATGGCGGCCCCCAATACAATGAGATATGGCAGTACTTTCAGCCACTGCACTTGGGCGGGTTCAAAACCGGCGTGGGCGTTGCTGCCCAGCAGAATGTATAAAATGGTGGCCAGCAGGGCAAAGGGCATAACAATTTTGAAGTTTGTTTTAAATTTGTCTGACATTTTGCACCCCTGTGTGCGGGTGGCTACGATGGTGGTGTCAGAAATAAAAGACAGGTTGTCCCCAAACATCGCCCCGCCCACGGTGGCCGCCGCCATAAGGGCCGGGTTCATGCCGGTTTTGGCGGCAATGCCCGCCGCCACCGGGGCCAATGCCACAATGGTGCCGACGGACGTCCCCACGGAAACGGAAATCACGCACGCCGCCAAAAATACCCCTGCCGCCAGCACATTGCCGGGAAGTATGGACAACGCCAAATTGACCGTAGCGTCCACCGCGCCCATGGCTTTGGTGGTTTGCGCAAACGCTCCCGCCAAAATAAAAATAAGCACCATCAGCATAATGTTGGGGTTGGCGGCACCTTGGCAGAAGGTTTCAATGCGTTTTTGCAAGTTGCCATTTTTTACCATGGCTACGGCCACGATAGAAGAAATAACAAACGCAACCGTAATGGGCATTTTGTAAAAATCCCCGGCGATGATAGACACTACTAAATAGGAAATTAAAAATACTCCTAACGGCACTAACGCCCAGGCGTTGGGGCGGGGTTGATTGATTTGTGGGTTCATGTTATCCTTAAAAAACGCGCCGTACGGCGCTGTGAATATAAAATTTTACTTATATATTATATGAAATTTTAAGGCATGCCTCCTTTATAAATCCCCCTGAAAGATTTTGAAAAAAATCATACAATAAAGCTATGAAAGCCGCCGTTATTACAATTGGGGACGAGATACTCCTGGGTCAAATTACGGACACCAACTCCCGCTATATCGCGCGAGAGCTGGCGGCTATGGGCATAGAAACCGTAGCCATGCACACCGTGGCGGACGCGGGGGAAGAAATTTTAAACGCGCTGAAAGCCGCTCTTTCCCGTGCGGACTTGGTGTTTCTGACCGGCGGCCTGGGCCCCACTAAGGATGACCTGACTAAAAAAACCTTGGCGGATTTTTTTGATATGCCGCTGGTTTTTAACCCGCAGGTTTATTCTTGGCTGGAAGAAATGATTTTGCCCCGCCGCGGGGAAATAAACGAATACAACAAAACCCAAGCCATGCTGCCGCAGGGGTGCAAAGTGCTTCGCAACCTGCGGGGTACGGCCAGCGGCATGTGGTTTGAGAAAGAGGGCAAAATAACCGTTTCCCTGCCCGGCGTTCCGTTTGAAATGGAATATTTAATGCAGGCGGAAGTATTGCCTTTGCTGAAGCAAAAATGCGGGGCTTCTTTATTACAGTACAATTTGTTGCACGTCTATAATATTCCGGAGGCGGAGCTTGCCTTGCGCCTGCGCCCGTTTGAGGAGCAGCTTCCGCCCGGCGTAGGGCTGGCCTATTTACCTTCGGAAGATGAAGTAAAACTGCGCCTTACCGCCAAGGGCGGCGCGTTGAAAGACTTACAAAGCCAAACGGAAATTTTAAAAACCCATTTGCAAGGGCTTCGTTTTGCGGAAGGGGAAAAACCTTCCAATGTGGCGGCGGTGGCCCGTTTGTTTACGCAAAACGGCCTTACGCTGGCGACGGCGGAGAGCTGTACCGGGGGGAATATCGCCCGTTTAATTACGGGGTTGGCGGGCGCGTCGGACTATTTTTTAGGCGGTATTGTTTCTTATTCCAATCAAGTAAAGAAGGACGTGCTGGGGGTATCTGCTGCGGATTTGGAAAAATACGGCGCCGTCAGCCAGCCGGTAGCCCAGCAAATGGCGCAGGGCGCGCGTAAAGTAACGGGGGCGGATTGGGCCGTTTCCACCACCGGCATAGCGGGCCCGGGCGGGGGGAGCCCGCAGAAACCGGTGGGTACGGTGTGGATTGCCGTGGCGGGGCCGGCGGGCGGTTTCGCAAAAAAATTTGTTTTTTCTTCCGTGCGGGAGCGTAACATCGGCAAAGCCTCCGCCAAAGCGTTGGAAATGCTGTGCGATGCCGTACGCGCGGACGTACATATCAAATAATCATAGGGCAGGAGGGCGTTTATGGATATTTTGGATACAGTTTATTTAACGGGCATTGTGCCGTTTATAGGCAAGGTAAGCCCGGCGGAAGCGGGGGATTTGGCGCGCGCTTTGTCTATGGGCGGGCTGCCGCTGGCGGCTTTGCATATCCAGAGCGAAAAAGACGTTTCCCAATCCCGCGTGATGCAGCAGGCGGTGGAAGATTTTTTTATTTGCGCCTGCGGGGTGGAAGATGAAAAATCCGCCCGGTTGGCCGTACAGGCCGGGGCCAAACTGGTGTTTGCCACCGGGTTGGACGCGCAGGTGCAGGCGGTGTTGGCGGCTAATGAGGTGTTGGCGCTGCCTCCGCTTTCGCGCGTGGTGTTTGATAAATTGGGGCAATATTTTTCCAGCGGGAAAGCGGCCCCCTGCCTCTGCCCGGATTTGCAAACCCCGCACCGCCGGGGCAAATCTTATTTTGAGATTTTCGTGCGCCGCGTGCGCCAGGCCGTAAACAATATGCTGGGGTTTGACCTGCGCCACATAGGCATTAACCAGCCGGACGGGGAAACCTCCGCCCGTACGGCGGGCGAGTTTGAAAGCCTGTTTGGTTTTGCCCGTACGGACCGCGGCGGCGCCTATTTTGCCGGCGAAGTGGTGGAAGTAATGAAGAAACCTTTCTACGGGCATAACGGCCATATTGCCGTATCCACCAACGACGCCGCCCGCGCGGCGCATTATCTGCAAAAGCAAGGCGTCCAATTTAATTGGGACAGCGCCGGCTATAGCGAGGACGGCTCCCTTCGCGTGGTGTATTTAGCCAAAGAATTGGGCGGATTTGCCGTGCATATTTTGCAAAAATAACTATTGGATTTGCTTGTATGGATAAAACTCCCCGGGGTAAACCGGGGAGTTTTTTTAAAAAGAAAAAATGGCGCTTACTCTTAATGTTTTAGGTTCTTGTTTAAAGTGTGGCAACAAATATAAAAGCGTGTAAAGCAGATGTTTTTAACGGAGAGAAAAAGAGGGTTGACAATATAATTATACAAGCGTATAATAATTATACATATGTATAATTTTTGGGAGGATTTATGGGCCGCGTTTCTTCTAATACGGATGAAAAACTAATCCACGCCGGGGTTTTTTTAGCCCGCAAAAAAGGGCTTAAAAATTTTACGGTAAGGGAAGTTTGCTCCCGCTCTCATGTCAACTTGGGCATGTTTCACTATTATTTTAAAACCCGTGAAACGTTTGACGCTGCCGTACTGAAAAGTTTATATGGGGAAATGATGAGTGCCATTAATTTGGAAATTTTGCCTTCCCGCACGCCCCGCCAGAATATAGAGGCCGTTCTGCGCGCCATCTATCTTTTTGCCGGCAAGAACCGGAGGCTAATTTCCATGCTGATTGGGGACGCGTTCAGCGGGGACAGGCAAATAGTGCGGTTGGTGGCTCAATTATTTGCCCAGCATGTTTCCGTACTCATGAATGAGCTGAAACGCGCGCAAAAACTGGGCCAGCTGCGTACCCAAAACGCGCGCGATGCCCTGCTTTTATTGTTGCCGCAGGTACCGCTTGCGCAGGGGGTGTTGGGATTGGCGGAGCGCATGGGTAAAAATTTCCCGCCGGAGCTGTACCGCCAAGTGGTGCAGGTGGCGTGGGAGGCCGATACCTTCCGCCGGGCGCAGTTTATGTTAAATGCCGTGTTGGGGGACAGTAAATGAAAAAATATTTGATAGCAGTACTTCTTTTGGGCGTAGGGGGAATTGGCTTTGGGCAGGATATTTCGCTTGCCGCGTGCGAAGCCGACGCCTTGGCCTTTTCTCCCGCCGTAAAAGCGGCGCAGGCAAAAGCGCAGGCGGCGCTGGCGGGGTATCAGTCCTCGCGCGCGGCGTTGTATCCGTCTTTGTATTTGGACGCGCAAGGCAGCTGGGTGTCTGAAATTCCCACCATGCAGCTGGGGCCCCAGCAGTTTGAATTTGGCAGTGAATGGGGGGGAAAAATCGGCCCTACGGTAGAGTTTACCCTTTTTGACAAAGGCGCCCGTTCCTCCGCCAGCAAGGCCCGCTTTTCAGCCTACGAGTCCGCCCTGCAGGATTTGGACGCCGCCCGCCGTTTTGCCCTGCTTGGCGTGCGCCAGGCTTATTTTACCGTCCAGCGGGATTTGGAGCATATGTATTTGGCTTCCGAGCAGTTAAAAGTGGCCCGCAAGCAATTAAAAGATATAGAGTCCGCCTACCAAGCCGGCGCCAAAAGCCGTTTGGACGTGCTGATGGCGCAAAAACAGGCCCTTCGTTTGGCGCAGGAGGCCAGCGCGGCGCGCGGCGCTTTAGGCACGCACCTAAGGGATTTGTTTAAACTGACGGGTACGGACTACGGCCTTAACCCCGCTTACGCGCTGGACGCGCGCGTAACGGAAAAATTGCCCGGCCATACCACGGCTGTCGTGCGGGCGGACGAGCCGGAAAATACCGTTCATGCTTTGTCCCAAGCCGCCGGGCTGGGGTTTGACTCCAACAGCCCCCGCTTGGCTTCTTTAGATTCGTTGGTCCGGCAGTATGAATATATCTCCCGCGGGTATGCGGCTGCGGTTTGGCCGCGGGTAGGGCTTACGGGCGGCGCGTATTGGGAATACCCCAACGGCCCGCTGCAGGAGGACGTGTTTTTAGGCCGGGCGGGGCTTTCGGTGCGGTTGCCTTTGTTTGAGGGGGGAAAGAACAAAAAGCAGGCGCTTTCCCAACTGAAAACGGCCCAGGCGCTGAAAGAAAACCGGGCGGAGCTGGAGCAGTCTTTAGAGGCGTTGTTTTATTCCTCGCGCGACAGGCTGCAATCCTTGGATATAGAAGAAGACCTAGCCCGCCAACTGGTGGAAGCGGCCCAAAAAACCGCCGCGCTTACGTATGAAGCGTACAAAGCCGGTTCCGTTACGTTTTTGGAGGTGGACGACGCCAACCTATCCCTGCTTCAAAGCCGTATCGCCCTTTCGGATTTATATATACAGCGTTTAAACAGTTTAGCCGTTATGGATAATTTAGGGAGATAACATATATGAAAAAAATCATTGCCGTTTCTGTTGCGGTTTTATTTATCTTGGTGGGGGCGTGTTTGATTTTCTGGCGCCATACGCCGTTTGCGTACAGCGGGGTGGTGGAAGCGGTGGAGGTGGACGTACCCTCCCGTTTGGCGGACACCATTGAAAGCCTGCCCGTGCAGGAAGGCTCCCCGGTGCGAAAAGGGGAAGTATTGGCAAAGCTGGAGTGCAAAGACGTGGCCCTGCAGCAAGCCATTGCCCAAAAAGAGTTTGAGCGCGCCTCCCAGCTGTTAAAAACCACGGCCGGCTCGCGCGAGAATTACGACCTGAAAAAACATCAGTTTGACCAAGCCTCCCTGCATAAAGACTGGTGTGAAATTAAAAGCCCGTTAACCGGAAAAGTGCTTTATAAATATTACGAGGAGGGGGAATTGATCCCCGCCGGCAGAAAACTGCTCACGGTGGCGGATTTGGCCCAAATGGACGTATGGGTGTATGTGGAGCATGACCTGCTTGCCCGCTTACAGCCCGGTATGGAAGTAACCGGCTTTTTGCCGGAAACCGGCCAGCATTTTAAAGGAACCGTTTTAACCATTAACGACGAAGCCGAATTTACCCCCAAAAACGTGCAAACCCGCCGCGAGCGCGAACGCCTGGTATACGGCATAAAGACCCGTTTTGCCAATGACGCCAACCAAACCTTAAAACCGGGCATGACGCTGGAAGTGTCTTTCCCGCTGGAGGATAAATAATGCCCGCGCTTGGCGTACGGGTGGAAGATTTAAGCAAAACGCTGGGCCGCACAGCGGCTTTGCGGGGAGTAAACACCGTGTTTGAGGCCGGGCTTGTGCACGGCATAGTAGGCCCCAACGGGGCGGGAAAAACCACCTTAATGCGCGTACTGACGGGCCTTTTGCATCCCACAAAAGGGCGCGTGGAATATTATGACGAAGCGGGCCCCGTTACGCCCGCCCGGGCCAAATATGAAACGGGGTATTTCCCGCAGGAGCCCAGTTTATACCCGGATTTAAGCTGCCGCGAGCATTTGGAATTTTTTAGGGATTTATACGGCCTGAGCGAGGCCGATTACCAACCCCGCATGCAGGAATTGTTTGACGCCACCGGCATGAGCGCCTTTAAAGAACGCCCCGCCGGTAAACTTTCCGGCGGCATGTATAAAAAACTGGGGCTGATGTGTGTACTGCTAAACCGCCCTCGTTTGTTATTGTTGGACGAGCCCACCGTGGGGGTGGACCCCGTCAGCCGCCAGGAACTGTGGGAGCTGGTTTACGGTTTTGCCGGGCAGAATACCACCGTGGTGTTAAGCACTTCTTATATGGACGAAGCCCAGCGGTGCGCCAAAGTGCACGTGCTGGACGGCGGGTTTTTAAAAGCCGCCGGAACGCCGGAGGAATTGATGCGCAAATTTCAGGTAAAACAGTTTGCCGACATCTTTTTAAAACCATGAGCATAGAAAGCAATATCATACAGGTGGAAAACTTAACCGTGGCTTTTGGCGGTTTTAAAGCCGTGGACGGAATTTCTTTTGAAGTAAAACGGGGGGAGATATTTGGTTTTTTGGGGGCAAACGGCGCGGGCAAAACCACCACCATACGCTGTATATGCGGGTTGTTAAATCCCACTTCCGGAACGGTTAAGGTGGACGGGAAAGACGTTTCTTCCTCCACGTCCGTCTTAAAACCGCGCATTGGTTACATGTCCCAAAAATTTACTTTATACCCGGATTTGACCGTTAAAGAAAACCTGGCTTTTGCCGGCAGTTTGTACGGGCTCAAGCGCAAACAAATAAAAGCCCGGGCGGAAGAACTGATGCAGTTTATCGGCCTTACCCAGCATTTAAATGAACCGGTTAAATTGCTTTCCGGCGGCGTAAAACAGGTCGTAGCGCTGGCCGCCACCCTGCTGCATGACCCGGATTTGGTTTTTTTGGACGAGCCCACCGCCGGCACTTCTCCCACCACGCGTGCGGATTTTTGGCGTTTGATACGCACCCTGGCCCAAAACGGAAAAACGGTTTTTGTTACCACGCATTATATGGACGAAGCGGAATACTGCGGGCGCATTGTGCTGATGGAGCGGGGTAAAATCATCGCCACGGGCACCCCGCAGGAGTTAAAGGAGCAATTTTTCCCCCAGCCGCCGGTGGAATTGGTTTTTTCCCGCCCGGAAATATCCCGCGTGCGCGCGGAATTGGAGCGGAGCAATATCGGCGAGGCGGAAAACTTTTCCGGCGGGCTTCGCGTGCGTGTAAATGACTGGGCCCGCTTTGAGGCTTACGCCAAAGAACAAGCCGGCGTATTTGCCTTTCACCCAGTGGAACCCACGCTGGAAGACGTATTTTTAAAGGCGGTCAGTGGGAGGAAAGGCGCATGAGGCTATTTTTAAGGCGTGTAAGGTCCGTCGCGGCCAAAGAATACAAGCACATCCTGCGGGACCCGTTTACCCTGGTGGTTGCGCTGGTGCTGCCGCTTATTTTTGTGGGCATGTTTGGTTTTGTGATTGACTTGGATTATAAACACATGCGCCTGTACGTGCGCGATAATGACCAGACTTCCGTTTCCCGCCGTTTTTTGCAGGAGGTATCTTCTTCCGGGTATTTTGACCAAACCCCCCTGCACGGCCCCGCCCAGGCGGATGAGGCCCTTCAAAAAAACAACACCCCCGCCGTACTGATTATTAAGCCCGGCTTTGGGCGCCATGTCAAAGCGGGGGATATTTCCGATCCCGGCCAGGCGCAGCTGCTTACGGACGGTACGGACAACGTGCAAGCCAGCATTATCCAAATTTACATGCGCGGTATCATAGAGGCTACCAACGCCCTGTTTTTGCCTGAGGGCGGGGAAGGGGCTTCTGCGCGCATACGCACCCGTTTTTTATTTAACCCGGAGCTTAGCAGCCGCTGGTTTATTGTACCGGCGTTAAGCACGGTGATTATCGGCCTGTTGGCTATTATGCTTACCGCGCTTACGGTGGCTAAAGAGTGGGAAAACGGCTCCATGGAATTGCTGCTTTCCACGCCGGTCCGCCCGGCGGAAATCGTGTTGGGAAAACTAATCCCCTACTTTTTGTTGGCTTTGTTTGACGTGCTGGTGGTGTTTGTATTGGCTTTAACCGTGTTTCGCATTCCGTTTGAGGGCAGTTTCCTCCTATATATGCTGGCTTGCGCTGTTTATGTTACGGGGGCGTTGGCGCTGGGGCTGGTTATTTCCGTAGTTACGCGCCAGCAGCAGGCCGCCATACAGTTTGCGTTTGCGGTGGGGTTGTTGCCGTCGTTTATTTTTTCGGGCTTTATTTTCCCCATAGAAAACATGCCGTTGTTTTTTAGGTGGTTTACGGCGCTGTTTCCGCAGCGGTGGTTTTTGTTAATCAGCCGCACGCTGTTTTTAAGTGAGGCGGGGTTTGCCCCGCTGGCCCCCGCGTTTTGGGGGATAGGCCTTTTTGCCGTGGTGATGATTGTACTGGCCGTATTTAAATTTAAAACGGATGTGGAGCCATGAAAATACGCCGTGTTACGCTGCAAGGATTTTTTAAGAAGGAGTTTACGCAAATTGTGCGTGACCCCAAAATGCTGTTTGCCATTTTTTTCATTCCGCTGATACAGACCGTTATGTTCGGTCTGGCTTTAACCAGCGAGGTAAAAAACGTGGAGCTGGCCGTTTTGGCCAAACCCAACAGCCGCGTGGCGCGCGATATACGGGCCCGGGCGCAGGCTTCGGGCTGGTTTAAGGTGTTGCCCGTCAGCCAAGAGAAGGACCCGGCTTCCTTAATAGAAAGCCGCCGTGCGGAAGCCGTATTAATCGCCCCCAAAGAAGGGTTTGAAAAAGCCCTGGAGCGCGGCAACGCCCCCATACAACTTTTGGTAAACGCCATCAACGCACAGCGCGCCCAGCAGGTAAACGGATACGTACAGCAAATTGTGGCGGAAGTGGCCGCTGAGCGGGGATATAATGTTTCCGCCGGTTTAATTCAGTTGGACCAGCGCGTTTTGTTTAACCATAATTTAGACACCACTTCTTATATGATACCGGCTTTGATGGTGATGTCCACCTTTATTGTGCTGCTAGTAGTGTGCGGCATGGCCATTGCCAAAGAAAAAGAAACGGGCACTATGGAAAAATTGATTGCCTCCCCCTGCACGGTGGAAGAAATTATGTTGGGCAAAACGCTGCCTTATTTTGTTATTGGTTTAGCCATCGTGGGGTTGGTGCTGTTTGTGGGGGTGGCGTGGTTTGGCATACCGTTTAGAGGAAATTTATTGTTGGTGGGGGTAAACGCGGCGCTGTTTGCTTTGTCCGCCTTGGCGGTGGCGTTGATTATCAGCACGGTGGTTTCCACTCAGCAGCAGGCTATGATGGGCAGCATGTTGTATTTACTGCCGGGTATTTTGCTTTCCGGGGTATTTTTTCCGGTGGCCAATATCCCGCCCGTGTTTAGGTGGATGTGTTATTTAAACCCGATGATGTACTCCGTAGTCAATTTCCGCGCCGTGATTTTAAAAGGGGGGGACGTGGCGCTTTTTTGGGGCAACTGCTTTTGGCTGGCGGTCATTTGCGTGGTTTTGTGCGCGCTGGCGTATAAAAATTTTAAATCTACCTTAAACTAGGTCCAAAAGACCTAGGTGCTTATAGGCCTAAAGTCTCTTGTAGAAAAATATAAGGGAAAGTTATCCTATAAGTATGATAAATACAATTAAAACAACCCTACTTTTTTGTTTGGGACTGTGCATTTGTATAGGTACCCAAGCTTATGCGCAAGGAAAGAAAGAAATTTCTAAAAACTTGGTGCGCAAACTGACGAAAGAACAGGTTGATGCCAAACGCATCCAATCCGTTTTATGGCAGAAAGCCAAAGTGACCCGCTCAGAACGCAAAATTAAAAAGAATATGCGTTTGCAGGCGGCTTTGCAGGCGGCTAAGAATCATCATAATTTAACACCTATTGTTTCTATTGTGCCTACGCCTAAAGACCAGTTAAAATTCAACGCTTACCGTTTAACGCCTTCTCAGATACAGGCCCAGGCAGACAGATACGAAGCGTTAATGAAAGAATTTCTGGAATTTAAACGCAACTGGGATTCCCGTAAATTTTACTTACAGCTTTATAAAGACTTTAACGCTATTGAGCCTATGGAAAGAAAACAGCTTTTGCGTGAAGGCGGAATTTTGGTTTCTAATATCAAACATCAGTTGGATTTTATGCTTAAGGATGATGCCCCCCTGCAGCAAGCTTATGTTTATCTGGTTGATGTGCTGGAAGAATTGGAACCGGCTTATTTCGGTATGTTTGAAAAGAAAGGAGCCGAACCCCGCAGTGACCGCCCCTACGTGCCGGAACAGTTTTTCTTAAAAGATCCGGCTCAAGCCCAATGGCGTGAAATGCAGTGGGAAGATTACCAGCCTTTATCTTCCGGCGCGAGAGAATTGGTTATGCCGGTGGCGCAGCAGCTGCCTAAAAACCTGAATATCGCTTTGGTGAATGACCACCCGGGCATGATCGGCTCTGTTAAAAATTGGGTTGCCGCCGGTTATTTTGGCGAAGGGGCCAGCGTGGAAATATTCCAAACGGCGGACGCTTTGCTTCAAACCAAAAAAGATTTTGATGTAATAGTAACAGACTTGCTGGTTCCCGGCGGAGGCGGCCAGTATTTGGCTTACCATTTAAGAAAAAACGGTTATGAAAAACCCATCTTGGCGTTAAGCGAATACCGTGAGGAAGATTGCCGCGCCCCTGAGTTGTTTAATGTGGGGATAGACGGCTATATCTACGCGGATGACTTCTTCCGCAATTATATCGGATACCGTCTGTTGCCGGCTTCGCTTAAAACTTATTTTGAGTTGAAAGCCCAAAACGGCTGGAAACATTAATCGCTTAAAAATAATATGGAAAAACCGGGCCTTTGTGGAAAAGGCCCGGTTTATTTTATGCTAAATTGCCCAGTCATTTTTGGGCCGTCCAAAAAAGTAAATGAAAAATAACACAGATTTTTGTGTTAAAAGAATTCAAACAAGAACACATAGGGTGTAATGGCTTGTTTTATCGTTCAACCCTTTGCAAAGGAACGCCGCTTTGGGGTTCCGTTTGTCTGTTAATTTAAACCTAGTCTTTTGTTTTAGCCATAAAAAAAGCCGCTTGTAACAAGCGGCTTTTTGGGGTTGATAAGAAAACAGGTTAAAAACCGTTATCAGCCAAGGTTTTGCTGCCGGCAATGGCATAGCAGAACTTGGCGCTTTCATCGGCTGTATTGTATTTGCAGGTGCGGGTCCAGTTTGTGCCGTCGTTGGTGGACGTTTGAATAGTGTATTTGGGTTCGGCAATACGCTGCGCTTGAATAATAAACGGAGCCGTGCCGCTTACGGAAATACAAAAGTTTTTGCCGCCATATCCGGAACCGCAGGATGCGTTTTGCGGCAATTCAATGTCTAGCTTTCTTAACGTGTCATTGGCGGGCCAAGTGTCTTTCTGCAGATAATAGCGTTCCGCCGCGTAGCGCAGAGCGCCGGAAAGGGTTAACGCTTCCGTGGCGCGGGATTTTTCAATAGCGGTGGTATACTGCGGCAAAGCCACGGCGGAAAGCACCCCGATAATGAGCACCACCACCAGCAGCTCAATTAACGTAAAACCTTTTGTGTTCATAATAAAAATCTCCTTATGACTGGTATAAATTGTACATAAATAGTATACCAAAAAACCCGTAAAATGCAACACGGGCCTTACGCGCGGGAAGAATAAAAAATTGTTAATATATGAATATGGCTAAAAAACGCGTTTCACAGAAACAGTATATCTCTTCCGCACACGCAAAACCGCAGGGCGGTTTATCCGTTCCCGGCATTTTTATGCGCAAAGCTTTGGCTTGGGGCGCCGGGATACTGGGTATATTTATTACCGTTTCTTTTTTTACCGGTACGTATGACACGGCCCAAGCCAAAGACACGCTTCTTTTTGGCGGGGGGAGTGCGCTGGTTTTATGGTGGATTTCGCTTCTGGCGCAGGAAAAACGTTTTTTTGTTTCCCGGGCTAATTGGCTTTGGTATATTCCTTTTTTGGGATATTACGCGTTTATGCTGGCTTCCGTACTATGGGCGCCGTACCGTACCGAATGCTGGGCAGAGTTTAGCCGTTACGTATTGTATTTTGGGTTGACCCTGTTGGCGTTGGCGCAGTTTAGGTCGTTTTCCGTACGGGTACTCAGCCGCTGTATTGTATGGGCGGCGTGGATATCCTACGTTTACGGTTTTTTGCAGGTGATAGACCTTTTCGCGCCGGGGGCTGATTTTATGCCTTGGCGCGCTTTTTTTGGGGACCGTATTTTTTCCACCCAGGCAAACCCCAACTTTTTTGGGGATTTTATTGTTTTTTCCTCTTTTATTGTGCTGGCGGAATTTTTACGCACCCGCCAAAAGCGTTTATTGGTTTTGTACGCCTTGGGGGTGATTGATTTATTCTTTACGCAAAGCAAGGGGGCCTGGCTGGCGTTTGGCGCGGTGTTTGCCGCGGGGGCGTTGGGGTATGTGAACTATTTTTCTTCCCGTTTGGCGGCTTACCGCCGGCGGGTGAATATAGCCGCGGCGTGCGTGGCGGCCGGGGCCGTGCTGTTGGCGGGGGTATATGCGTTAAAGAGGGTGGATTCGGTAGGGTTTCGCGTGCATACTTGGGCTTCCGCCTTTTCCATGGTGCAGGATTCCCCAGTTTTAGGCACCGGGGTGGGCAGTTTTAAAACCATTTATCCCGCTTACAGAAAACCGCAAATTTTCTTTATAGAAAACGCCCATAATACGCAAACCCAACACGCTGAAAACGAAACGCTGGAATTGTGGGTTACGGCGGGCTCGGTGGGGTTAATTTTATTTTTGTGGATGATGTTTTTTGTGTTTTTTTCCGCCCATAAGCGATTGCAGTTTTTGCGCGGGAAAAACCAGCCGGAAAGTTATTGGCTGTGGGGCTACGGCTGCTCTTTGGCGGGTATTTTAATACATAACCAAGTAGACGTAAGCCTGCATTTCGCTTCTACCGGGGTATTTTTTGCCCTCTTTTTGGGGGTGTTGGCGGGGCTATCTGTCCCGGGGGATTGCGGACAGTTAAACGCTCCTTGCGCGGGGGACGGCCCGGCTCCGGTTCTTGCGGGAAAAGCGGGCCCGTTAGCCTGGGGTTTGCGGGTCTTGGTGTGGGCGGCCTTGGCGTGGACGTTTTTTGTGTTGGCGGGGCAATTTGCCAGCGTGACGGAAGTAATGTCTTCCGCCCGGTTTGGGGACGCTTTTTTAAAAGCCTCCGCTTGGGCGGTGTTTTTAGCCGCCGTACTGGGCGTGTTTTTTGTTACCGCGCGCGCGGCGGGGCGGTTTTCCAGCCCGTGCGCGCTGGCTGTTCTTTTGTTGGTTCCCGGGGCTTCTTGCTTGGCTTTTAGGCCGTTCATGGCGGACCATTACTACGGCGTTGCCACCGGTTTTGCCTCCCGCAACCAGCGGGACGGCGCCTTGGATTATTTTCAAAAAGCCATAGAGGCCAACCCGTTTAATATGGCTTACCGCCAATACCGCGCCACCTTGCTTGCGGGCGGGTTGGATTTTGCCAAAACTTTTAATACCAAGAAAGGGGACTCCTCTTCCCCCGCGACGGATTACGAGCGTGTTTTGCGGGATTTTGACGCCGTGCGCGCCGCTTCCCCCAACCATGCGCTTTTACACCAGGCGTATGGAGAGTTTTATTATTCGGCCGCGCTAAAATATTCGGACATGGCTTCCCGCGCGGCGGACCGTACCCAATATGATAAATATAAAAAACTGGCTTTGGAAAATATGGATAAAGCCCAGGCCAGTTTTGAATATTCCTTATTGCTGGACCCGGTCAACCAAGCCACTTATATCTTTTTAACCCAAATTGCCATTTTGCAGCGCCGCCCGCAGGAAGCCCGCGCTTGGATTGCCGCTTACCGGCAGGGTCCGGCTGAAATCAAAGAAGAGGCTTTCTTGCAAAAAATGCGCGCCAACCCGCGTATGGACGCGCTGGAAAAACAGGTGGACGCGGCCTTTGGCAAAAAATAACTTCCTCGGATAAAACACTAATAAAAACAAGCGTTCTTTTTGCAAAGAACGCTTGTTTTAGGTTGGGGTTTTGAAGCGGTTATTTATTTGCTTGTTTAGGGACAGGTAAAAACACGTTTTACTGTTCATTTGGCAACAGCCTCCGGCGCTGCCCAAAAGCCGCTACGGGCGGGGGCTGCATATTAAAAGGGTGTTTCCTCGGAAGTCTGTCACCGCTTTCCAATAACGGCAAGTGTTTGGTTTCCGGGCGTAACGCGGGTGAACAGGGCGCGGCGCCGGCCGCCCATACCGGACGGATGAAAAACGAATGGGGTGTTTGCCCGCTTTAAAACCCCCGTGCACGGTAGCCGTACATCCGCACAAAATAAAACCTGACAGGCAAATAAAAACTATTTTTTTCATAACGCCCCCTTTATATTAAAAACCCATATAGCGTGTTTTTATTACATATTTGGAATATAAAGGAATACGGTGTAGCACAGAGAAATGAGTTTTTGGAAGTACAAATTTTCCGAAACAGGCCAATAAAAAAAGCCGAGACGGGGGATCGAACCCCGGACCTACCGCTTACGAAGCGGTTGCTCTACCAGCTGAGCTATCTCGGCATAACACCTGCAAGTAATTGTGTATAAATATTTTACAAAAAACAAAATAGTTTTGCACGTAAAAGCTGTCTAGTTCTTTTGGCCCAGTATTTTTTAGGGCTAAAGGCCCTGTTGCTAAAGCGTGAAAAACGCTACCCTATAATTATGAAAAGACAAAACCTATATATCGCTGTGATTTTTGCGGCTGTCTGCCTGTTAGCGGGCCAAGCTGCTTTCGCCCAAAAAAATCTGGGCCGGGCTGTGCGCCGTTTGGCAAATTCTAAAGCGGAACAGACAGCCTTGGCGGATATGTTTAAGGCTTCATCCGTTGTTAAGAATTCGTCTAAAAAAGCGGGGAAAAATCTTTCTAAAGCCGCCGCTTTTGTAGAAGAAAACCCTGAGGTTCTAAACGCCATTAATAAAGCGCTTACCAAATCGCAGGGGGAGTTATTATCCTCCTATAAAGTGGATACCCGTGTGTTTTTAACGGATAAGTTCCGCGCTCATTTTTCCGCCAGCGAAGGTAATCCGATTGTTTTCTTGAATATCAGCCATGGTTCCTCTTTAGGGGCGATGGAATTATTTAATAAGTTGGGAAATGTAATGAACAACCGCCGTATGTATATTCAAACGCAGGAAGGCGGTTTGGTGGTTTTATTTAAAAACTATAGTAAAGAGCTAAATGCCGATTTGGAAGAGCTGATGAAAGCGTTCGCCTTAAGCGGCAAGTATAATTTTGTGCAGGCGGCAAACTTACGGACAAACATGCTCTATCTATTTTCTTCCAACGGGAAAAAAGCGATTCATCCCATGACGGAAACGGATTTGGTTGAGTTCTCCCGTGTGTTAGGCAGAGATATGCAGCCGGGCAGAACTTTCCGCCCGCTTACTCCGGCGGCCAAACTAAAAGCCATTCGTTTTATGCAGCATAATGTGCTGGCAAATGATCCCTCCGCCGCTATGGTGGTGTTGGAAAACCGTGGTGTTGTAAAGCTGGCGGGCCAATTCCCGGTGCGCCAAGCCGTATTGGTGAAAGTTACCACGCCGTTTGTCACCCAGGATTTAACCAACACCATTTGGAACCGCGCCAGCGGAGATAACCTGAACTGGGAACAGCAGGTGTTTTTCCAAAACGGAGATTTTGGCGATGACCTCTTGTTACAAACCGCTGTGGACAACCTGTTCCAAGCGTTAAAATATAACTACCGCTTAATTGTGCATTCTTCCCGCTAAGGTTTGCAGAACGGTTTTACTAAAATCCCTCCTGTCTCACGGAGGGATTTTTTATTTTGCGGTGTGTATGGTGGGACTTGCTTTATTTATTTGATGATTTTTTTCTTAAATAAAATAATATCCAATCCGTAAAACAGACGGGACAAAAGGGGACAGCGCAGCGCGATTTTCTTTTCTAACGGCTAGGCGCGTTGGATTAAAACATTAGGAAAATGAAAATAAAAAACGCTTCAGTTTGGTCTGAAGCGTTTTTTATACTGGCGTGGGTTTTTAATTAATTTCGCTGCAAATGTTTTTCCCTTCCGGCAAAGCGGCGGTGCAAACCACGGGGGAACCGTCATACGGTTTAAAAAGCGTATACAGTAAATCCCCCGCCGGGGTGCGCACCGCGGCGGTAATGCCGGCGGGCATAAGCATCATTTCAAAGCCGGGGCATTTCATAATGCGGGGGGTTAATTTTTGGCATTCGTCAAAATCTCCCTGCCAGACGTTGGGGTCCAGCTGGCCTTCTTTCACGCGCTGCAGCTGCAGCGTTTCCGCGCGGGATAAGGCTTCCGTTATGAAAGAGGTTTCCACTTGGTTTGCCATTTGGCGGTATTGGGGCAGGGCGACCGTCATCAGCAGGGCGGATACAAACACCAACGCCAACAGAATAGACACAATGGTAACTAAAGTAAGGGAATTGTCTTCCGCTTCCACAAAGTCATCGGGGTCAAATTCAGTATTTTTTAGCACCACGGCGCTGTGGCTGATGCGGTCATGCAAGGTCTGTCTTTTATTATCAAACGCCGCGATAAAAAAACCAAAGTAAAACGTAATATTGGTAACGATTTTAGATAAAATACGTTCCGTAGCCTGCCAGAAACTTAAGCGGCGGCCCCGGCGGTCCACCACTTTTAAGCCCATGATAATTTTACCCAAGCTGGCTTGCATGGGGGAGCTTTCCATTAAAGCATAATACAGCCAAATAATAACCACCGTAGCCACGGAGGCCGTGGTAATGCCGGCGGTTTGGGTAAGCACCCAAAACAGTATGACAAATACCGCCGCGTCAATTAAAAAAGCAAATAAACGTTTCCAAACGCCTGCATACATAATTAAATCCCCCTTAGAGAGTTTTCTTTTATGGTATAAGAAAAGAAACATCTTTTGCAAGTGGAACCGGCAGTTTTTAAGACGGTAATTTTATTTGCACAAGGCAACGGCTTGGGCGTTGGCGGCTTTTAACAAATCCTGCGGGTTTAGTTTAAGCTGCAGCCCGCGCTGCCCGGCGCTTACGTAGATATAATCCCACAAAATGCAGTCTTCATGCACAAAAGTGGGGTAGGCTTTTTTCATACCCAGGGGGGAACACCCGCCGCGTACGTAACCGGTAAGGGGCATGAGCTCTTTTACATGCACCATGGAACAGGCTTTATCCCCGGCGGCTTTTGCGGCCCGTTTTAAGTCCAGCTCGGCCGCTCCCGGTATTACGCAGACAAACAGCCCCGTGCGCTCCCCACGAAGCACCAAGGTTTTGTAAACCTGGTCTATGTTTTCATTAAGGGAGGCCGCCACATGCTGGGCGCTTAGGTCCTCCTTGTCCACGGTGTAGGGGATAAGCTCGTAGGGAATGGATAAATCGTCCAAATGGCGGGCGGCGTTTGTTTTGTGTATTTTTTCTTTCATATTGTACGTATATTATAGAATTTTTGCCCGTGTGTTTTTAGAAGGTCTTGACTCGTTTTTTTTTTTGATAAATTTTGTTGAAAACAAAATTTAGTTAAAAAAGGGGTTGAGTATGAAAAACGCAAGAGCGGGAAAAATAGGCGGCTTTACGCTGATTGAACTTTTGGTGGTGGTGTTGATTATCGGAATATTAGCCTCGGTGGCGCTGCCGCAGTATGAAAAAGCCGTGCGTAGATCCCGCATGGTACATACGCAAATACAGGCTAATAGTATTCGCCGTGCCGCACAATTATACTTTATGGCTAACGGACAATTCCCTCAGACTGCCAGTGATTTTGATGTAGATATTGGTTTTAGCGAGTATACCCTAAAGAATGGAAAGCTTGAAGGAAAATTTGGTGAAGACGTTTGGATTGATTTAGCAAGTCCTGCCTGTATTTGGCATATACAAAATTTTGAGGGGAATATTTATTGCCGTGTTTGTTACGGAAACACGGACGTGCCGGCCTATTGCCATGTATATCATGAAAAAGATATAGACTTATTTGAAAAGGTATTAAACTGGCCTCGGCGTGATGTGGGGTCCACCACGGAAGCTACGGTTTTTAATATCCCTTTGCAATAAAATCCAATTAATGTTTGGTACTTATAGGTGTTTGTTTCTTTTCTTTTCTCTTGTTTGATTTGGTCACAGCGGTTTGTGATGTCTCTTCCAATATCTCATGGTTTTTGCAAAAGGTGTCCGCGGCGTCCAGCTCCGGCTTTAAGTATTTGCCGGTGTAAGACCGCGGGCACGCCGCCACTTCTTTGGGCGTTCCTTCACACACAATTTGGCCTCCCTTGTCGCCCCCTTCGGGGCCCAGATCTATCAGCCAGTCCGCGGTTTTAATAACGTCCAAATTATGCTCAATAATAAGCACGGTATTGCCTTTATCCGCCAGGCCGTGCAGTACGTGAAGCAGCTTGTCAATATCGGCAAAGTGCAGGCCGGTGGTGGGTTCGTCCAAAATATACAGCGTTTTGCCGGTGCCCTTGCGGGAAAGTTCGTCCGCCAGTTTTACACGCTGGGCCTCCCCGCCCGAAAGCGTGGTGGCCGCCTGGCCCAGCTTGATGTATCCAAGCCCCACGTCATTTAACGTCTGTAAAATGCGTTTAATGCGGGGGATAGCGTCAAAAAATTCCAGCGCCTGGCTGACGCTCATGTCCAGCACTTCGGCAATGTTTTTGCCTTTAAATTTTACTTGCAGGGTGTCTTCGTTAAAGCGTTTGCCGTCGCACTCTTCGCATTTTACATAGATGTCCGGCAAGAACTGCATTTGAATTTTTAAAATGCCGTCCCCTTGGCATTTTTCGCACCGGCCGCCTTTTACGTTAAAGGAGAAGCGGCCCGGCTTGTAGCCGCGGCGTTTTGCCTCAGGCATTTGGGCAAACAAATCCCGTATATGGGAAAACACGCCCGTGTACGTGGCCGGGTTGCTGCGCGGCGTTTTGCCAATGGGGCTTTGGTCCACAATAATCACTTTATCAATATTTTCCAAGCCTTTAATGTCTTTGTGTTTGCCGGGGGTGTCTTTGGCGTTGTAGAACTTCTTTGCCAGGGCGCGGTATAAAATTTGGTGTATCAGCGTACTCTTGCCCGAGCCGGATACGCCCGTCACGCACACAAATTTGCCCAGGGGGATTTTTACGTCAATATTTTTTAAATTAAATTGCTGGGCTCCCAAAATTTGTATGTTTTTGCCGCTTCCTTTGCGCAGGGTCTTGCGCGGTAAAATCATGCGTTGCCCGTTTAAGTAAGAGGCGGTAAGAGAGTTTTGGTCTTTTAAAAACTCCTCCGTGGGTTCAGACGCAACAATTTGCCCGCCGTGCTCTCCCGCCCCGGGGCCTATTTCCACCACGTAGTCAGAAGCTAAAATGGTGTCTTTGTCGTGTTCTACAATAATGAGGGTATTATCCAAATCCCGCAGGTTTTTAAGGGTTTCTATCAGGCGGTCGTTATCGCGGGAGTGGAGGCCGATGGTGGGCTCGTCCAGCACGTACAGCACGCCCGTTAAGCCGGAGCCTATTTGCGTGGCCAAATGAATGCGCTGGGCCTCTCCGCCGGATAAGGTTTGGCTTTTGCGGTCTAAGGTTAAGTAAGAAAGCCCCACGCTGTTTAAAAAACCCAGGCGGGCTTTAATTTCTTTCAGCACGTCTTTGGCGATGGTTTGCTCCTTGGCGGAAAGTTCCAGCCCGTTGATAAACGTAAGCGCGGCCGAGACCTGCATAGATGTTATTTCACGTATGTTTTTACCGCCTACGTAGACGGATAAAGCTTCCGGCTTAAGGCGCGCTCCTTGGCAGGTGGGGCAGGTGACCTCCCGCATAAAACGCTGGTAGACTTCCTCTTTTACAAATTCGCTTTCGCTTTCCTGGTAGCGGCGTTTTAAATTGGTGATAACACCTTCAAAATCCTGCTCTCCGCCGGAGATGACGGATGTGTAACTGGCGTGCCCTTTGCCGTATAAAAGCAAGTCTTTCTGCGTGCGGGAAAGCTTGTTCCACGGTGTGGACATGGAAATGTGGTTCTGGCGGCAGACTTGTTTTAAAATGTCATAATAATACCCGCTCCAGGAGTTTTTCCACCGGTGGGTGCGGGTGGTGACGGGGTTGTCCCACGCGGCGATGGCGCCCTCGTTAATGGATAAAGAAGCGTCCGGCACTACCAGGTCTTCATCCACCTCTATTTTAAGGCCCAGGCCGTTGCAGTCCGGGCAGGCCCCATACGGAGAATTGAAAGAAAAAAGCCGCGGTTCCAGTTCGCTAAACCCAATGCCGCAGTGGGCGCAGGCGTTGTTTTCGCTGTATGTAAACTCGCGCGGGGAGGCGCCTTCGGTTTCCAGCACGCGCACCAGGCCTTTGGAATATTTGAGGGCGTTTTCCAAACTTTCGGTTAAGCGTTCTTTTTCAAACTCTTCCACAAAAATTTCATCGGCCACCAGCTCAATGGTGTGTTTTTTGTAACGCTCCAACACGGGGGGCTGGGCCACTTCGGTAATAATGCCGTCCACCCGCGCTTTTACGTAGCCCTCTTTTTTCAGTTTGGCAAAAAGCTCCTCATACGTTCCCGCGCGGCCCTGCACCAGGGGGGACAAGATATAAACGGTGCTTTCATTGAATTTTTTTAAAATATCCTGGGCGATGCCCTGCACGCTCCACGTTTCCACCGGGCGGCCGCACTGCGGGCAGTGGCGTTTGCCTATGCGCGCGAAAAGCAGGCGCAGGTAATCGTAAATTTCCGTCACCGTGGCCACGGTGGAACGCGGGTTTTTGGAGGGGTTTCTTTGCTCGATGGAAATGGCGGGGGAAAGGCCTTCAATGTGTTCCACGTCCGGCTTTTCCATCAGTTCCAAAAACTGCCGCGCGTAGGCGGACATGCTTTCCACATAGCGCCGTTGGCCTTCGGCGTAAATCGTGTCAAACGCCAAGGAGCTCTTGCCCGAGCCGGAAAGCCCGGTTACCACCGTCATTTTGTCTTTAGGGATTTCCACCGTGATATTTTTTAAATTGTGGCCCTTAGCGCCGATGACTTTAATGCTTTTCATAACTAATTAAAAATTCCGTTTTAAAATGAAAGATAAATAAGCCCAAAAGCTTTATAATAAATTATATAATTTATCTAAGTATCTATTTAAGGTGCGCATATGAAAAAACCCGTTAAATACTTATTGTATGCGTTGGGAATTTTGTTTTCTTTGGGGATTATCGGCCTGCTTATTTACCAAGCCAAAGACAGTTTTGTTAAAATTTGGCGGGAAGTAAGCACCGAGTATCTTGCCCTTTCGGTGCTTTCTTCCGCGTTTATTTATGTGGCCATGGGCATGAGCTTGTATGAGGTGCTGCGCATTATGGGCCGCAAAATAGGCCGCGGAGCCGCGGTGGGAATTGCGCTGGTGTCCACTACGGTAAATTATGTGGTGTCCTCGCTCGGTGTATCGGGTTTTGCGTTGCGCGCGCACCTGCTTAACCGCCGCCGCGTGCCGTTTGGCATGTGCGTAACGGCCAGCATTGTTATTACCGTTCTGCTCTATTTTGTGTTGGCTATTATCATTTTGCAGGGCTCCATTTTGATGTGCATCAACAGTTCCGCCACCACCATGCAGCTTTTGAAGAACTTTATTTTAATTGTGGTGATGTGCGTGGTGTGCGCCGTGGTAACCGCGTTTTTGTTTAATAACGAGTGGCGCTCCAAATGGGTAAGGCGCATTTTCCGCTTGATTAACAAAGTGCTGTTCCACGTTTTCCGGGCGCTTATCCCCAAAGGCAAATACGATGATTTTGTAGACCAGCTGGACGAAGGGATAGACCTTATCCATAAGAAAAAGAACAAACTTACCTGGACGATTATTTACGTCTGCGCGGATTGGCTGTTTACTATTTTGGTGTTGTATTTTGCTTTCCGCGCGGTGGGCGTGCATATTACGGCAGGCGTGCTGGTGGCCGGCTTCGCGGTGGGTATGGTAACCACGTTAATCCCCCTGCTGCCCGGCGGGCTGGGAGCCATGGAACTGGCCATGACGGCCGTTTACGCGCAAATGGGAATTAATTGGGACGCCGCCCTCATGGCTACCTTAATCTACCGCGTGGTGTATTACATTTTGCCCGGCATCGTGAGCATTTTTATTTATTGGGGGCTGCAGCTGTCCGAAGCGCCCCGTTCCAAGAAAAATAAACGTTTACCCGGAAAAACATCATGAGAGAAAGAATTAACGAACTTGTACCCAAAAAACACGCTTCCTGCTATATTCATAAAACGGCCTGCCTGCTGGGCGGCGTAACGCTGGAAGAAAATGTATCCGTTTGGCCTTGCGCCGTGCTGCGCGGGGACATTGCCCCCATTACCGTGGGCGCCGGCAGCAATATACAGGATAACGCCTGCGTGCATGTAAATTACAACAGCCCGGCTGTTATCGGCAAAGGGGTTACGGTGGGGCACGGGGCCATTGTGCACGGCTCCAAAATAGGGGATAACTGCTTAATTGGCATGAACGCCGTGGTGTTGGAAAGCGAGATTGGCCCTAACTGCATTATCGGCGCGGGCAGCGTGGTAACGGCGGGCAAGAATATCCCGGCCGGGTCTTTGGTGATGGGCGTGCCCGCCAAAGTGGTGCGCCAACTGGATGAAGACGAGATAAACGGCATTTTACATAACGCGCACGAATACCAGCGTTTAGCCGCGCTTTATAAAGACCAATGTGAGGAAATGCTGTGAAAAAGGTGGTTTTGATAGAAGATTCCAAGGTGCTTGCCACCGCCTTAACGGGCGCCCTAAAGATAGAGGGCGTGGAAACGTTTTGGGCGGCGGACGGGGTAACCGGGGTTTCTTTGGTTAAAAAGCATAAGCCGGATTTGGTGCTGTTGGATTTGATGCTTCCCAAATTAAGCGGGTTTGACGTGTGCAAACTGCTTAAGACGGATAACGCCACCTGGCGTATACCGGTGGTGATCATGTCCACCTTAAGCGATGTGGACTCGCGCGAGCGCGCCACCGAATCCGGCGCCGACTACTTTATCCCCAAACCGTATGATTTGGTTTCCACGTTGGCGGAAATAAAAAAATATTTAAAGATATAAACGGCCAGAGCGGCCGTTTGTTGTATATATAAAAGTAAAAGGAGAGCTTCATGGCTGTTAAAAAAACAAATCGGCCCGAGCCGGAACTGCTGGAAGAACTGCTGGACGCAAACCAGCCTTCCCGCGCATTGGAACTGTTACAAGGCGTAAGAAATAAAAACGCCCAATTGCGTTTTTTAGAAGGGGAAGCCTACCGCCAATTAGGTTCTTTTGAGAAAGCCATAGCCTCTTATGCCGCTTCTTTGCAAATTTGTGAAAGCGCCGAAGGCCGCATGGACGCGCTTTTGGCCTTGGCCGCGTGTTACCGCACGTTGGGGCATTCCGCCGCCGCGTATGAAATGGGGCAGGACGCGCTTCAAATGGCGCAGGAACTGGAAATGGACGATTACCTGGTCCGCTCCATGCAGGAAATGGGTATGGCTTTGCGCGCTTGGGGCCGGCTGGAAGAAGCCTTGGAACTCTTGGACGCGGTTCTTTCTTATTACCAAGAACAAAAAGACTGGGCCGGCATGAGTTTTATCTGCTGGGCCAAGGGGGGAATCTTCCGCCTGCAGGGCCATTTTGAAGACGGCATTAAACAATTTAAAGACGCTATCCGCCTGGCTAAAAAAGCGGGGGACGAAATCAACCTGGCTTATGGCTATTGCGGTTTGGCGGGCATCAGCCGTATTTGCGGCAAGATTGACGATTGCGTAAAAAATTATAAACTGGCGGAGAAAATTTTCCGCAAAACGCAGGACGTATTCGGCAAAGCTTATACCAACTGCGGTATGGCCAACGGCCTGCGCCAGCAAGGCAAATACGATGAGGCTCTTAGGCATTATAACGCGGCGGACAAGCTGTATTCCTCCATCAATGACACGGTGGATTTAGGCTTTGTAAAATGGGGCCGCGCGGACATTTTAAAACGCAAAAACAAACTGGCAGAAGCTTTGAAAGACTTGCAGGAAGCCCGCGTTTTGTTTGATAATTCCGATGAAATGCGCGGCCAGATACTGACTAAATTGTCTTTGGCGCAGGTATTGTACGCTTTAGGCAAAACCCAAGAAGCCGAGGAATTGTACGAGGAAGCTGTAACCCAAGCGCGCGCAGAAGGCCTGCATACGTATTTGGAAAGTTACACTTAATTTGTTTCTACAAAAAGCACCAAAACGGGCCGGTTTTTGCCGGCCCGTTTTTTATAACTACTGCTCACAATAAACCCCGGGCGTAAGCCCGAGGGATGGAGTGTGTATCCCCAAATCTTCATA
>CALUXF010000011.1 GCA_944324655.1 Candidatus Avelusimicrobium aviculae
CTTCAGCAGGGTATCTATATGGAACCCGACAAAAATGCAAACCAAATGATTGAAGATATGGATAAAAAAGGTTCCGGATGGGAGAAACTGCCTAAAAAAGTAGATGAGCGGGGCAATCCTACCGGTAAATTAGACCACCCAGAAGCCCAACGCCGCGCCGAAGCCGGCGGCACGGTGGTGGCCACTTATCACAATCCCAATAATGCCGAACATGGGCATATCGTACTGCTAAACCCCAAAGCAGGGATGAAGCGCTCCGGCAAATGGGGAGGAGAAGTACCTTCGGTAGATGGATATAATACAGACACTAAACAAATAACCGAAGGAGGCTCTTTAAGTGAACAGTTTAGCACGCCGCGGGAACCCCATATGGATTACTATGAATACACGGGCCCTAAAAAAGAAAAGGAAAAAGAATAAATGTATAATAAAAAGATGAAACATTTATTTGCGTTATTTTTGCTTAGTATATGTTGGGTAAGTGGGCAGGCCGATCCCCTGCCCACCAATCAGGAGGATACCCCCAAAGACACAGAAGCTGTCGTTTATTCCCGCTTCCGAATGTTTAATATGCCCAAACCAGATGAGAACGGGGCCTATGTATTAGGAGAATTTACCTATAACAATGAATGGACGGATTACTTTATAAGAGAAAATAATTTATATTTTAATTGGTCCGGGACTCTTTATTTTCATCTTATCCCGGCAGCCCCCCTGCCTATCTTGGAAAGTTTTCAATTGTGGCAAGATAATTACAAAGAATTTGAGAAACAATTTTTAGCAGAATTTGCCGTCCCGCATTTAGACGGAAAGAATTTTTCGCTTCCGTGCGGGGAAAATTCCTCGGTAGAATTTATAGAGCAAATCAAAAAGGGCGCCCCCGGAGAAGAAAATGACGTATTTTACAAAATCATCTGGCATAAGGACGGGAAACAACATACGTTTGCCCGCGAAGAATGCCCCGTCCCGGTGATAGATTTTCCACCCGGCCAATTTGCTTATTGCGACAAAAATATACTCTATTATGACGGCTTTGACGATTTCCCCTGGCCGGGAAGAAATAAAGCCCGGCGCGGCATCTTCTTTTGTGATTTACAAAACCACACCCGCGGGGCTTATGCCGCCACCCCGTACGAGACAAAAGAGAAATCCTCCCTCTATCCCTATAACCCCATTGGAATACCGGGTACAAATTGGATTTTTTATTTGCAGGATTCCGAAGGCACCCCCCGCAAAAGCCAGCTTGTGGTGCGCCCCAAACTAACACCGGCGCAAGCGGAAAAAGCCGTCAAAGAATACCAAACTTTTATTCAAAAAAATACTAAAAAATGAAGAAATTATTGTTCATTCTGCTCATTTGCCTTTCCTGTATATCCGCCTATGCTAACGACACGTCCGGCACGGTGTTGCCCACGGGAGGAGTAGTGTTTGAAAAACAAGACGGAATTAAAATGAAAACCGAAGCTCTCTATATCCGCCCCGGGCAAATAGAAGTAAATTATCTGTTTGAAAACACCACAGATAAAGACATTACCACCCAGGTTTTCTTTCCCCTGCCCCAAATGCCAGCCGTAGAGACTTTCCCGCAAGGCGACCTTGCCCATGATTATGAGTTTAAATTATGGGTCAATGACAAGCCTGTAAAATATGAAAAAAATTGGACTATTCTAAGCGGTGAAACAGACATTACAGCCCTTGTCCCCGTCCTCTTTTATACAGAGGAAGAAATCATCTCTGAAGCGGAATTAGACCGCCGGGTTGAAATGTTGCAGCCGAAAGAACGACAGCCTTTTATTGATAAAAACATCTTAAAATACGGTTGGATTCTAGACCCAGTCAGAGGAGAAGTGCAAGCCTGGGAAATGACAGACGCGTGGCAGAAACAACTTTCTTACTCTTGGCAGCAAACATTCCCGGCAGGAAAAACCGTTTCTGTCCGGCATACGTATGTTCCCACGGCAATGACTACAAATGTAGGTACGCCTTTTTCTAAGTGTATAGATGAAGATAGCCAAAAATATCAGGATTTCGTATTTATACCGGAAAATGAACGCACCTATTCTTGGCAGCACTTAGACGCCCAAGATTATGTGGAATACATCCTCACTACCGCCAACAACTGGCAAGGCCCCATTGAAAACTTTAATCTGCTGGTGGAAAGCCCGCTTAAAAGCGTGGGCTGCTTTGACGGCGAGGCCTTTTACGGCGGCCCATATTTTGCCGTCAACCGCCAAAAATATACGCCTGAATGGGATATATCCGTGGATTTTATAGCAAAAGGGAGTATTGCCCGCCCATACCGCCCCAAAAGCGAACCCGTTCTCTACCGCGTGGACGGCCCCGCCAACGTGCGCAAAGAGCCCAACGGAGAAATTGTCGGAGAAATGAAAGACAGCACCTATGTATGGGTATGGCCCGAGGAAAAACAAGGCAAATGGTACCCTGTTTTGCAAAACGATTTGCAGGGCTACACGCACAAACAAAATTTAATAAAAGTATTTTAATCCCTGTTTTTCCCTGTTCCAGGGGATAGGGAATGTATATGCAAAGGCAAATCCTCCGTATAAAATAAGCGGGGCACTCACTTTCCCGCCCCATGATTTTTCCCTGTATTTTGCCTGATAAACAGGGATTTTGCTTCCCCGCTCTTACCGCCTTTGGCAGTCCGTACGCCGTGCCCGACCATTTAAAAAGACACCTTTTGCAAGGTGTCTTTTTTGTTCCATCCTCCAAAATGATCCTCAGTGTTTTGTGAATACTAGTTCCTATCTGCACACAGAGCACTTTTTTGTAAATCAAAGACCTCAAAAATTTCCCCTTTTTCTCTGCTTGTTGAAAATGCAGAATCGCGATTGTACCATCTATAGCTTCTTACTTCTGCTTTCTGTTAAACTTGACACAGTCTTCATTTTTTGTATAATTAATTTATATTATATTTTCCGCTACTATTTCCACTCGCAATAACAACACCACAATACACCCCCTAAACATAGCCCTGCGCTTTTGTATTATCAAATCTTCCCCCCCTTTGCACTATACTAAAAATACAGGGAGAAAATATGGATAAAACACACAATCCTCAAGATGATGTATTCCTCATCATAAACGGCAAACCAAAACGGGTTGTTCCCTATGATTTATCGGAAAGGGAAACAAAACAAGAAATCAAATCCATCACCTTTGACGGCAACTATTTAACCACAATCGCCCAAGACAAAAACGGAGTCAAAATAACGCAAAGATTACCCGCTGTTTCCGGCAAACCACAAAACGGTTTTTTTGACTACTCACCTCAACGCCAACAAGAAAAAGACCAAGGGCCTGTTCCCGAAGGGGAATATATTATCAATCCGCAAAAAATTGACAGACCTACCCCACTAGACAAGATAATAGGAGTGGTGGGGTCGGGTTGGCTCTTTGGGAAAAAGTTTGGTGCATACCCCGGAGGAGAATTTGCATGGGGAAATTGTCGGACAAATATAAACCAAACCCCAAAACAAAAGGAAGAAAGCGGAAGAAGCGGTTTTTTTATTCATGGCGGAACAACCCCTGGCAGCAAGGGATGTATTGACCTGCTAGACAAGGATGTGGAGTTTTGTAATTTTATAGAAAAATATCGGGGAAAAAACCAGAAAGCCGCTCCTCTTATCGTAAAATATAAAAAGTAAATGGTATAATAAAGGCTCTAACGGAGCCTTTATTATGTGCAAAATCATCCGCTTCGCCTTGTTTTATCTGGTGGCTCTAGGCACATTGTACTTGGCCGCCAACGGTACGTCTGATATGATTACCCAATATCATACGCCTGATGAAACTTGGCGTTGGTGGACGGCTGTTGTACTGTACGATTTGAGCGCTATTGCTTATGTTGGGTATGCACTATGGCTTTGTCATGGGAAAAAGCAGACTTGGCGGGCTCTGGGTTGTTGGACGACGATGTTCGCAGGGATAATGCCACTAATTGGATGCCTTGCCATGTGGATTTTTCCGGACGGGAAAACAGATGATGTTTCTTTGTACTTGTGGACTTATTTGCCGCTCTCGCTTGGGTGTGGATTTTGTTGGTGGTTATTGCATAAAGAAAAACCTTTGCTAAGCAAGTGGGGCATTTATCTGGCATTGGAATTTATCGTGGCAACCCTGTGGTGGCTTTGGCTCGCAGGAACACTTAATTAGAGCAAATAGGCCAAAAAAATTAGTTATATTCTCCTATTACCAACAAAAAAATAAATATTTACCCATTTTACTCCTCATATCCTGCGTCTTATATGCACAGGATACGGACATTACAGATACTAAAGAAGAGAAACGCCCTGGAGAAAACGCTTTTGTGATGAGCCAAATGGCCGTTTACTCACAGGGGCTAGCGCAGCCGGACGGAAGCTTGCTCGTTGCGGAAGATTTTACATATGCCTCGGAAGGAATTGATTTCTATAACACGCCCGAAGGTGATTTGTATATAGAAAATGGCGGAAATTTAATTAAATTTTCCCCTGACAAGCCGGCTCTTGCTTTGGTGCAGGGCGTATGGAACGGATATCCCGACCAGTTTGCAGAAAACAAATTGGCACCTTATCAATATCAACCCAAAAAGACCCCCCCGTTAACCTTTTATTGCAATAAAGAAAAAACCCAATATATTACCTTGACAGGCAGCCGTAAACCCGCTGACTGCGACGGCTGCGATTACGTAGCCCCTTATGATGCAGTATGGCATGATGATAAACTTAAAAAGACTAAAAAACTGAAGTTAGCCAAAGAAATCACACCCGAATATTTCGGCCCGCCGGAATATGTGTTCTGCCAGGGCGATGTGTTTTATTATGAAACGAATGATCCGCAAGACCCCGCAAAACCCGTCTGGTGCGAAGTCATCCGCGCCCACCATATTTCCACAGGGAAAGATGAAATTTTTATCTCCCTGCCTGCCGAAAAATGCGGAGCCAAATTAAGCGGCCCTATGGCGCTACCGGGTACGGATTACTTGCTGTACCAAATTTCCCATTACAAGAAATCCAATACCCAACTATTCATGAAAAAAGGATTGAAATAATACGCCCTCTTAATCCCTGTTTTTCCCTGTTCCAGGGTGTAGGGAATATATATAAAAAGGCAAAGCCTCCGTATAAAATAAGCGGGGCACTCAGCTTCCGCGCCCACATACAAAAGGGCAACTTTCATGATTTTTCCCTATATTTTTCCTGATAAACAGGGATTTTGCTTACCCCCCTCTTACCGCCTTTGGCAGTCCCCACGCCGTGCCCGACCATTTAAAAAGACACCTGTTACAAGGTGTCTTTTTTATGGGGTTTTGGGGTTCATGCGGCCTTCTAAACCTGCCTGTTTTATTCATTCTGTTTTAGCGTACTTTTAGTGGGGCGGAAAAAGCCTTGTATGGGCGTTTCTCTAACAGGCAAAGAGAATATCCTCAACCGTTTATTCCCTCCGCCCGCTTTGCTCCTACTTTTCAAAATTTACGGCCCCGTTTGCCCAATTTATTATGCTTTCTACAAATTGCGGATAGCCCAAGGTTTGGGATAGAGATTGTTGGCCCGGTTTCCCAAGTTTTTTACAAAGCCAAGCGGATGCCCGTGATACGTCACTAGCACAAAGCCGCGCGGCGTGTTGCCGGGCAACTTAAGTGTTTCTCTGTGTAAATAGCGCAAAGCGTCTTCTAAGCAGAGTTCCGCACGCGGGAAATCCGCCTGCTGTATGGATAGCGAAAGCGCCTGCGCCGCTGAGGGAATTTGTTCCCGCCCCTTAGCTTCTGGCTGAGGAATTCCGTCAGAAAGCACATGCAACAAGGGGTATTTTTTCACTTGTGCCCGCAAAGAGGACGGCAACGTGGAAAACGTATTCTCCCCCTCTCGTTTGCGAAGAATGGCCATAAAAAGCCCCTCGCTCCGGGTAGTGCCCGGAATAAAACGATATACAGGCTGCTGCCAATGCGCCAGCAAACTGCCCGTAATTTGCCAATCAGAAAAAACGGGCACAGACAAAATATCCGCCCCCAGTTCTTCGGTAATCCAGCGGACGGTTTCCTCGTTTTCGTGCGTATTAAAGGTGCAGGTGCTGTAAATTAGTAAGCCGCCGTCCTTTAAGCACGGCCAGATATCACTCAAAATTTGCCGCTGGCGCTGCGCGCAGAAATGCACATTTTGCGGGCTCCACTCGTTGACGGCATCAGGTTCCCGCCGGAAAAGACCCTCGCCCGAACACGGCGCATCCGTCAAAATAACGTCAAATAGTAGGTTCGTTTTGGCAAAATCTTTTGGCGCATTATGCGTAACCAATACATCCGGATGCCCTTGTTTTAAGATGTTTTCCAATAGGATATTGGCGCGGCGGCGGTCAATCTCGTTGCTAACCAGCACAGAGCCCTGCGGCAAGGCGGCGCGCATAAGGGTGGATTTTCCCCCCGGCGCGGCGCACAAATCCAGCGCGCTGACGGGAGCAGTAACCACCTGCCGCAAGACATAATCCAAAAATAACGAAGCGGCCTCCTGCACATAATACACCCCCGCGTGAAAGAGCGGGTCAACCGTAAAACGCCGCCTCTCTTTAAGCCAAAAACCCTGCCGGCACCATGGCACCGGATCGGCGTTTGGGAAGGGGTTTTCCGCCGACTTCCACGGGTTTATCCGCACGCTTACGGGCGTTTCCTGCAAAAACGACTGAACAAAACGCTCCCAACGCGCGGCGCCAAATAATCGGGAAGTATAATCAGTAAATTCTTGAGGCAAATTCATAAGATACTTTATTGTACAATTATTTATACACAATTACCGATAAGCGCCGCCCGCCTTAGGAACAGCCCACCCATAAGGCCCCGTGAGCAGCTGCCCCAGTTGCTTATAGGAGATAGTGAGCGGATTTGCCCCTTCTTTGCAATATTATTAAGATCACGGGTTCTTCTATCTTTAGCGCGTTTAAAAAGGCACTTCTAATAAAGTGCCTTTTTTATTACTCTTGCGGTTAGATTCCTGCCGGAATAATTTTTAAATTTACAGCTTTTTCACCTCAACCAATCCCCACCTTTAATTGCTTGGAGCCATTGGGTTGCTATTTTACCAATATAATTTCTTCCAATGCGTCTATCCGGCAGTCTTTCCATAATTGCTGAGGTGGAAGCTGAGCGCTGGCCGTTATTTCGGGAGTACCTAACATTTCTTGCAAAGCCGGACCTAAATCCAAGTAGTGCCCTGCGCCCATTTCTGTAAACACCACATCATATCGGTTAAGCGCAGCGGCGATATTCTCCAGCATAAACAGGCTGCGGGCATGCGAGGTGGCTTTTTCTAAACGGTAAAACGGGGTTTGGGTAACCCATTGTTCTGGATATACGTTCATTAAATCCTGAAATAATTTAATAAAATCAGTCCGGTTAAACTCCTGCTTATAATGTCCGCTGAAATACTTTTCCAGGCGCCGCGGCGTAAACAGCGTACCCCAAGCGGGGTGGTGGTCCCTCTTGGCATAGGAATGAACCGCTTGCCGGGCGGTAAAAGGTTCCTCGGTTTCCCGGGCCCGGTAATAGGCTTCCCGTATAATCCACAGCATTTGCCAATCTTCGTAGGAGAAACCTTGCGTTTGGGCAAACTGCCATTGTTGCTCCAAAGTAACGTCCGCCCGCACAAGCGGCACTTTGTGTTTGCCAGCCAGCGCCGCAGTATAGCCGTCTTCATAAGAAGAACACGGGCCAAATTCCTCCCCTGGTTCCCGTTCCGCTAATACGATTTGCGGGGTATAAACATCAAACGCATACTGTACGGCTGGAATAGAAACCGCGCCATGTTTAGCGGCCAACACTACCAGTGTTTTGTTTCCTTTTTGGTAAACCGCCAAATAGGGAGGATTTGGCATTTTTTCATACAACTCCGCGTGGCGCAAGTCGCGCTTTAAAACCAGTTCCCTATCCGCCCTGAACGTTTGCGCGAAAGTATGCACGCTTAAGAAAATAAAAGATAAAAACAAACAAAACTTTACCATTATAGAAAACCTCTCCAACAAGCTGCCAATATTTACTTTTTTAAGTATATATTATTTTTGCTAAACTATAAGCTATGAAAATAAAAATAGAACCCCTCTCCTGGCCAAAGGCATACACTGCCCTGGTCTTCTACATATGTATTTTGATTGCGGGCGTGCTGTGGTTAACATCCGGCAGTGACTCCGTTTTAAAAGGAATTTGGCAAAGCGTTTTGCAAGATGCGCGCGAAGACAGTTTGTTTTACTTTATCTTATTAAATATTTTCCCTTGGGCCTTGCTGTTTATGGCGGCAGCGTTTGTTTGGAATTTTTTCAAAAAACGCCGTGCATATACCACCCTGCCCCGCATAACCAGCCTCTCGTTTGAAGAAAAAGGCGTTGTACTGGGGCAGAACCTTTCCCGCCCCTCGGTTTTTTTGCCCTATGAACAGACGGACTTCTCCCTTACCGCCCTTATCACCATTACCTATAATAAATACCACCAGCCTATACGCAATATAAACGGGGTAAAGCTGTCTTTTTCCTCCCCGGACGGGGATTTTTGCGCCCAACATTATGAGGGCCTGCCTTTTATACGCCAAATGCTAAACGAAGGAAAGAAATTCCGCTCTTGCCGCGCCAAAGCCCGCCCAGCCGATGGGGGTTCCCCCTCCACCCAAGACGAGAAAGACTATATCCGCTTTTTAGAAGAACAACTTACAAACTACCTCTGTTACGGCCTTATGCTTACCGTATTTCCCAAAACCCGCAACGGGTTTTTATGGCTGGGCATTATAACCGCTTGTTTGGGGTTTTTGCTGGGGAACATGTTTTTGCTAATCATAAACTATTCCCCTTATCCGTTCTTGGTTTTGGTAATGACTGCAATATTTGCGGTTATACTTTTGGTCTGCTTTGCCTGTTTTAAAAAATACATTACAGAAGCTTACACCGCCAAAAAACTGGAAAAAGCAAAACAAAAATAATGGCTAAATTCCCCGCCCTCAACTATCCGTTTATAGTTACTGTCAAATTTCCCTATTCTTATTTTATTTTAGGGGTTAAGGTCCTGTTGTTTGCTTGGGTATACATGCTACTGATACTGTGGATAGCCTTCATCGGGGACACGCGCCCCCTTTCCTAGGCGCAGGTATGGGCGGAATTTAAAAAAAGCATGCTGCATCTGCCGGCGGGGGCTTTCTTTTATTACAGTCTCCCTTGGGTATTGGCCGGTATAATAGGGTTTAGCGTATTAGACTTTATCCGAAAACGCCAAAAACACCTATCCGCGCGGCCCTTTAGCCAGCTGTCGTTTTACGAGCATGACCTCCTTTTAAAAACCCCTAATAACGCGGGGAACGTCGCCTGTTCCTACAAAGACACCCTTTTCACCCTAAATGTACAGCCAAAACTGCTCTCGCTCAAAAATATAACAATTCCTTTTATAAGAAAGGCTACCTTAATTTTTCAAACGCAAAATGAAACGTACACCATTGCCCATTATACCGGCTTTGCGGGGCTGCGCCGCCTGATATCCGCCGCTAAAAAATGCCGCTCCTGCGCAATACACACGCAGACTGAAGAAAACCCCTCCGCTAAAGACACGCTTTATGCCGCATTTTTAGAAAAACAATTAAATAATTACCGTAAATATGGCCTGATGCTGGAGTACATGCCTGACTGGAGAACAGACTTGCTTCTTAGTACCCTTCTTTATGCTTTGTTGGGAATTATTCCGCTCTGCATGTATGGGGGGTTCGTTGTTTCTAAATCCTCCATTTTGCAAAAAGGCCCTTGGGTAATACACTGTCTGCCGCTGTTTGGGGTGATTTTCCTGCTTGCCGGTTTCTGGACGTTTAAAAAGTGGTTAACAGAACGCGCCGCGGACAAGCGGCTAAAAAAATTAACCGCAAAACAAAAACGCACCGCCGCTTGCGCCAAATAACCCAAAAAAGGCTTTATTTTCTTTTCCGGCTTTATTTATAATATAGGTAGAAATGCCTTTTGGCATACACCGCGTAAAAGGGGGTTGTATGGATATAAACACTTTAAACAAACAAGTACAAGCGGAAAGCCTTTTCCTGCAGGATTTAAAACGGGAAGTAAGCAAAGTCATCGTAGGACAGGAAGACCTGCTGGAAAAAATGCTGGTGGCCTTGCTGGCCGACGGTCATATCTTGATAGAAGGCGTGCCCGGCTTGGCAAAAACATTGGCCGTAAAAACCCTGTCCCAAGCCATACACGCCCAATTTCAGCGCATTCAGTTCACGCCGGATTTGTTACCCGCCGACATTACCGGTACTCTCATTTTCAACCCGAAAGAAGGCGTATTCTACCCCAAACGCGGGCCGGTATTTTCCAACTTTGTACTGGCGGACGAAATTAACCGTTCCCCCGCCAAAGTGCAAAGCGCCCTGTTGGAAGCCATGCAGGAACGCCAAGTAACCATTGGGGAAAAGACCTACGCCCTCCCTTCCCCCTTTATGGTGTTAGCCACCCAAAACCCGGTGGAACAGGAAGGCACTTACCCCCTGCCGGAAGCGCAGGTGGACCGCTTTATGCTTAAAGTGCTGGTTACTTACCCCACCCGGGAAGAGGAAAAACAAATTTTGGAAAGGATGTCCACCCACCAACAGCCGCAAATAAACACCCAGGTCACCCCGGAAATGATTTTAAAAGCCCGCCAGGTGACGGACGGCATTTACGTGGATGAAAAAATTAAAAATTATATCGTCAGCCTGGTTTTCGCCACGCGCGACCCGAAGGCCGCCGGCCTGGAAAAGCTGGCCTCTTTTATTGCTTACGGAGCCAGCCCGCGTGCCACCATCTTCTTAACGCAAGCCGCCAAGGCATACGCTTTCTTAAACGGACGCGGCTATGTAACGCCGGAAGACATCAAAGCCATCGGCCTGGACGTACTGCGCCACCGCGTATTGTTAACCTACGAAGCCGAGGCCGAGAACGTAACCTCTGACCAAATCGTCAAACAAATCTTTGACGCCGTGGACGTACCATAACCGCGCGCCGGGGGTAAGCCTTATGGATACCGCGGAAATTTTAAAAAAAGTACGCCAAATTGAAATACAAACCGGGAAATTGGTCTCAGAAACTTTCTCCGGCGAATATTTAAGCGTATTTAAGGGCCAAGGGATAGAATTTGCCGAAGTGCGCGAATATATCCCCGGGGATGATATACGCTCCATAGACTGGAACGTAACCGCCCGAACCGGCGTGCCTTTTGTAAAAAAATACAATGAAACGCGTGAGCTGACGCTTATCATCGCCTGTGACGTTTCCGCCTCCCAGCGTTTTGGCTCTTGGGATAAATTAAAACAAGAAACCGCCGCGGAATTGGCCGCTTTGTTTGCGTTCAGCGCCATGACCAATAATGACAAGGTGGGCCTGTTGCTGTTTTCTGACAAAATAGAATTGTTTGTTCCCCCCAAAAAAGGCAAAAAACACATTTTGCGCTTAATCAGGGAATTACTGGCGTTTGAGCCTTCCTCTAAAGGGACGGATATCGCCCTGGCCTTAAAAACGCTTACCAAAGTAATACGCCGTCAAGGCATATTGGTTTTGCTGTCAGATTTTATGGCCCCCATTGAACAGTTTGAAAAACCGTTCCGCCTGGCCGCCAAAAAGTTTGACTTAATTCCCGTAGTGATTTCAGACCGAAGAGAAAAAACCCTCCCCGCCCTGTCCGCCTGTTTAGCCGTGCAGGACCCGGAAACCGGGGCCGAGGGCATGCTGACCCTCTCCCACGCGGCCGCTGCGCATTTACAACAAGACGCGCAACAAAGAGATTACGCCTTAAAACAACTTTTTAACCCGCTTAAGATAGAGGCCATATCCGTAGATACGGCCCAGCCGGCGGCGGACCCGGTTATCGCGTTTTTCAAACGCCGCGCCAAAAAATTAAAGAGGTAATATGAAACGTTTTTTAATCTTTTTTATTTGTGCATGCTCCTTGCCGCTTTACGCCCAGCAGGCGCCCGCTCCCCGCGGGCAGGCTCCCGCTCAACCCCAGGCGCGGCAAACCGCCACCGGCAATAAGCCGCCTATTGCTTTTACGCAGGAGCAAGTGCCTTCTTCGGCCGTATTTGCTAAGCCCATTACTCTTTCTTATTCTTTTTCGCACGCGCCCGGCTATAAAGTAGAACTGGATGAAGAAAACCTGCCTAAAGATTTTGAGTTTTCCTCTATACAAGGCATGCCCGACTCCCCCGGCACGTTTACCTATACCATTACGGCTTACCCCTTTGAGTTAAAGGAAGCCAAATTAACCCCGCTTACATTTTTACTTAAAAACGCAGACGGAGAAACAGTCAACTCCATTTCCACAGAAGAAACCAAAATAAACGTTTCCAAAGCAGAAACGTTCAAAGACAATAACTTCCGGGAAATACGGGACCCGCATTTCCCCTTTGCCTGGTTCAAGTGGTTGCTTATCTTATTAGTAGCAGCCGGTGCCGTCTATGCGGCCTGGTATTATTGGCAACGCAAACAAGCCGCCGCCCGCGCCTTGGGAGCCCCCCAAGACAACCGCCCTTGCGAAGAGGTGGCTCTTTCCAAATTGGAAGCCCTTATACAAAGCGGCCTCTGGGAACGCCACGAATACAAAATATTTTATCTAACGCTTACGGATATTCTGCGTGAATACCTGCTGCGCCGTTTTAATATAGACACCACGGCAGACACTTCAGCCGAAATGCTGCGCCGCATTAAAAACAGCGGGCAGGAACTGATGGCGCCGCTGTTACCCAAATTGCGCGTATTTTTAAGCTCCAGCGATTTGGTAAAATTCGCACGCGCCGTCCCGCCGGAAGAATACCGCAACCGGGATATAGACATTCTGCGTTTGCTTATTGATTCCACTACCCCCAAAAGCCAGGAATTAGTAAAAACCCCCTCTACCCGGCAGGAGGCCGCCAAATGATGACACTTTTTTTAATATCCTGCGTTTTATTAATACTGGTGCTGTTATCTTCTTTATTCATTAACCTGCCGGAAAAGGTTTTTGCCGCTTTGATATGGACATTTGGCACCCTCACCACGCTGTTGCTGGCGGCGTTAATCATCCAGCGCCTGCTGGGGACAAAAGCCGCTTTTGCAAATCCCTGGGCACTGCTGTTGCTTATTTTGCCGGCAGGCGTGCTGGCCGCCAAAAGTATTTGGAAAAAATCTTTCACCCCGCATGTGCTTTATTCCCGCACTCAGCAAACCATACAACAAGCTTCTCTGCGCGCCCTGCTTACCCAGTGGCTTCCCGTTACCTTATATACGGGGGCGCTCGTCTTGTTTGTGCTGGCCTTGGCGCGCCCGGTGCTGTTGCGCCACACCACCATTCCCCCAACACAAGGGGTGGATATTATGCTGGTGATGGACGTTTCCGCCTCTATGCAGCGGCAGGACTTTTACCCCAACCGTTTTGCCGCCGCCCAGCGCACGGCGGATAGCTTTATCCAAAAGCGCGTTAATGACCGCCTGGGCTTGGTGGTATTCTCCCGTTATGCCATGCTGCAAGCCCCCCTTACGCTGGACCATGACGCCGTGCGGGAGCTGTTAAACGCGCTTTATTTGGGTATTATTGACCCCACCTATACAGCCATTGGGGACGCGGTGGGGGTAGCCATATCCCATTTAAAAGACAGCCAGGCAAAAAGCAAAATTATCATTTTACTGACGGACGGAGACTCCAACGCCGGAACGATAGACCCCCGCCTGGCCGCCCAGGCGGCCGCTTCCTACGGCATAAAGCTCTATACTATTGCCACCGCCAGCCCGCCGGGCAGCGGCGTATATTCCAGCCAGGAAGAAGAAATTAACGAAGGCCTACTGATGGAAATGGCCAAAACGGCCAACGGGCAGTTTTACCGCGCCAAAAATGAAATGGAACTGGCCAATATTTACGATAAAATAAATGAATTGGAAAAAACCACTTTTACCTATAACATCCGCACCAACCAGAGTGATTTTTATCTGCCGTTTGTTTTAGCCGGCCTTATCTTGTTGGCTGCGGGGCTGGTGTTGGAAAAATTATTTTTAATAAGGGTACCCTGATATGGAATTATTTGGAAAACCTATATTTTTTATATACTTTTTACTTGCCGCTTTAGCGGCGGGCGCCATATGGCTGGCCGGAAATAAATTAAAAAACCGCGCCATCAACGCTTTTTTTGGCCCCCAGGCTTATGCCAAGCTGACGGGCGGGCTGCGCCTAAACCATAAATTAAACGCCATTTTCTTTTTTACCGGTTTGTTTTTTCTTTTCACCGCTTTGGCGCGGCCTCAGTGGGGGACGGAAGTAATCCAGGCGGAAGGGAAATTCGCGCAAACCGTGATAGCGGTGGATGTGTCCTCCTCCATGAAAGCGCGGGACTTACAGCCAGACCGATTAGCTAACGCTAAAAACATGCTGTCCATGCTCATTTCCAACTTGAAAGATGAACGCATAGGCATTATCGCTTTTACCACCAAGGCTTATATCCAGTGCCCTATTACCACCGATGAGGCAGCTCTTAAATATTTTCTTTCCAATTTAAAGCCGGATATGCTGCCGGTGCCCGGAACCGCTTTAGCCGCGCCGGTAGACTTGGCAGCCCACATGCTGTCTAAATACCCGGGGCAAAAAGCCCTTATCCTGCTTACGGACGGGGAAGACCATGAACCGGACCAGCTTAAAAAAGCCATTAAAATCGCAATAGAAAACGGCCTCCGCGTTATTGCGGTAGGGATTGGTACCCAAGAAGGGGAGCTGATACCGCAGCGGGTGGACGGATCGGGCAAAGTATTAGAATATAAAAAAGACAAAAACGGAAATACCGTTGTCAGCAAATTAGATGAAAAATCCCTTTTGGAGTTGGCTCAGGCAACCAACGGAGCCTATATCCACTATACTACACCCGCCCAGGTGGCTTCCAAAGTGGAAGCGAACCTGAAGGATTTGGACCGAAGCTATTCTTCGTCAGGCGCCCATGCGCGTTATAAAGACCGCTATCAAATCCCGCTGGGTATAGCTATTTTGCTGTTTTGTTTATGGTTGCTTTGGCCGGCCGGCAAAGCCGCCGCAGATGCCGGGTCAAAAAAGGTACAATAAAAGAAGATGAAAAAAGCGCTATCTGTTTTCTTTATTTTTTGTTTATGCCCCGCCGCCATGGCCGGGGTAAAGGGGGATTTGTCTAAAGGAAGCCGCCTTTACAAAGAACAAAAATTCGGGCAGGCATTGACTTCTTATCAAAAAGCGCTGTCCCAGGACCCCTATAACCAAGAAGCGCTTTTTAATATCGGCGCGGCCCACTACCGTTTACAAGAATACAAAGAAGCCCAAGAAGCGTGGGAAAACGCCTCCCAAAAACCGGGGGAACGCAAACAAGACGCCCAATTTAATTTAGGCAACGCGTTTTACCGCGCGCAAGATTTGGACGCCGCCATCGCGGCGTACCGCAAAGCCATTTTACAAAACCCGCAGGATAAAGAAGCCATACATAATTTACAAATTGTGCTGGAACAGAAAGAAAAAAACCAGCAAGACTCCTCTAACAATAACCAAAACGATAAAGGGGACAACAACCAAAACCAAAACAATCAGGGCGGGCAGGACAATCAACAAGATCAACAACAGCAACAACAAAAACAGCAAAATCAGGCAAATTCTTCCCAAATGAGTAAAGAAGAAGCCCAGCGGGTGGCCCAAATGGCCAAAGAAAATGAATACCGCCCCTCTTACGCCACCCCGGGCGGGTTGGAAGATTCCGGCATAGAAAAGGATTGGTAATTGTATGCGTATACGTAACTTTTTACTTACACTGGCTTTTGCGGCGGCGGCGCTGGCTGCCCATGCCCAAGTAACCATGACGGCCAGCGTAGACAAAACAAACCTGTCCCTAGATGACGAACTGACGCTGACCGTACAAATTACCGGTGCATCGGGCAATGTCGTCATGCCCCAGCTGCCCAGCCTGCCGGCTTTTAACGTATATTCCAGAGAAGTGTCTTCCATGAACATCAACGGGCAGACTTCCACCGTTTTCCGCTATGTTATGCTGCCGCGTTTTCCCACGCAAGCTACTATTGGAGCCATACGCTTTACCTATAACGGCCAAGTATACACCACCCAACCCATACAAGTAAACATTTACCGGCGCGTGCCTGCCGGCCGCAGCAAAGGAGGGGCCGTCCAGCAAGCGTCTTCTTCCGGCACGGGCGGCAATTATGACTCCGCCGTCTCTTCCCGCACGCAAAACACCATTCCGCAAGCGCTCGCTTCCACGGACACCCTGGCGGAACAAAATGGGGATAAGAGTTTCTTTATGACGGCCGCCGTCAACAATACGTCCCCTTACGTAAACCAACAGGTGGAACTCATTGTGCGCTTTTATTATTCCCGTCCTTTTGCGGGGCAGCCGCCTTACACTCCCCCCACGGTAAACAATATTTTCATGGAACCCCTTAAACAAAACACGGAAGGGAGCCAAATCCTACAAGGAAAAATGTTTCGCTATATAGAAAACCGCTACGCGCTGTCCGGCGTACAGGCGGGCAAGGCGGTTATCGGGCCGGCTATGGTGCAATTCCAACCCGGCAGCAATGACGTCTTTTCCGCCTTTGACCGTCTTTTTGGCGGTTTGGCGGCGGAGCCCCAACAACTCGTAAAAAGCAACCCCATTACCTTAAACATACAAGCCACCCCCACCGCCGGGCGCCCCGCCAGCTTTTATGGCGCGGTGGGAACGGATTTCACCCTCCAAGCCCAGGCGGACAGAACCCAGGTGGAAGCCGGGGAAAGCATTAATTTAACCGTTACGGTCAAAGGACCGGGGAATTTAAAACCCACCTCTGATTTAAAAATACCGCAAATAAACGGGTTTCGGGTGTATGACGTAGCGTCAGACTCCGTTACCCTGCCTTTAGGCCGAGGGACGCAAAGCACCAAAACGTTTAAAACGGTGCTGGTGCCTACGGCATCCGGTTCGTACACCATACCGGCGTTGGCTTGGTCCTATTTTAACCCGAAAACCAAACGCTATGTGACGTTGACCACCAAACCCATATCCGTGGAGGTTACCCCCTCTACCAAGGCGGATAACGCCGTCAGCTTTACGGGAGGCAATACTTCCGGCGGGTTTAGACAGCTGGGTAAAGACATCCGCTATATAAAAACAGACCCATATCCGGGAGAAGTGGGCTGGTTGGTGTCCGTAGGGGCATTAACCTGGCTGGCGTGGATATTCATTTTCTTACCTGTTATATGCCGGCTTGCGATATGGCTGGGGAAAGATTCCCTTAAGAGCAAAGGCCCCATTTTAACCGCACGCAACCAATTAAAAAAAGCGTGTGTGGAAGAACAAGTAGCCGCCGCGGTGGAAGAATTCCTATTAAAACGTTTTCACATTAACATGGGCAGCAGCAAACTGCGCGAAACAATGGAAATATTAAAACAAAAAGGTGTCCACCCGGACACATTAAAAGCGTTTGCCGCTTTATGGCAACGGCTGGACGCCGCCCGCTTCGCTCCGGAAAACTTAGCCGCGGCGGACACCCGCGCATTAGCCGCCCAAGCGCTTAACCTGCTAAAACATTTAGATTCGGAGGGCCGCTTATGAAAAAACTTTTTGCTGTTCTAGGTTTGTTGGCGGCGCTTGCCGCAGGATCTTTTGCCCAAGAAGCGGCCTCCCAGGCGGAACAATATTACAGCCAGGGCAAGTTTTCCGCCGCGCTGGATTTGTATGAAGATGAATTAAAAAACGCCCCAAACAACCCCTATGTTTACTACAATATAGGTAACTGCTATTTTAAAATGGGCAGTATGGGTTTGGCCGTAGCCAATTATTACAGGGCGTTCCGCTTAGCCCCGCGGGACGGGGACATCCGCCACAATTTAAACTTGGCGATGGAAAGCGCCGGGGAACATTTAGTTCCGGGTGGAATGCCGGAAGTATTGCACAAATTGTTCTTTTTATTATCCTATAACGAATTAAAAGGCCTGGCAATGCTGTGCTTGGGGGCCTTTTCCTTACTGCTGTGCATATGGATAATAAACCGCCGTTTTGGAAAAACGGTTTGGGCCCTGCTGGCGGCGCTTATCATCTGCGGCGGGTGGCTGTATCTGCGGCGGGGGCAGGAAATGCAGGTTTTGGCGGTAGTAGCCAGCCCCACGGCAGAGCTGCGCAGCGGCCCGGGGACCAATTTCCCGGCCAGCGCCAATTTAACCCACGGCCATTTGGTTATACTAAAAGACAGCCGCAATCATTGGGAAGAAGTAATCGTAAAATCCCAAGGCTTGCAAGGCTGGATCAAAAGCGAAAGCTTGGAGAAAATTTAATACTTTAAAGAGGTTTTTATGTTTATTCAAAAAGAAGCCGACGAACTGATACAAGCCCTTACTTACGTAAAGGAAAATTTAGCCCAACAAACGCAAGACCTGGCCGACCAAATCATTAAATGCTTTAAAAACGGCGGGAAAGTGATTTTAATGGGCAATGGCGGCAGCGCGGGAGACGCGCAGCACATCGCCGCGGAATTTGTGGGCCGCTTTAAAAAAGAACGCCCTTCCATGCCGGCTTTAGCTTTAAACACCAATACTTCTACCCTGACCGCCGTGGGGAATGATTACTCTTATGATGTGGTATTCTCCCGCCAAATAGACGGATTTGCCAAACCGGGGGACGTGGTAATCGGCATTTCCACTTCCGGCAACAGCCGCAATGTGTATTTGGCGTTGGCTTTAGCCAAACAAAAAGGCTGCTTTACCGCCGCCCTATTGGGTAAAGACGGAGGCACCATCAAAGACATTGTAGACCTGCCTTTAGTGGTCAAATGGCCCAATACCCCGCGCGTGCAGGAATGCCATATTTTCCTGGGGCACAGCGTGTGCGACCTGGTAGACCAAGCTTTCTAACGGAGTATTATGAAAATAGCCGTAGGATGTGACCATGCCGGTTTCCCGTTAAAAGAAACGGTAGTGGAAAAAATAAAAGAAATGGGGCACGAAGTGCTGGACTGCGGCACCAACAGCGCCCAACGGGTAGATTACCCGGACTACGCTTTTAAAGCCGCCGCTTTGGTGGTCCAAAACAAGGCGGACCGGGCCGTGCTTATCTGCGGAAGCGGAATAGGCATGTGCGTAAGCGCAAACAAAATAAAAGGCATACGCGCCAGCGTCTGCCATGACGCCTACTCCGCAGCGCAAGGCGTACAGCACGACAATTTAAACGTTCTGTGCCTGGGGGCGCGGGTAATAGGCCCCAGCACGGCGCAGAACGTGTTGGAACAATTTTTAAATGCTTCTTTTTTGGCGGGAACCCGCCACGAAGAGCGCCTGGAGAAAGTACTCCAAGCGGAAAAGCAAAATTTTAAATAAGGCCGCAAGGTCTTTAAAAAAGGAATACAAGTATTATGAACACACACGAAACTCCCCTGGCCGAAGGCATCATTCGCGAAGGCCTGATTAAACTGGAAGGGTTGGAATTTAACACCAAATTTTGGGCTAAAGATCCCACCCTTTGGAAGCAGGACAAAGAACACAAGGAATTTATCGTAAAATTCTTGGGTTGGCAAAAAGTGTATGACTGGACGCTGGAACGCGTGGATGACATTTTAGCTTTTGCGGCCGATGTAAAACAAAATTTTAAATATGTGGTGGTAATGGGAATGGGCGGTTCTTCGCTCGCGCCGGAAGTAATCCGCACCGTATTTGGCAAACAAGCCGGCTACCCGGAACTGATCGTGTTAGATACCACCAATGCGGACTGGGTGCACGCCGCCAGAACCCATATTGACCCGGCCCAAACCCTGTTCATTTTTGCCAGCAAATCCGGCGGCACGGTAGAGCCCTCTTCCCAATACGCTTATTTCCATGAAGAAGTGAAAAAAGCCGGCGTAAAAGACCCGGGGCAGAACTTCTGCGCCATTACAGACCCGGGCACCGGCTTGGAAACTTTGGCTAAAAAGAATAAATTTCGCAAAATTTTCTTAAACCCGGCTGATATCGGCGGGCGTTTTTCCGCGCTGTCCATGTTTGGCATGGTACCGGCCGCTTTAATGGGCGTTGATATTGTAAAACTGCTTAAAATCGCCCAAAAAGAAGCCCAAGGCTTTGGCCCGGAGGCTGATTTTAAGACCAACGCCGCCGTTAAATTAGGGGCTTTAATGGGCGCCAGCTTTGCCAACCACAGCAAAGACAAGCTGACCATTATCACCCCCAAAGAACTGGCCTCTTTTGGCTTATGGGCCGAACAGCTGGTGGCGGAATCCACCGGTAAAGAAGGCAAAGGCATTGTTCCGGTGGTAGGCGAAGGACTGTTTAAAAACTTTGACTACCGCGAAGACCGCGTATTTGTACACATTTCCAATGGGTCTGAAGACGATAAACGCGTCAGCGCCATTATGGATGATTTGGAAGAACGCAGCTACCCGGTAATGACCATCTCTATGGAAGAAGAGTATGAACTGGGAGCCCAGTTTCTGCTGTGGGAAATCGCCACCGCCGCCGCCGGCGCCATTATGGCTATTGACCCGTTTGACCAACCCAACGTGCAAGCCGCCAAAACACTGACCAAGCAAATTTTGGGCAAACTGGAAAAGAAAGAAATTTCAGACGAAGAACTTAACAAACCTTTCATGGTGGCTAAAGATATTGAAAAAGAAGTAAAATTTGATACCTTGGCCCAGGACGTCTACTCCCTCTTGGAAAGCAACGACTATATTGCCCTGCTGGCCTATGTGTATCCGTCCGAAGAAGCAGCCAAAGCGCTGTTGGCCCTGCGCGATAAAATCCTCACCCGCACCAAACGCGCCGTGTTGTTTGGTTACGGCCCGCGCTACTTGCACTCCACCGGCCAGCTGCACAAAGGGGACGGCAACAACGGCGTGTTTATCATCTTATCCGCCGACGCGGAAAATGACATCCAAATCCCCGGCCAGCACTATACTTTTGGCCAACTGTGCGCCGCGCAGGCTTTGGGTGACTTCCAAGCGCTGGAAGAAAAAGGCCGCCGCGTAATCAAAATACACCTTACGCAGCCTATCTTGCAGGCCATTAAAAACCTGAGCGATAAGTTCTAAATTCTTGCAAGCCAAAAGGCGGTCTTTAGGGCCGCCTTTTATTTTTTATATACGTATGAAAGTATTCCTGCAAACCTTCGGTTGCCAAATGAATTTGGCAGACTCCCAAGAAATGTTCTCCCACCTGCACGCGCGGGGGGCCCAGCTTGCCCAAACGCCGGAGGAGGCCGATGTTATTTTAGTAAACACCTGCACCGTGCGCGAGCACGCGGAACACCGCGCCGTTTCTTTCTTAGGGCGCCTAGCCAAATGGAAACAGCAAAAGCCCGGCCGCGTGATTATCTTTGCCGGCTGCGCGGCCCAGCGGCTGGGGGAAAAGCTGAAAAAAGAATTTCCTTTCTTAGATATAGTGGCGGGAGCCAAAAGTATAGATGCCTTTCCCACTCTATTAGACAAAAGCAGCCTGTTTCCCCCCGCGCAGGAAACCCTTTCTCCCGCGCAAGAAGGGCTTACCGGATACGTAACCATTATGCGGGGATGTGATTTTAGGTGCTCTTACTGCATTGTTCCCTATGTACGCGGGCCGGTAAAATGCCTGTCCTCCCCGCATATTTTGCAGGAAGTGCGCCAAAAGGCCGCCCAAGGGGCTAAAGAAATTATGCTTTTGGGACAAACCGTAAACGCTTATAAAGACGGAGCCGCCTCTTTTGCCGATTTGCTAAACCGCGTGAGCGAAGTGCCCGGCGTGGAGCGGGTGCGTTTTATGAGCCCCCACCCGGCCTATATCACGCCGGATTTTTTGGCCGCCGTACGCCATAACCCCAAAATCGCCAAGCATATTCACTTGCCGATACAAAGCGGCTCCAGCAAAGTATTACGGGAAATGAAACGCGGCTACACGCGGGAAATACTGCTTGAAAAACTGGCCGCCTTGGCGGACTGCCAGATGACGGTTTCCACGGATATTATCGTCGGCTTCCCGACTGAAACCGAAGAGGATTTCCAACAAACTCTTTCTTTGGTGGACCAAGCCCAATTTTTTGCCGCCTATTGTTTTAAATATTCCCCCCGCGCCGGCACCCCCGCCGCCCAAATGACCCTTTTGGCGGAAGAGACACTGGAACAACGGCTGGATATTTTGTTAAATAAAGTGAGAGATTTAAGCGCCCGCGCCTATACGGCGCAAATAGGCACGCGCCAGCAAGTGCTGATGGAAGAAGAAAATAAAGGGCGCTCTTCCAATAATTTTTGGGTAAAAACCTCCAAAAATTATACAATAGGCAGTATAGTTGACGTTGAGATAGCCCGTGCAGACGGCACTTTATTATTTGCCAAGGAGTAAGTATGACTAAAAAAAATATCCCTGAAAAAAGACGGCACCCCCGCATGCCCGTCATCAGCAATTTAATTGAACCCGTCAACCTTTTTTATAAAACCCAAGACGGAAAAGAAACCAGCCTAGTAGCCATTTTGGCGGACTTGTCCGCCTCCGGCATGCGCATGATTAGTTTCTTGGGCGCGCCGCTGGCGGATAAATTTTCCATCAGTCTGCAGCTGCCGGGAACGGAAAAAATGGAAATCGGCGCCAAGATGGCTTGGGTAAAACAGCGGGAAAATGTATACACCATCGGTATAGAATTTACCAACATTAAAGAAAAAGACGCCAAAGCCATCAGCGAAATGGCGGATGATTTTAATGACTGCGACACCCGCATCTTGTTAAAACTGCCGGATGTATGCGTTTCCACCTGCAAATGCTGGCGCATTTGCAATAAAATACAAAAAGACGAAGATCTTTTTGGAAAATAAATCTCACGCAAATAATAAATGCCAAAACCGGGGCTTTTGCAAGCCCCGGTTTTTATTATCTCCGGGTTTGCCTGGGGCAAATTTACTAAAATATAAGTTATGAAACCCATTGTTATTTGCGGCCCTACCGCCTCCGGCAAAACGGAACTGGCGCTGGAACTGGCCCGGCAGACAAACGGAATTATTATTTCCGCCGATTCCCGCCAGGTATACACCCATTTAACCGCCGGAACGGCCAAACCGCAAGGCGTGTGGCAAAACGGTGTGTACTTTGTGGAAGGCTTACCATATTATTTGGTGGATTTTCTGCCCGTAACAGACGTTTTTAACGCGGGCGCCTTTGCGGCGCGCGCGCGGGAAATTGCCGTTCAACATCCGGGACGCCCGCTTATTTTTGCCGGAGGGACGGGAATGTACCTGCACGCTTATTTTGTGGGCATGGATACACTTCCCCCCTCCACCCCGCAAACCCGGGCCCAATTAACCGCCCTGCTGAAAGACAAAGGCAAAGAAGGCCTGCACGCGGCCTTGGCCCAAAAAGACCCCGTTTCCGCCAAATCTATTCCCACAGGAAACGTACAGCGCACCATGCGCGCCTTGGAATTATGCCTGCTTACGGGCCGGCCCGCCAGCCAATTAAAAAGCGGCCTTTTTCACACCCTGCCGGACCCGGAAAAAAGCGCATTTGTCTATTTAAATTGGGATAAACCGGCCCTAGACGCCCGCATACAAGCCCGCACGGAAAATATTTTTGACCCTATGTGCGCCGAAACCCAAACCCTTTTAAACCAAGGCGCAGCGGCGGACGCACCCGCCCTGAAAAGTTTGGGCTATCCGCAGGCCGCGGCTTTTTTACGGGGGCAGTTAACCCGCCAGCAGGCCATAGAACAAATTGCCCAGCTCACCCGCCAGTACGCCAAACGCCAGCGCACTTGGTTCAACCGTTATACCCAGGCGTTAAAACTACATTTACAAGACCCTAAAGATTTTTCTTTGCCTGCGCTGTGCGCCCAAATCCTTTCATTTAGCCGGCATTAAAACTTTTATAAAATAGAATTATGGAACGTGTTATTTTAGTAAGCGCCACCCTTAAAAGTCAGCCCCAAAACGAAAAAACCCTGCAAGAACTGCGCCGCCTGGCCCACACCGCCGGGGCGGAAGTAGTATATATGTACCGCGTACGGGTGGAAGCGTTTAACGCCGCCACGCTGATAGGAAAAGGAAAACTGCAAGAAATCGCCCTCCAGACAACGACGCTAAAGGCGGACGGCGTCATTTTTGACGATGAGATCTCTCCCGCCCAACAGAATAATTTGGAAGAAATTCTCCCCGCCAAAGTGCTGGACCGCACCCGCCTTATCTTAGACATTTTTGCCCAGCGCGCCCGCACCCAGGAAGGGAAACTGCAAGTGGAACTGGCCCAATTAAAATACCTCTTGCCCCGCCTGTCCGGCCGGGGGGCCGCTATGATGCAGCAAAAAGGCGGCATTGGTATGCGCGGCCCCGGGGAACGCAAATTGGAATATGACCGCCGCCGCCTGCGCCTGCGTATCAGCCGCCTGGAAAAAGAAATAGAAGCAGTAAAAGCCGGCCGCAGCCTGCGCCGGCAAAGAAGATCCCAGGTTCCCTTGCCGCAAATTGCGCTGGTGGGTTATACCAACGCGGGCAAAAGCACCTTGTTAAACGCGCTTACCCAAAACCAAAGCGTATACGCCGATGACAAACTTTTTGCCACACTAGACCCCACCACCCGCCGCGTGCATATGCCAAGCGGCGGGGAAATGCTGTTTACGGATACGGTGGGGTTTATACAAAAACTGCCGCACAGTTTGGTTACTTCGTTTAGGGCCACGCTGGAAGAAACCGCTTTTGCGGACGTCATTCTGCACGTGCAGGACGCGTCCTCCCCCAACCGCCGGGAGCAAGAAGCCACCGTACTGCAAATTATTACGGATTTAAAGGCCGAAAACATCCCCCTTATCCCCGTTTTTAATAAAACAGACCTCCTATCCCCCGGGCGTTTGGAACTGTTGCGCGCCCAACACCCGCAAGCCGTTTTTGTAAGCGCGCTGGAAGAAGCCAACCTGACCGCCCTGCTCAGGCGGGTGGAGCAAGCCGCCTCTTATAAATGGAAAGTGCGCACCCTCACCCTGCGGACGGAGCAGCTGCAACACCTGGGCGTGTTTTACGAAAAAGCCCTCGTGATTAACCGAAAAGAAACCCCCCGCGGCCTGATACTAACCTTTATGGCCACAGAGGGTAATTTTGAAAGTTTAAAACACCGCTTGGCTTAGCTTGCCTGCATGGCCGCGTCCAAGGCGGAAATAATACGGTTAAACTTTTGGTTGGTCAGCTGGGCAGCCCGCGGCACCGCCCCGGTAAAGCGGACTTGGGGCACGTGGCTGCGTATAAAAGCAAGCACCCCGCTGCTAAAACCGGTAAATACAAAATAAGAATCCGCGTTTTGGATGGTGGGCAGGGGTTTGCCGTCCGCGTCTTTAAAGGGCATCGCCCCGTTTTTGTTTTGGAAACTCATAGACACAATTCCAATCAAATCCCCCTCCGCCGTAAACACGCCGCCGCCGCTGTTTCCTTTCTGCACGCCAAACGCGGTGGAAACACAGTGCTGCAGTTCGCTCACAAAAAAGGCCTGCCCTCCCGTATTATATACCCAAGAAATATGCCCTTTTTCCGCCCGGGGAACGGCTATGGGCGGCGTAATGCGTGCGGAAACGGCCGCGTCAAACGTTAATAAACGCGGGGCGGGGGCGTTCCACTGGGCTTGGGTTTCCGGATAAAAGGGAAGTTTCTTCTCAAACTCCGCGCGGGAAAGTTCTTTTTCTTTATCCAAATCCATAAATAGGTAGCCGTCTTTCCCTGGGGCAAAGCGAATCAGCGCCACATCAAAACTGCTGCTTCGGTTTTGAGCGGGATTATACCCGGGAAAAATAAACACATTGCGAAAAGAAGAATTACTATGCACCCGGGCCTGGGCAAGCAATGGGTCCGGCGATTGGGCCAAATCAAACTGCACCACGCAGGAACGGTTTGCGCCGCAAAAATCATACACACAGTGGGCGGCGGTAATGTACCAATCCCGCGTTAAACGCACCGCCTGGCAATGCGCGGCCTCCACCTGCCCGTCCGGCGTGCGTTCATCGGCCCATACGGTAAAGCCTTTCTGGGCCAAAAAAGCGTCTGCGTTAATCTGAGGGGTCTTTTCCGTCTCTTCCCCGTAGGCAAAAACAGGAAGACACCCCAAAACGGCTAAAAAATAAGTAAAATATTTCATATATAGTAGTTTATATAAAAAACACAGAAAAAGCCACACAAAAACCCTGTATCAAAATTTAATATAATGGAATATATGACAACTACCGTTATCGTTTTGATTTTAGTCAGTTATTTTTTGGGAGCGGTGCCTACCGGCTACCTGATTGCAAAAAAAGTAATGGGTATTGATATCCGGGAGCACGGTTCCGGCAACCCCGGGGCGGCCAATGTATACCGCACCGTAGGGAAATGGGCCGGCGTAAGTACGTTTTTGGTGGACGCGTTAAAAGGATTCATACCGGTTTCCGCCGCTTTATACTTGTGCGCGGACAGCCCGCATAAATACTGGGTTGCCATTGCCTGCGGCACTATTGCCATTTTGGGGCATATGTGGACCATTTACCTTAAATTCCGCGGCGGCAAGGGCGTAGCCACTTCCGCCGGCGTATTTGCCGCGTTGCTGCCTATCCCCACCGCCATCGCTTTTGGCGTATTTGTCATTTGCGTGGCCTTATGGGGGCGTATTTCCATAGGTTCCATTTTTGCGTGCGTCGTACTGCCCATAGCCAGCTTTCTAATCGGAAAACACCCCATGTCCGTCAACATCATGGTAACGGCCATTGCCCTGCTGGTTATTTATAAACACGTACCCAACATCAAACGCCTGCTGGCCCATAAAGAATTAAAATTTGAAGACGGTGCCAAAAAGAGACAAGACAATGAAAATAAATAATATTACCGTTTTTGGGGCTGGCATTTGGGGCAGCGTCATCGCCCAGCATTTAGCAAAAAAAGGCTATCATGTTTCTCTGTGGGAATATTCCGAACCGCTTTTAAACGTACTTAAAACCAGCGGTACGCATCCCAACATTCCGAATTTTAAACTGCATGACAACATCCGCCTTACCGGGGATGTGGCCCAAGCCGTAAAAGACACCGATTTAATTGTTTTTGTTATTTCCTCCAAGGCTATCCGCTCTTTCTGCCGGGAACAGCTAAAACCGCTTTTGGCGGGAAAAGCGGTGCCGGTGGTAAGCGCCTCCAAAGGCATAGAAGACAAAACATTTAAAACCATCTGCGAAATTGTGGAAGAAGAACTCCCCCAAATACAAGGCAAAGCCTTAGCCTTCAGCGGGCCCAGCTTTGCGTTGGAAGTAGCCCAAGGGGTTCCCACCAAAATCATGCTGGCCGGAAAAGACCCCCAGCTTACCGCCCAAATCGCCGAGGTATTCAACGCAGACCCGATTATTGTGGTCCCGGCGCAAGACCGCCGCGGCGTGGAATACGGCGGCGGGATTAAAAACGTGCTGGCTATTGGCTGCGGGGTGATTGACGGCATTGGGGACGGAGCAAACGCAAAAGCGGCCCTTATTACCCAAGCCCTGGCTGAAATGAACGATATTACCGTCAGCCAAGGGGGCGCCGCCAACACCGTATACAGCCTGGCCGGGTTTGGGGACGCTATCCTTACCGGTATGTCCGCCATTTCCCGCAACCGCAGACTGGGAGAGAAGTTAGGATCGGGCTTATCCTTAGAAGAAGCCAAGAAAGAAGTAGGCACTATTGCCGAGGGCGTAAATACCGTGCAAAGCGTGTATGACATCGCCCGCAAAAACCATTTAGAAACCCCTATTATAGACGCCATTTGGCAAATTGTATGCAAAGGGGAAAAACCGCACGTGCTGTTGCACGCCATGGGTTTTATAAACCGTGGAAACAAATAAGTAAATAAGGAAAAATAGAATTATGAATAAAGATGATGTTATCCGCCACCTTACCCGTCATGTATTAGACAAAAAACAAGCGAAAACCTCTGTAGACAAAGTGTTTGAAATCATCAAACACGGCCTAAAAAGAGACGGCAAAGTGGTTATCAGCAATTTTGGATCTTTTCACTTAAAAACGGCCCGCCCCGTTACGCGCCGTAACCCTAAAACCGGGGAAAAAGTGCAAGTGCCAGCCAAACAAAAAGTACGTTTTAAACCTTCTGAAAACTTGCTTAAATAGCCCCGCTTTTTGCTAAAAACGCCCCGGGTAAATTTCTTACCCGGGGTGTTTTATACAAAAAAGACAATATTATTATAAAACTTGTTTTAATTCTATCGGAAGAGCCGTTTTATCAATAGATTTAACGCTGTGCGTGTTTAGCTTGTCTTCCAACCCAAAAATATTCACACGGTAAGAAACCAATATTTTACCGTCTTTTTCTTCTATGGTTTGAATTTCAAAAACTTTATCCGGCAAATTACTGTCAGACTCTAACACCACCAACATCTGTTTATTAAAATCCACTTCGGGGTATTTTCCGCGGGCGATGGTTTTAAATGCTTTATACTCCGCCGTGTTTTTTATTAGGCGCACTTTTACCGGGGCCTCCAGCATGGTTATGCCGGTAGGGGTGTCAGTCAATGATTCGGAAGAGGAGTCATTTCCCCCCTCTTGACTGTCCTCCGGCTGTAAGTTAACAACAGCTTTTGATAAGTCCTGAATATCTTTCAAGGCAACGGGCAGAGGCTGTTTTTCCTCTTGATTTAAAGCTTCCTTGTTTTCTTCCTGCCGGGGAGCAATGCCCACCATTCCCTCTACCTTAATCTTAGAAAGCTGAGACGGCAAATCAGCGGCGCTTTGCAATTCTGTTTCCTCAGGGTCTGCTTCTTCCACCCCTTCCGCCAAAGAAGCTTTTTCTAAATTAGCGGTAGAAATACTGGCGCTGAGAGGAGCCTCCTGTTCGGCTGGCTTCTGCGGGGGCAGTTGCTCCGCGGCTTCTTCCAGCAAAGGAGCCTCCCCGCTGTCTGACGGGAACAACACATATACCGCCCCGGCGCCTGCCGCCAAGGTAAGCGCTAATGTAAGCAGCGCTAAAAGAGGTTTTTTAGCCATTTATTTCTTCTCATACTTGGCGACAATGACGGAGCGCAGCCCGCCGCGCGGGGTAAACGTACCCGTTACCGTCGCTTTTTTAGGACGGCAAGCTTTTACCACGTCGTCCAAAATTTTATTGGCGATATTTTCCATAAAAATGCCCATATCGCGGTATTCAAGCAAATAATATTTAAGGGACTTTAGCTCCAAACACAATTCATCCGGAACATACTCAATCGTAATCACGCCAAAATCCGGCAGACCCGTTTTGGGGCAAACGGAAGTAAACTCCGGCAGTTCTATTTTAATGTCGTAGTCCCGTTTATATTGGTTGGGCCAGCATTGTATATCCGGCAGAACGGCATCCGCGTTTTTGCGGGCGTGGTCGGAAGTATAACCAAAATCAATATCCTGTGTCATCTTATTCTAAGTAACCTCGCTGAATTTAAGAAAACGATACCCAGCCCCAGCGCTAACCCGCCGGGCACGGTATACCAAGGCAAGCTGCCTCTCACGCCAAACAATACGTAAAAGGCCAATCCCGCCCCGAACAAAAAAGAAAGGAAAAAGTTGCCGTGTATAACCCGCTTCAACTTTTTATTTATTTTAAATAAATCAGGCAATGAGTACAAGTCATTACGCTTAATAATAATATCCACCCAGTTATTGTATAAATTGCGCCCGGAAAAGAACACAATGCTGGCGTCTGAACGCAACAGCGCGATAATATCGTTAAAACCGTCCCCCACCATTACCACCTTATGCCCGGCGGCACGCATATTATTAATGATTTCCGCCTTGGTTTTGGGAAGCACGTTATAGCTTATCTTTTCAATACCCACTTGTTTGGCAATAGACGAAACTGATAATTCATTATCACCTGATATAAGCACAAGTTCTTTGTCTTTCTGCTGTAAAAAGCGCACCGCGTCCGCCGCGCCGGGGCGAAGCGTATCGGACAGGGTTAAATGCCCCAAAAATTTACCGTTTTTAGCCACGCAAATAAGCGGTTTATCTCCGGAGAACATCTCCACCTGTGTTTCTATCCCCATTTCCCTAAGCCAAGTTTCCCGGCCGCATACAATTTTATCCCGCCCGCAGTTGGCCACTACCCCCAACCCTGGCAAGACGTCAAAAGAAATTACTTTACGCAGCTTAATATTGTGTTCCTTAGCATATAGATTGACCGCTTTGGCAAAAGGCCCGTCTACCATTTGCTCGGCGGAAGATACGCTTTCCAACATTTGTTTGAGCTGGGAGGCTGTTTCCGCAAAAACGCCTTCCACCCGCAATTCCCCATGCGTAAGGGTGCCGGTTTTATCAAAGAACAACGTGTCGGACTCGGCCAAATGGTCTAACGCGTCTACATTTTGCAAAATAATTTTATGCGCCGCGGCCCCCGCATAGGCAAAGGAATGGCCCAGCCAGGCGGCAAACACAAACGCCGGAGTGCAGACCAGCGCTAAAGAAAGCCAAAACGCGCCAGAATAATAAAATACGTTTTGATACCCGCTTGCATGCAGCAGCCATAAAAAAACCCCTCCGGCATAGAGAATGCCCAAAGGAAGGTAAAATTTGGCGGCGCGGTCCAAAAAGCAAACACCGGGGGCGCGGTTAATCTCACTGTTTTTAATGGCGTTGATAATATCCATCACCACCGAAGTAGCCAACAGCCCGGTTACTTCTATATAAATTTCATCGGCCTTGTTTAGCGTTCCGGCAAAAATAACGCTTCCTTTCTTTTTGGCGGTAGGAAGCATATTCCCCGTAATGATGCTTTCATCTACGGCGCTTGCTCCTTTGGCCACCACCCCGTCGCAAGGGATGCGTTCCCCCGGCTTAACCAAAATAATATCCCCGGGGGCTAGTTCATGCGCAAAAACTTTAAACGTGCGGCGGCCTCGGCACAGGCGCGCGGCTTTGGGAAGAAAATCATCCAATTTCTTAATAAATACTTTGGTTTGTTCCCTCCGCTGGACTTCCCGGCGCATCACCCATAAAGCCAAAACAGCCAAAAGAGCCCCTTCCAAATACAAATCACCGGGCAAACCAAAAAGCGGAGCCGAAACAAATGTTTTTAATATGGAATATACAAACGCCGCCGTTACAGATAAACTGACCATAAGGGCAAAAGACAAACGCCCGCAAGCCAAATCTTTTAATGCGGCGCGGTGGAAAAGGTCCGTACAAAACAAATATACGCTAAGAGATAAGATAAATATACCGGTGCGGGAATGGTCAAACACAACGGAAAACAAAATAAAACAAGTAAAAACAAAAGCCAAAACCAAACGGTATGTATACGCACGCGCCGCAAAATCAAACGCGGCGGTACGCACGGCAAAATTAGTTACGGTAGAAGACATTTTTTCCTTTTATTCAGCTAAAAAGCGCCGCGCCACCACGTTTTTACGTCCGGCTTCGGTACTCATCATTTTCATTTTATAATTGTATTTGGCGGCATTGGCCGGGTCCAGCTTGCGGGCCACTAAATAGTTGGCCACGGCGGAGGGCGGGTCTTCCAGCGCCAGCATATCCCCCATCAGCTCATAAGCGGGAACATAGCGGCTGGCTAATTCTTTGGTTCTGGAAAGCATGCCTAACGCTTGATCCGTTTCCCCTTGCAAGAATAGAAGCTCGGCCATATAATAGTAAGCCAAGGCATAAGAAGGCTGTAACCCCACCGCCTGTTGGAAATCTTCCATGGCGTTGGCATAATATTTAAGTTTCATGAAAGCGCGTCCGCGTTCCAACAAAGCGCGCGCGTCAGGCCCTTTTAAACGAAGCAGCTCCGTATAATCATCTAAAGCGGCTTCATAATCTCCCATAGAGAAATAAGCCAATCCCCGGTTTAAAAACAAGTTGGGATAGTCCTGCCGGATATTATAAGCGCGGGCAAAGCTGCCCAAAGATTCCGCCACTTTACCCTGTTGGTAATAAGCAACGCCTAAATTCATCCAAGCCAAAAAATAGTTGGGCCGGATATTGGTGGCGCGCTGCAAATAATAAACAGCGTCCGCATAACGCCCCATATCTAACAATAGCGCCCCTAAATTATTGTATGCTTCGGGCACATTGGGAGCCCCTTTAATGGCGGCCTCATAATCTTGCTGGGCCATTTCTTGGTTTTTGCGGCGTTCTTTGCTGGTTTTGGCGGGAAGGCGTTCCAATAAAATACCCCGGTTGGTGTGGGCGGCAATATTATCAGGATCTTGTTTGAGAAGAGTTGTATATAAGCGGATAGCTTTGGGAAAGTCCCCCTTATCCGTAGCCAGCTGAGCCTGCTGAAAGAGACGCTGCTCCTTAGAAGAGCAAGCTGCCAGCATGAGTAATGAAATGGCAAGAAGTAAACACTTTTTCATTTTTCCTCCCCGGGATGCAAAAAGAGTAAAGACACCGCTAAAAACACCCCGCCAACCGTGATAAAAGAGTCTGCTATATTAAATACCGGCCACACCCGAAAATCCAAAAAATCTACCACAAAACCTAACTTTATTCTATCATAAAGATTGCCCACCGCACCGGCAAATATAAACAATGCCCCCCATTTGGCTAAAGCCCCGGCGGAGGCAATTTCTTTCCAGCTGTACGCCAAATAAGCCAAAACGGCCAGCATAATCCATATCAAAAGCAAATTGCCGTTTTGCATTAAGCCAAAAGCCATGCCGGTGTTTTCCACATAATGCAGGCGGAAATACTCAAAAAAATTGACATCTTTATCCTGCAAATAACTTAACGCCCAGTTTTTACTGGCCCGGTCCGCCGCCACAATCAGCGCGCCGCACATCCATACCGCTTTGTTGCGCGCCAACCAAGTTTTTAAGCGGGCCCAAGCGTTAGACACCAGCCGTCTCCTCTTGCTCTACGGTTAAGCCTTCTTTTTCCAATACAGCCGCGCAGCGGGCGCACAAATCCGCGTGTTTGGGGTTTGCGCCAACATCTTCTTTCCACTGCCAGCAACGGGGGCATTTTTCTCCCGGGGCGTGTACGGCTTCTATATTCAGTTCACCGGCGCCGTCTTTTACTTCCACCGCGGACACAATGGCAATCTCCGGCCACATGTTTTGGGTTTCTTCCAAGAACGCTTTCATGTCCGGGTTATCGGTTTTAAAAATAACCTTCGCTTCTAACGAAGCCCCTATCACGCCTTTTTGGCGGGCGTCTTCCAGTTCTTTTTGCACCAAATCACGTATATCACGGATTTTGTTCCATTTTTCTTCCAGTTTCACATCCGGCACCATAGAGGCATTACGCGGCATATTGGAAAGGAAAATACTTTCCGGCAAGTCCTTCCCGGCCGGGATAGAGCGCAGCACCTGCCACGCTTCTTCCGCCGTAAAAGAAAGCACCGGCGCCATTAACTGCAACAAGGCTTTTACAATTTCCGCCAGCGTGGTTTGCGCGCTGCGGCGGGAATGTGAAGAAGCCCCCAGCGTATACAAACGGTCTTTGGAAGCGTCCAACATAAAAGAAGACAAATCCAAAATACAGAAATTGGCTATGCTGCGCATGGCATGGCGAAAGTTAAAGGTGTCATACCCTTTATGCACTTCTTGGATTAACGCGTCCAGCCGGCCCAGCATGTATTGGTCCATTTCCGTCAAATCGGCCGCGGCCACCGCGTGTTTGGCGGGTTCATAATCAAACAAATTGCCCAGCGCATAGCGGATTGTGTTGCGCAATTTGCGGTAAGTATCCACCGGGCCGCCTAAAATTTCATCAGAAATGCGCACGTCTTCCTGATAGTCCGCAAAAGCCACCCACAGGCGTAAAATATCCGCGCCGAATTTGCTGATTACGTCTTCCGGCGCTACGCTGTTGCCCAAGGATTTGTGCATGGGGCGGCCTTGCTGGTCCAGCACCATGCCGTGCGTGACAATGGTTTTAAACGGAGGCACTCCCTCCAGCGTAAAAGAAGGAATATAAGAACTTTGGAACCAGCCGCGGTGCTGGTCAGACCCTTCGGAATACACATCCGCCGGGAAATCCAACCCGCGGTCTTTTAACACGGCCGCCCAGGAAACGCCGGAGTCCAGCCAAACGTCCAAAATATCCGTTTCTTTGCGAAACTCGTGAGAACCGCATTCACAGCTATAGCCCTGCGGGACCAACTTTTCCACGGGGTCAATAAACCAAAAATCGGACCCTTCTTTCATGGCGCGCTCTTTGATAAAAGAGAACAGCTCATGGTTGATTTGCGCTTTGCCGCATTTCTTACAATACAAAATGGTTACCGGAGTACCCCAGAAACGCTGGCGGGACAAACACCAATCCGGCCGAAGCCCAATCATGGCGCGCATGCGTTCTTCCCCGCCGGCGGGATAAAATTTTACGTCCTTTAAGCCGGCTTGCAATTTTTCACGCAGGCCGTCTTTGTCAATGCTCATAAACCATTGTTCCGTAGCGCGGAAAATAATGGGGTTGTGGCAGCGCCAGCAGTGCGGATAGCTGTGGGTGATTTTCTGTTCTTTAATTAAAGAACCCAGCTCTTCCAATTTTTTAACCATTAAGGGGTTGGCGTCAAAAACGTGCATGCCCTCAAACACGCCCGCTTCTTTGGTATAGCAGCCCTTTTCGTCCACCGGGCAGAATACGTCCAGCCCCCATTGTTTTCCGGCGCGGAAGTCGTCCTCCCCGTGGCCGGGGGCAATATGCACAATACCCACCCCGGCGTCCATGGTTACAAAGTCCGTCCAAATAACGGGGTTTTCTTTACCGTTAAGCGGGTGAATATATTTAAGGCCCACTAATTTTTCCCCGGGCACTTTGCCCACTTGGGCGGCTTCCAGCCCGGTGTTTTTAATAAATTCTTCGGCCAGCTTTTCAGCCACCACATAATACTCCCCGGTGTGGGCGTCTTTTAAAATGGCGTAATCTTCCGTATTGGACACGGCGGCCGCCATGTTGGAGGGAATCGTCCACGGGGTGGTGGTCCAAATACCTAAAGAAACGGGTTTGGAAAAGTCCAAATCGCCAAAAACTTCAGCGGTAGGATGGGCTAATTTAAAACGTAAATAAATAGAGGTGGATTCCACGTCTTTATATTCGGTTTCCGCGTCCGCCAGGGCCGTTTCGCAATGGGAACACCAGGTAATGGTTTTTTGGCCTTTATAGACGTAGCCTTTTTCAATCAAATCCAAAAACACGCCAATCGTAATGCCTTCATAGCGCGGGGCCATGGTAAGGTATGGGTTGCCCCAATCCCCCTGTACGCCCAGGCGTTTAAAACCCTGGCGTTGGATATCAATAAATTTGGAAGCAAACTCACGCGCTTTTTTACGGAAGGCGGGCACGTCCGTAATATGTTTCTTGTCTTGTTTAAGCTCTTTTAATAAGGCTTGTTCAATGGGCAGGCCATGGCAGTCCCACCCCGGGACATAGGGCGTATAGTGCCCGGTCATCGCGCGGCTTTTTAAAATAATATCCTTAATGGTTTTGTCTAACGCATGGCCGATGTGTATTTTTCCGTTGGCGTAGGGCGGCCCGTCGTGCAGAATAAAATGTTCGCCGGCTTCATTCTTTTTAAGCATGGCTTCATAAAGATTCATTTCTTGCCAAAACTCTAAGATTTTAGGTTCTTTCTGCGCCAGGCCCGCGCGCATAGGGAATTCAGTCTGCGGCAGCAGCACGGTATGGGAATATTTATTTTTACTATTTTTTGCCATGAGAGTACACTCCCGTTGATTAAGGATATATTTTCATTATACGAAATATTGAGAGAGGAAAACACGTGCTGGAAATGTTATTTCTTCCCGGTTTGCTTATGCAGATAATCGTGCAGTTTTTCCAAGGTTTCACGGCTTACGGTATGTTCCATTTTGCAGGCGTCAATATCGGCCGTTTTGGGGCTTACGCCAATAACTTGCGTTAAAAACCGGCTTAAAATGGCGTGGCGTTTTTTTACGTCCTCAGCGGCGCGGCGGCCTTTGGCGGTAAGTTCCACGCCCTGATACGGCTCATGCGTCAAATACCCTTCTTTGGCAAGCGCGTTTACCGCTCCGGTTACGCTGGGGGTTCTTACGCCCAGCATATCGCGCACATCGGTAATGCGGGCGCGGCCGTTTTCATCAGCCGCCAGAGAAATAGCCTCTAAATAATCTTCCATGTTAGATGAGAGTTTACGCGCCATAACGCCCCCAATATTTAGCCTTTCTAACTTTTGTTATATCATAAAAAACACCCCCTCGGCAACCGCTTGCACAAAAGTAAAATGGTGTTATAATAAAAGTATCACCAAACAGGAGGGAACTATGGACAGCAAAACCTATGCCGCCGAGTTTTTGGAATACGTTGCTAAAAAAGACCCGGCACAAAAAGTTTTTCACCAAGCCGTTAAAGAAGTGGTTTCCAGCCTTACCCCCGTTTTACAGCAGCACCCCTTATACCTTAAAGAACGCATTTTGGAACGAATCACCGAGCCGGAACGCATTATTATTTTCCGCGTGCCTTGGCAAGATGACAAAGGTGAAATCCACGTAAACCGCGGTTTTCGCGTGCAGTATAACAGTGCGCTGGGTCCGTATAAAGGCGGGATGCGCTTTCACAGCACGGTAAACCAAGACGTACTAAAATTTTTAGGCTTTGAACAGGTTTTTAAAAACAGTTTAACAACGCTTCCCTTAGGAGGAGGCAAAGGCGGCAGTGATTTTGACACCCGCGGCAAGTCAGACAGCGAAGTAATGCGCTTTTGCCATTCTTTTATTAACGAGCTGTACCACCACATCGGCTACCATACCGATATCCCCGCTGGGGACCTGGGCTGCGGCGCCCGGGAAATAGGCTATATGTTTGGCCAATATAAAAAATTAACCAATGACTTTACCGGCGCTTTCACCGGCAAAAAACCCAACTGGGGCGGCAGCTTGCTTCGCCCGGAGGCCACCGGTTACGGCGTGGCCTATTTTGCCCAGAACATGCTGCAAAACAAAGGCGACAGTTTAGAGAAAAAAACCTGCATTATTTCCGGCACGGGCAATGTGGGCATTTACGCCATGGAAAAACTCACCCAGCTGGGCGCCAAAGTGGTGGGCTTTATGGATTATGACGGCAGTGTGTACGACCCGGATGGCGTAAACGAAGAAAAACTGGCTTTCTTAAAAGATTTGGTATTTGTGCGCCGCGGCAGTTTAAAAGAATACGGGCAAAAATTTAAAGCGGCGCATTTCCGCCCCGGCAAAAAGACATGGGACATCCCCTGTGATTTGGCCTTCCCCACGGCCTGCGAAAACGAACTGCAGGCCGAAGATGCCAAAACCCTGGCTTTAAACGGCTGCAAAGGCGTGTGTGAAGGTTCCAACATGCCTTGCACACCAGAGGCAATAGACATTATCAAAGAGAATAAAATGCTGTACTCTCCCGGAAAAGCGGCTAATGCGGGCGGGGTGGCCGTATCCGGGCTGGAGATGACCCAAAACAGCATGCGCGTGTACTGGACGCGCGAAGAGGTGGACCAATACCTCCGCCGCATTATGAACAGCATCCACTCCAACTGTTTGGAAGCCGCCGCCCAATACGGCATGCCCGGCGATTACATGGCCGGGGCCAATATTTTTGGCTTTAAAAAAGTGGCGGACGCCATGATAGACCAAGGTTTAGTATAAACACCACCCCCAAAAATAAAACCCCGGCCGAGTAACAGCCGGGGTTTTACCGTTTATTTAAAAACATTAGCCTATGCGTATCCCTTGCGGGTTGCTGGGCTGGGAGGGTTCCTCCTGCGCCGGCAAGGCAACCGGCTGCACCGGGCGGCGGGAATAGAGTTTATCCACAATCACCGCTATGGCCCCGTCCCCCGTTACATTGCAAGCCGTGCCAAAAGAGTCCATGGCAATATACAAGGCAATCATCAGGCCCAGTTCGGCCTCGCCAAAACCCAGCATGCTCTGCAAAATACCCAACGCCGCCATAATGGCCCCGCCGGGCACGCCGGGCGCGGCCACCATGGTAATGCCCAGCATAAAAATAAATCCCGCATATTGGGCAAAGTGGAGAGGCTGGCCCGTCATTAAGAAAATAGCCATGGAACAAGCGACGATTTTCATGGTGCTGCCAGACAAGTGAATCGTGGCGCACAGCGGCACCACAAAACCGGCGATTTCCTTTTTAACCCCCAGCTTTTCCACTTGTTTTAAATTGACCGGTATCGTGGCGGCGGAAGACTGCGTGCCCAAAGCCGTCATATAAGAAACCATCATGGTTTTAAGCATAAAGAAAGGGTTTTTCCCGGCGATAATACCCGCCAATAAAAATTGCAAAAACAACATAACCGCCGTAATGCCAAAAATAAGCACAATAATCTTGGCAAACACGCCCAGCACCGTGGCCACTTGGCCGCCTACCGTCATGTTTAAGAAAATGCCAAAAATATACAAAGGCAGTACGGGTATGATAACGGATACGATCACCCGGTCTATAATGTCCCTAAAATCCTGTAAAGCGCCTTTTAAACGCGTGCCGGGAATAGAAGCCATGCCCAGCCCCAGCGTAAAAGCCAATACCAAAGCGGCCATCACGTCCATCATAGGAGGCATGGGGATAGAAAAATAAGCTTTTAACGCCACCGCCTCCCCAAAAGAGGTCATTCTGTCCGCGGCCGTAATTAAGCTGGGGTAAGTAAGGTCCGCCACCGCATAGCTGAAAAAACCGGAAAACAGCGTAAACCCATACGCAAGCGCCGTGGTAATAAACAACAGTTTGCCGGCGCTGCGGCCCAGTTCGGCAATGCCGGGCGCCACTAAACCAATAATTAACAAAGGAATAATAAAACCTAAGAAGTTGCCAAAAATACCGTTAATGGTTATAAAAAAGCGGGTCAGCCAATCCGGGAAGAACAACCCGCACACAATCCCCGCTATGATAGCGGCGATCACCGCGGGCAAAAGCCCCCATTTAAGCCGCAGTTTAAGCAGTTTTCTCTTTTTGAATTTAAACATTTACTTTTCTCTCTTTCATTTATAAAATAACTTTTTTATTATACGAAATATCCAGCCCTCCGGCTTGTTTTTTACACAGCGGCGCGCGGAACAAACGGGATATTTGCTAAAATAACTATATGAAAGTAAAGATAAACATAGACGGCGGAAGCCGCGGAAACCCCGGTCCGGGGGCTTCGGCCTACGTTATCAAAAATCCGGAAGGAAAATTACTGGCCCAGGAAGGGCATTTTTTGGCGCATTGCACCAATAATCATGCCGAATTTACCGCCCTTAAACGCGCGGCGCAAGCCTGCCTGCTGCTGGGCGCCACGGAATTGGATATCCGCTCGGACTCTTTACTTTTAGTGAAGCAATACTTAGGAGAATATAAAATCAAGAACCAAAATTTAAAAGAGCTGATTGACCAAATCCGCCAAATTACCGAAAATTTCAAAGCGGTGCATATTCAACATGTCCCGCGCGAACAAAATAAAGAAGCGGACGCTTTGGCCAACAAAGCCATGGACGCTAAGTGCGATGTGGGCTGCCCGCCCGCGCCAACAAATACACCAAAAACCAAAATCAATTCCGCCCCGGCTGCGCCAGCCCGGCAGTCCGCCGCAATCAAAACGGCACAGCCTAAAACCGGAAAAACGGGGCAGAAAAAAGCGTCCAAACCCAAAAAAGGGCCTCAACAATTAGATTTGTTTGACGGTTTTTAACGGCCCCTTGCGCGCTTTTCACCTTAAGAAACAGCGCTTGCTTTTTTATAAAAAAAGCCGAAACTATTTACAACAGCCCAGATAGCCGCTCCCGGCCGTTTTAGGCTTAGGGGGAGGAACTTCCGGACTCCACAAGGCAGTGCGCCGCCCGAAAGGACGGGACGACGGGGCCATATCACCCCGTTGGACGGAAAGTGCAACAGAAAACAAACCGCCCGCAAGGGTAAGGGTGAAAAGGTGGGGTAAGAGCCCACCGCGTTTGCGGCAACGCAAACGGCACGGTAAACCCCGCACGGAGCAAGGCCAAGCCGGTCCACACGCTGCCCGCGTTCGTGACCAAGTAGGCCGCTTAGAGTAATGGCTATCCCGGCCCGCAAGGGCTGACAGAATCCGGGGTATAGGCTGTTAAAAAACCGCCGTGTGCAAACACGGCGGTTTTATTTTAACAGTAAAAACAACTAAGCGTTGGCTTGCGCTTCCTCACAGGGAGTCTTGCCCCCTACTTTTCCGCCCGGAGACAGCGGTACTTCAAACCAAAAAAAGGCTCCCTGCCCCAAGCCGGCGCTTTCCACCCCGATAATGCCGTTATGGGCATTAATAATTTCCTGGGCGATGGACAGCCCCAGCCCCCAGCCTTGTTTTTTTACGTTGCGGTCATTATCGGCTTGATGGAATTTTTGAAAGATTTTGCTCTTTTCCCCGTGGGAAATACCGGGCCCGTTGTCTGAGACGCAAAAGCGCAGTTTATCCCCCAACACAAAATAGCGCACTTCCACGCGCCCCCCCTGCGGGGCAAATTTTATGGAATTGCCCAACAAGTTGTTAATGGCCTGGGAAATGCGGAACCGGTCCGCGTAGACACAAATGTCAGTAGGATAATCATAGGTTACCAAAAAGATGCCTTTCTTCTGCGCATTGACCGTTTGCAAGGCAACCACATCGGCAATTAACGCGTTAAAAATAAAATTTTTAAAATCCATTTTAAACTTGCCGGACTCAATCATGGAAATATCCATCAGGTCCGCCATCAGCAGGTTCATATTGTCCGTGGCTTTAATAATATTGTTCAGGGCAATTTGGTCGTTATTTCCCCCGCCTTGCGGGTTATCCATCATCAGCACCGAGGTAAACCCCTGAATGGAAGAGAGCGGCTGGCGCAAATCATGCGCCACGATAGACATAAATTTGCTGCGTATTTCATTTAAGCGGCTTAGTTCCTGGTTGGAAAGACGCAATTTTTCCACCATGCCTTCCAATATGCCCACTTTGCCGGAAAGCTGCTGCTGCATACTGGCTATTTGCTGCTGATAGTTATGTTCCGCCTTCATAATGGTGCGGTTCATTTTCTTTAAAATAAACTTTTTGGTAATCCAATACGTAAATAAAGACAGCGTAGAGGCCACCAACAAAGAATAGGAAACAAACATTTCAAATGTATTCATAATACTCCCTAATCTATCTTTTCCCCAAGTACTTCTTCCAAAGCGCTCCGGGACACCGCCGCTTCGCGCAGCAGGCGGGGTTTCTTTTCAGCCAACGTAATAACGCTGGAAGCTACGGGGGACAGCGTCCCCCCCAAAAAAATAAAATCTGTTTTCCCGTCAAACGTGTTTAATAAATCCTCTTCCCGCGTAAGCGTGGGCTGGCCGTGCAAATTGGCGCTGGTGGAAGCCATAGGCGCCCCCATACAGGAAAGCAAACTCACCAAAAACTCATTGCCCGGAACCCGCAGCCCCAACGCCGCAAACCCGCGCAGCAACGCTTCCCCTTTGGGGCTGGGCGGTAAAATAATGGTTAACGCCCCGGGCCAAAAAGCTTGGGCCAATTTTTTAGCAGGTTCCTCCCATTGTACCACTTCTTGGGCCTGCCGCACCGTACCCGTTAATATTTGCAACGCGCTTACGGGCGGGCGGTTTTTAATTTCATACAGACGGGAAATGGACTTCTCATTAAACGCATTGGTGCCTATGCCGTATACGGTGTCCGTTGGGAACACCGCCACCGCCCCGGCGGTAATCTCCCGGGCGGCCCGGGTTATTAAATCGCTGGTCATTTCCCGTACGTTAAAAATCTGCGTTGTCATCGGGCTGTTCCTTATGGGGGCGGTCTATAATCATTACAAATTCCCCCTGCACTTTATTTTTTTTGGCTAAATTCTCTTCCAACTCGGCGGAGGTTCCCCTCAGCCATTCCTCATACACTTTGCTCAATTCCCGCGCCAAAATAACGGGCGTCTGCGGGCCCAGCGTCTTGGCAATAAGGCCCAGCATTTTCACCACGCGGTAAGGGGACTCATAAATCACCACCGGGTTGCCTACGCCATAGGCGGTGGAAATCAATTTGGCGGCACGCCCCGGCTTGCGCGGCAAAAAGCCCAAAAAAGTAAAGGCCCCGCCCGTTATGCCGGCCCCCGCCAGCGCGCATGCCACCGCGCTGGGGCCCGGAAGAGAAGTTACTTTTACTCCCACAGCCAACGCTTCTTTAACCAGTTTCCAGCCCGGATCGGAAATACAGGGGGTGCCGCAGTCAGACACTAAGGCGCAATTTTTCCCGGCCTGCAAATGCTCCACGCAGCGGCGGATGGAAAAATCGTCATTTTCATTGTATCTAAAAAGCGGTTTGGAAATAGAAAAATGGGAAAGCAAAATCTGCGTACGGCGGGTATCTTCACACAGTACGGCGTCGCAATTTTTTAGCACGTCCAAAGCGCGCAAAGTAATATCTTGCAGGTTCCCAATGGGGGTAGGCACAATATACAACATATATTTAAGTATATAAAATAAACGCAACCCCGGCAGAAAAGCCCTTAAAAAGGCAAAATTTTTAAGCGTTTATACAGGGTTATTTTGTAAAATATTTAATTGTTATTTTATATATAAAAATTGAGGTTAACACAGAAAAGAAATGTCTAGAATTCTGTCCAAAATCAAACTGAATACCTTTGCCATTATTTTGGCAATTGTCGGCGTGGTAGCCGTTATGACGTGGATAGTTCCCAGCGGGGCCTATGACAAAATGGAAGTGGACGGGCGCCAAATAGTGGTGGCCGGGACATACCATTCCGTCCCCGCAAACCCCCAAGGTTTATTTGACGTATTAAAAGCCCCCGTGCAAGGTTTTTCCAACACGGCGGAAGTCATCGTGTTTTTGCTGTTTATAGGCGGGGTGCTTTCGGTAGTAGAAAAAACAGGCGCCATTGCGGCGGGTATTCAGGCGGCCAGCGCGTTTTTCCAGCGCCGGCCGAATTTGCGCTTTCTTTTCATCCCGCTTGGGATTATCACTTTCTCTTTATGCGGCGCCACCTTTGGCATGTGCGAAGAAGCCTTAATTTTTATTCCTATTTTTATCCCGCTGGCGCTTTCTTTAGGGTATGACTCCGCCTTGGGGACCGCCATTCCGTTTATCGGCGCGGGAGTAGGTTTTGCCGCTGCTTTCACCAACCCGTTTACCGTAGGCATCGCGCAGGGCATCGCCCAAGTGCCGCTGTATTCCGGTTTGGGATACCGCTTAATTATTTGGGCCATCTGCACCTGCGTGGTAATTACCTGGCTTTCTTTCTACGCGCGCAAAATACGCAAAAACCCGCAGGCCAGCCTAACTTATGAGTTTGACATAGAAAAACGCAAAGAGCTGAAACTAAACAAAGAAGAAACCCACATTACCCGCCGCCAAAAATGGGTGTTGTTGGCTTTTGGGCTGGGCATGGTGGGGTTAATTATCGGCGTATTAAAACCGCAGATATGCTCTTTTATTAAAGGCATGTGGGGCATTGATTTAATGCAAATGCTCCATTTGGAAGCTTCCGGCTGGTATATTACCGAAATTGCCGCCCTGTTCCTGGGAGTGGGTTTCTTATGCGGTATTTTGGGCCGCATGAAAATGAGCCAGTTTAATGATGCGTTCTTTGACGGGGTACGCGGCATGGCGGAAATTGCCGTACTGCTTTGCTTCGCGCAAGCCATCGTAATTATTGCCAATAACGGACACATCTTAGACACCATGCTAAACTGGATGTCTTCCGGCATTAAACATTTGCACCCGGTGTGCGCCTCCTGGGCCGCCATGATGCTGCAAACGGTGATAGACTTTTTTATCCCCTCCGGATCCGGCAAAGCCGTGCTGACCATGCCCATTTTGGCGCCGCTGGCGGACTTAATCGGCATTACCCGCCAAACGATGGTACTAGCTTTCCAACTGGGCGGAAGCTGGCTGAACATGGTAATACCTACGGACCCGGTAACCATTGCCGCCATCGGTTTTGCGCGCATCGCGTACGGCAAATGGCTAAAATGGATGTTGCCGCTTTTGCTGTTAATGTACGTGTTGTCTTTTATATTCTTAGTGCCGCCGTATTTAATGAAGTGGCAATAATTTTGATATCCCGCCGCAATTTTTTGGGGAAACCCTTGTTTGAGCCGGCGGGATATTTTTTATAGAAAAAGAAGTACCTTAACCCGTACTAAAAAGAGGAAAACAAAGAAAAAAATGAAAAAACTGCTGTGCAACACATACTTCCTGGTATTTGCCATTATGCTGCTTGTGGCGGCATTAACCTGGATTGTACCCACCGGCCAATACACCCGCGTGGAAGTAGACGGTAAAACATACGTGGAGGCCGGTTCCTACCATAAAGTGGCCCCCGCCCCGCAAGGTATAAGCGTATTAAAAGCCCCGGTGGAAGGGTTTACCCAATGCGCGGAAATCATTGCCTTTATTTTGGTGGTAGGCGCCTTGTTTACCGTGATAGACCGTACCGGCGCCATCAATACGGTCATTAAAAAAATCAGTTATTTCTTTTCCACCCACCCCCAATACAGGAAATTTTTTATTCCTTCCTGTATGTTTATGTTCTCGCTGTGCGGGGCTTTGTTTGGGATGGAAGAGGAAACGCTTATCTTTATCCCCATCTTTATCCCCCTAGCTATTTCTTTGGGATATGATACCGTGGTGGGGATGTCCATCCCGTTTATCGGGGCGTTTACGGGTTTTTCCTCCGCGTTTGTAAACCCGTTTACGGTGGGTATCGCCCAAACCATTGCCGAACTGCCTATGTATTCCGGCTGGGAGCTGCGCTTAGGGGTATGGTTTTTATTCACTTCCGTTGTGGCGGCGTTCTTTACCATTTACGGGGAACGGGTACGCAAAAACCCTACCAAAAGCTTAACCTACAAAATGGATTTGGAAAAACGCGCCGAATTACAAGTAATTAATGACGTGGTGGTGGACAACTCCTTCCGCCTAACCCGCGCGCACAAATTGGTGTTGGCCTCTTTTGCGCTGGGTATGGGGGTGTTGTTCTTCGGCATCATTAAATACCAGTGGTATATGACGGAAATTGCCGCCGTTTTCCTGGGCGTTACCATTGCCTCGGCTTATTTTGGCAAATTAAACATTAACCAAGCGACCGATGCCATTATCGCTGGCGCGCAGTCCATGGTAAGCGTATGTATTTTAATGGCGTTGGCGCGCTCTATTGTAATTGTAGCCACGAACGGATACATCTTGGATACGTTCCTGCACGCCATGACCAAAGGCATAGGTTCTTTGCCTTCTGTACTGGCGCCGCAGGCGATGTTCCTGATACAAACCGCGCTGAATTTCTTTATTGCTTCCGGCTCCGGCCAAGCGGTGCTGACTATGCCTATTATGATCCCACTGGGGGATTTGGTGGGCGTATCGCGCCAAGTGGTTATTTTGGCTTACCAGTTTGGGGAAGGCTGGGGAAACCCCATTATCCCCACCGCTCCGGTTACCATGGGCGCCTTGGCCCTGGCCGGAATTTCTTACCCCCAATGGGTCAAGTGGTTCTGTAAGTTGGAAATCATACTGATTGTGCTTTCCATGCTGGTGCTTATTCCGGCATATTATATTTGGTAAAATAATGGGGTCCGAAAGGACCCCATTTTTTATTAGTCAGGCAAAGCCTTATGTTACCCGAACTGACCACCCTCACCTATCTTTCCGCTTTGGACTGGGCCGTATTTTTTGCCATTTTGGCCCTTACCGCCGGGGTGGCCATCTACGGGAATTTGCGGTTAAAAAAAGGCGGAAACAAAGCGCTGGACTATTTGCTAATGGGCCGGCGGCTTACGCTCCCCCTGTTTGTAGCCACTTTGGTTGCCACGTGGTATGGCGGCATTTTTGGCGTAAACGAAATTACGTTTAATTACGGCATTTACAATTTTGTAACCCAAGGGGCTTTTTGGTACATAGCTTATCTGATTTTTGCATTTTTTATTGCGGGAAAAATCGCGAAATACAACTCCCTCACCCTGCCTGATTTGGCGGGAAGTATGTTTGGCCCACGGGCAAGCAAAGTGGCGGCGGTATTTACGTTTTTTTATATCACCCCTATTGCGTACGCGCTTAGCTTGGGCATGTTTTTAAATATGGTGTTTGGCATAAGCATATTGAGCGGAATGATTTACGGAACGCTGTTTGCGTGTTTGTACTCTGTTTGGGGCGGGTTTAAAAGCGTGGTGTTTTCAGACCTAGTACAGTTTTTTGTAATGTGCATTTCCGTACTGCTAGTGGTGTTATTTTCCATACATACGTTTGGCGGAATGGAATTTTTAAAGGCTAATTTGCCAGCAAGCCATTTTTCTATTACGGGCGGGAATGGAATCATGAACACCCTTATTTGGGGCTTTATTGCCCTTTCCGCCTTAATTGACCCCAGCTTTTACCAACGCTGTTTTGCCGCCCAGTCCCTCTCCGTAGTAAAAAAAGGAATCATCATTTCCACCTGTATTTGGTTTTGTTTTGATTTGTGCACTACGGCGGGTTCTTTATACGCGAGGGCGGTTTTGCCGCAAGCCCAGCCGGGAGAAGCCTACTTTTTTTACGCCATACAATTATTGCCCAATGGGTTAAAAGGCTTTTTTGTGGCGGGGATTTTGGCGATTATTTTGTCCACATTAAATTCTTTCTTATTTATCGCGTCCAACACGCTGAGTTTTGACTTACTCAGAACCCGGTTTAAAAACGTGGTGTTCTCCAACCGCGTTGCGCTGTTTGTGGTGGGCGGGCTGGCTGTCTTTATGGCGGGGATATTCCATGGCAGTTTTAAAGAGATTTGGCTGACGTTGGGCTCTTATTTTTCCGCCTGTTTGCTGGCGCCTATTTTAATGGGCTATATTTTCCCCGGGAAAATATCGGACAACCAATTTGTTTTGGCTTCTTTGTCCAGCGCGGCCGGTATGACCCTTTGGCGTTTTCTGCCACGCTGGCTGGCCGGAAATACGGATAACTGGCAAGCGGGCCTAAGCGGCGCGGCCCAAACGCTGGACCCGTTCTACATTGGGTTGGCCATTGGGCTGATAATTTTATTTATCATATGCTTGCAACAAAAAAATGAAAAAACAATTAAGCGCATTACTTATAGGTAACGGGCAGTGCCCGTCCCCGGAATTATTACAAAGATTAGCCGCAAAAGCAGATTTTATTTTGGCGGCGGACGGCGGCGCGCAAAAAGCCGCGCAGGCGGGCGTAACGCCGGATAAAATTATAGGGGATTTTGATTCCCTGGAACCCGCAAGCTGCTGGCCTAAAGAAAAACTGCTGCATATTCCCCGCCAAGATAACACGGATTTGGAAAAAGCCTTAGACTACCTGCAAGACAATCACTTTACCGCTGTCACCATTGTGGGCGGAACAGGCGGAAGGTGGGATTTTTCCATAGGCAATTTCCTTTCCGCATATCCTTACTTAGACAAAATGGATATTTGCTTTGCGGCAGACGGCTGGCAAATTTTCCCCCTTATTAAACCCGCCCAAAAAACCGTCCGCCCCGGCACCAGGGTAAGCCTGATACCCGTTTCCCCTTGCCAAAACGTCACCCTAAAAGGGCTTAAATACCCGCTGGCAAACGCCCGGCTGGAACTGGGCCGCACCGGGCGCACCTTAAGCAACCTTTCCGTTCAAACGCAAATAAGCGTACATTTTACCAACGGATATTTGCTTTTATATATAGAAGATTAAAAAATAAGAACAACCAATTAAACCCGGGCTTTTTTAAGCCCGGGTTTTAAAATAATAAAATAAACACTCCGGCCAGCTCCCCCTGCGCAGTATTATTGCCCTATAAACACCCCTGAAACGAGAACGGCCCCCCTTTTGGGGAGGCCGTTTCCTCTTTGCATAGTAAAGCAAGGAGGTCTCGTGAAAATTA
>CALUXF010000012.1 GCA_944324655.1 Candidatus Avelusimicrobium aviculae
ACTTGTCCGTTTGGGGCGCTCTCCTTGGTGAACCGCAAAGCGGTGGCCAATGCCAGCTGCACGATGTGCGGCGCGTGCGTGTCGGTCTGCCCGGTGAAAGCGCTGTCTTTGCCGGCCGCCGGCGCGGTAAAGAAAGACTTGTCCGCCTATAAAGGCGTATGGGCCTTTATTGAAATTTCCGATAACGGGCAAAAACAGTCTGTGCGCCCGGTGGGCTTTGAGCTCTTGTCCAAAGGGCGTGAACTGGCCGACCAGCTGGGTGAAGAACTGTGCGCCGTGGTAATTGGCGATAATATCCAACCGTATTTTGCTGAATTGTCCTCTTACGGGGCGGATAAAATCTACGCGGTGGAAGGCCCCGCCTATCACGATTACAACACCGCCGCTTACGCCAACGCGATGGTTACTTTAATTAAAAAGTACAACCCCAGCGTGGTATTGTATCCGTCCACTTATATAGGGCGTGATTTGTCCCCGCGCATTTCCTCTGAACTGTTTGTGGGTTTAACGGCGGACTGCACCGGCTTGTCCATTCAGGACGGCCTGCTTATTCAAACCCGCCCCGCCTTTGGCGGAAACATCATGGCGGACATTAAATGCCCGGATTACCGGCCCCAAATGTCCACCGTGCGCCCCAATGTGTTTAAGAAAGTGGTAAGCCGCCCCGGCGCCATGGCCCAAATAGTCAACGAGCCTGTTGCCGTACCGGCGGAAGCGGGCAAAGTGCGTATTGTAAGCAAACATATGGACCCGATTGCCTGCGGCGAAAAGCTGGACGAAGCCGAAGTGGTGTTGGCCGGCGGCCGCGGCATGAAAGACAAAGCGGGTTTTGACCTTTTGGAAAGCTTGGCTTGCGAACTGGGCGGCGCGGTAGGCGCTTCCCGCGCGGCGATTGACTTGGGCCTCAAACCCAAAGAAAAACAGATTGGCCAGTCCGGCGTAACGGTGGCGGCCAAACTGTATGTGGCGTGCGGTATTTCCGGCGCGGTGCAGCATATTGTGGGTATGGAACACAGCGACACCATCATAGCCGTAAATAAAGACGCCAACGCGCCTATTTTCAATGTGTGCAAATATGGTTTTGTGGGTGATGCCCGCCAAATTTTGCCTAAAGTGATTGACGGCGTAAAGAAAGCCAAAAACTAAGTTTTTCCTTTTTGGTAAAAGCCCCGCGTTTAGCGGGGCTTTTTTATGCGGAAACTTTTGATAAAAAACGCTTAGGCATTTAGGCCCAGTATCAAATAGGTCTAAAGTCTCTTGTTTCCACACCCCCTTTTTAGGATAATAAAAACATGAATATATCTTGGAGGAGCCTGGGGGCTTGTTTAGCGGTTATGCTGTATGTGCCGTGTTGTTGGGCGCAAAAAGACTCTTTTACCCGTGCGTTGCGTCAAGTTACCCGGCAGGTGGAGCAGTCTTCCCGGCCGCAAAGCGTGAAAAATGCCGCGGCTTCTCTGCTTCAGATGGAAAAAACGCTTGGCGGCAGCTGTGCGCGCGATATGTTTTCGGCTTCTTTTAAATCTCTTCCAGAGCGTCTTCCCCAGGAATTTACACAGCACAACGCCCAGTTACAGCAAAAAGCTTTACATAATTTTTTAGAAAAAGAAGCGTATCTTTCCTTACAAAAAGCCTCTGTTAATAAATCGGTGCTTTTTCAGCTGTATGATAGTGTTATCCCCTATGGCAAACTAATTCCTCCTTCTGCACGTGTGGTATTGGTGGGGGAAACGCATGAACAAAGACGCGTAATGCAGGAAGTTTTGTCTATACTGGTGGATTATCAAAAAGCCCATCCGCAGAAAAAAGTGTATTATGCTTCTGAGTTTGTGGATGATTTGTCCGCGGAAGAAAACGGTTTTTACGCCATATCCAGAGAAGAAATAAACAAAGCCGTGCGTAAAAGGCCGTTTTACAGGCCTTATACAGAGTGGATTATTCGTTTCGGTATCCCGGTGGTTGGGCTGGAAAATCCGGTGGTTTCTGATCAGGCCATAGCTGAGGATTATACCCATAACGAGGGTTCCGCCGCGTACCGGGTATGGTCTTCTCCCGCTGGGGTGGATAAAAGGAACAATTATTGGGCGCGCGTTATAAAAAATATTTTACAGAAAGATCCAAACGCGGTTGTTTTTGTGCATGCCGGGTTGGGCCACACTAATTACAATCAGCCGGGGTCGCTTGCTTTAAAGTTACGGGCCTACCAGCCTTTTGTGTTAGAATTTAATTATGCTTTAGGGGCTAATTTAAACGGCTTGATAGAGAAATATGCCCCCTTTCCCCAAAACATTAACCAATACCGCGCCCAATTGCGGGCCAGGGATGAGTTTAGTTTTTATAATTTGCTGGCGGTGCGTGTTATGCAGGATAAGCGTTGGGCGTTGGCGGTAGGGTGTGATATGCATGTGTTTTTCCATGACTGGGCATACTCTGCAAAATAGATTTTAATATTCATTAAATCCCGGGGGATTGCCCCGGGATTTTTTGTTTCGTTTGACGGGTTAAAAATAAAAACCCGGCTTTGCGGCCGGGTTTACAGGGGGTTTACAACGTTTGTTTAATGTTGCAAAACCAGGCACCGTGGGTAGTGCTGCCGGCCTTTTTAAGGAGGGGATTATCCGGCGTGAGGGTGCGGGTAATACGTTTGTTTTGACGGTATATGAAAGCAGCTTCTTTGGGAGAAAGATATACAATGTTCTCCTCTTGGGCAAAGGGGGCTGTATAAGGGAATTTTGCGCTGCCCTCGTGTGCGTGTCCAAACAATAAATTTTTAATTTTCTTATATGCTTTCATACTTACAGTATAGCCTTTGCGTTGCCGCGGGGCCAGGGCCATTGGGCCCGTCTTTGAAGGGATTTTGGACCTATGTAAAATGAGGCCTTTTGGCCCCGGTTTCTATGCTTTAAGAAAGCGGGAATTGGTATAATTTATATAAGGTTAGTTATGTCTATATTTTCTAAACTTTTTAAATTATTCCTTACCGTGGTATTGATGCCGCTGATACCTATGGCGTTGCTTCTTGTGTATTATCAGGAGCATTTAAAAGACAATATTTTGGAAACCCACGCTAACCTTGCCCAAATGGCTGCGTCTTCCATCAACCAACATATTGAAGATTTGGGGTGGCGTTTGTCTTTTGCCCAAAACGTGTCTGAAGCGTTGCAAAAATCACAAAGCCCTCAAGAGCTGTTACATAATGCCATGGCCGCCAATCCGGATTTTTTAATGCTGGCGGTGCTTGATAAAGAAGGAAAAGAAACCTACCGCGTGGGGGAAAAAGCTTTGTTGGCTAAAATACCCCCGCTGGATTTGTCGCAAGACGATTCTTTGCCGCAAGCGGGAAGCAATGACGTGTCCGTCAGCGGGTTTGAAGTGGTGGAAGGCCGCCCTATCAGTGAGTTTGTGTACACCATGCCCAATGGGAATTATTTGTACGGCATCGTCAGTTTTTTTGGTTTGCTTACCCGCATGCAGGAACAGCGCATAGGCCGCACGGGGCAGATTTATATTGTGGGGGAAGACGGTCAGTTCTTTTATGGGGAACATCAGCCCCGGCTGGGGATTGCGGCCGGAGAAATGAAGCGGATTTTTGAAGGGAAAGAACGCTTTATTAAAAGCTTAAAGGGAAAAGGCTCTTCTTTTGTGGGGGCGTATGCGCCTACTCCTATTTGGGGCACCTATGCGGTGGTTCTTCAATTTAAAGACGAAGCTTTTCGCGCCATACACTACACAAATATCATTATTCTGCTGTTCATGCTTGCCATCGCCACGCTGGCTTATTTCGGCGCGCTTACTTTTGCGGAAAGCTTGGGTGAGCCCATTGCCGCTTTGGATAAAGCCGCTAAGGAAGTAAGCGAAGGAAACTTAGACCAAAAGATAGATGAAGACATCGGCTGGGGGGAATTTAAAAATTTAATTACTTCTTTTAATAAGATGACGGCCGATTTAAAGGATTACCAAGCGCTCCAGCTGCAAGCCCAGCTCAGCCAAATGAAAGAAGATTTATTCCGCGCCGTGGCGCATGATTTGCGCGCCCCGCTGCTTGGGTTGCAGGGATATATTTACATACTTTCCAGCGGCAAGGCCAGCCAAGAAGAAGAAAAAGAGTATTTGCGCTTAATGAGCCAGGCCGCCGCCAACTTATCCGCTTTGCTGGAAGATGTGCTGGACGTTTCCCGTTTGGAAGCCGGCATGTTGAACCCTTCTTTTAAAGAAGTGGATTTGCAGAAACTGGCGCGGGAGGCGGCCGATACGGTGGCTCCCTCCGCGCAGGAAAAAAAGCTGGAGCTGACGGTACAAGTGCCTTCCGTTTCCTTGCAGGCGGACGAACAACTGCTTCGCCGGGTACTGGTGAATTTGCTTTCCAACGCCATCAAATTTACCCAAGAGGGTTTTGTGCGTTTGGAAGCGAAGAAAGAAAAGAGCGGGGTTTCCATCACCGTGCAGGACAGCGGTATGGGTATTGACCCGAAAGACCAGCAAACCATTTTTGAAAAATACCATCAAGTCCGTTCGGATTCCCGCGGGTACGGCTTGGGCTTATTTATCAGCAGGCAGATTGTCTGCGCGCATGGCGGGGATATTCAAGTATCATCCGAACCCGGCAAAGGAAGCACTTTTACCGTGCTCCTGCCGAAGGAGAAAAAATGATAATTTTTTGGCGTCTGTTTTTGGCGTACTATTTGGCTGATTTTGCCCTATACGGCAAACGGTTTTATTCCTATGGCACAAGCCACCCCTGGAAAGCCGCCGCCGCGCGCGGCGTGTTGTTTTTTCTGCTGGCATTGGCTTTGTGTTGGCAATACTTGAATATGCAGTGGTCTTTCTTTGGTTTGGCGCATATACGGGGCTGGGGCGCGTTGTTCCCCATTACGGCTTTGTATATATTTTCGGACGGGTGGTTTAAGTTGAGCGGGGCGCACAAATATCATAATACATTGTCTTTTGTGCTGCACGATTTGTTTAATTTGCTTGTATTGTTTTTGGCGGTGCCTTTTCGAGCGCTGTATGATACGGGCAGTTTTTTTGCTGAAACTTGGGTGATTTTCTTTGTGGGGTTATTGTTTGTTACCAAAGTGCTGGGCAATTTTATTTTTTGCGTGGAAAAAGATTTATACGGGCGCGATTTTCCCACCATGGACGAACATTGGATTATGATGCTTATGCGCGCCATTTTCTTTTTAACGGGTCTTTTGGCGGGCTGGCGCTGTTTGTTTTTTATGTCCGCCTGTTGGGTGGCGGTTATTTACGCGCGCAGAATACGCTTGATGGATATTTCTTCCTTTGCGTTTTATTTTGGTTTTGGCGTAACGTGTGTGGTAAGCTGGCTGGTGCATTGGCGGGTTTATTTAAATTGGTGAAAATATGCATTTAACGGACGCTAAATTTGCTTGCCTAGATACGGAAACCACCGGCCTTTCCCCGCTGGAAGGCGGAAAAATTTGCGAGATTGCCGTTTCCGTTACCCACCAAGGAGAGGTGGTGGAAGAGTTTTCTACCCTGTTAAACCCCGGTATGCCCATGAGCCCGGAGGTCATCAATATCCATGGCATTACCAATGAAATGGTGGCGGACGCCCCGTCTTTTGCGCAAGTGGCCCCCAAACTGCTTTCGTTATTGGACGGCTGCGTATTGGTGGCCCACAACGCGGATTTTGACCTTGGTTTTTTACGCGAGGAGTTTGCTTCCTGCGGTTTTAGGCTGCCGGATAATCCCGTGTTGGATACGCTTAAACTGTGCCGAAAAAGCGGACGGTTTGCCAAAAATAATTTGGGCTGCGTAGCCCAGCAGCTGGGCATTAACTGCCAAGGCTGGCACCGGGCCATGGCCGATACAAAAATGGCGGAACAGATTTTTTATTATTTCTTAAACCGTTTGTACGCCCGCGGCGTGCACACGGTGGAGGATTTGCAAAAATTTCAGTTTAAGAAGTGGACGGAACTGATTTGTACTGATAAGGAGAGTATAGTATGAAAAAAGTAGTGCTTATTATTCGTGACGGGTGGGGTAACGCCAAGCCCGGCAAATACAATGCGGTGTCTAACGCCAAGACGCCCAATATGGACAAATATTTAAAAGAATATCCGCATACGCAAATTGAAGCTTCCGGCGAGCAGGTCGGCCTGCCGGCGGGGTATATGGGCTCTTCGGAAGTGGGCCACTTAAACATGGGGGCTGGGCGCATTGTGGTGCAGGAACTTAAACGTTTAAAAGACACCATTGAGGACGGCTCTTTATTTCAGTCCGCCGCTTTCAGCGCGTGCATAGACAACTGCCTTAAAAACAACAAACCCCTGCATGTGATGGGGTTGGTGCAGGATGAAGGCGTTCACGCCCATCAGGATCACTTGCACGCCATTATGAAATACGCCGCCGAAAAAGGCATTAAAAATGTATACATCCATTTCTTTTCCGACGGGCGCGACACGCCTCCCCAAAGTGCGCTTGGTTTTATCCGCACGCTGGAACAAAAAATTAAGGAATACGGCGTGGGCCAAATCGCCACTATCCAAGGCCGTTACTACGCCATGGATCGCGGCGAAGACTGGAGCCTGACCGATAAAGCCTATAATTTAATTGTACACGCCCAGGGTTTGCACGGCGCTACCGCCGAAGAAGTAGTGGCCGAAGATTACAAAACCATGAAAACGCCGGACGGCGGCCCCATGGTGGACGAATATATTCCGCCTACTGTATTGGGGAATTATAAAGGAATGGAGCCCGGCTCCAGCGTGGTTTTCTTTAACTTCCGGCAGGACCGCGCCATCCAGCTCACCCGCGCATTTATTGACGATAATTACCCGGGCCGCCGCGGCGAACGCGTCCCCTGCGTATACTGCGGCTTAACCAAATATTATGACGCTTTCCCCTTTAACGCTTTGCCTTCCATGACGGACGGCGGCGGCATGAACAATTTGCTGGGGGAAGTGATTTCCAAAGCCGGTTTAAAACAGCTCCGCTTGGCGGAAACGCAAAAATTCAAACACGTAACTTCCTTTTTTAACGGGAAATTGATTAAGCCCTATCCCGGGGAAGACCGCATAGAAATTAAAGGCCGTTTTGACCCGGCCACTTTTGCCGAACACCCGGAAATGGAAGCTTATATTGTAAAGGACGAAGCCCTCAAACAAATCGCTTCCCAAAAGTATGACTTTATCGTCATCAACTTTGCCAACTGCGATATGGTGGGCCATACGGGCAATTTGCAATCCGTTATTAAAGCGGTGGAAACGGTGGACGAATGCACCGGCGCGGTGGCGGAAGCGGCTTTAGCCAAGGATTACGACGTGTTCATCACGTCAGACCACGGCAACGCCGAAGAAATGTGGGACGAAAAAATCAACATGCCCAAAACCGCTCACACCACCAACTTGGTGGATTTTGTGTATTTGAGCAAAGACCACAAAAACGCCGTTATGCAGCCCGCAGGCAACCTGGGGGATATTGCCGTAACGGTGCTGGACGTGATGGGGCTTGAAAAACCGGCCGATATGACGGCTAAAAGCTTGATCGCTTCCAAATAGTTTAGGTTGCAACAGCAAAAAAGGGGTCTTAACGGGCCCCTTTTTTGCGGGTTATTCCTATAAAAAGCTACAATACGGTTATGGAACAATACCTAAAAGTAAAAGTGCACGCGGGGGAGAAAAAGAACCGTTTGGAGGTAAAATCTCCGGATAGTTTTGAGGTTTGGGTAAAAGCCCCCGCGCAGGAAGGCCGCGCCAATGAGGCCGTGCGCACTCTTTTGGCGCAGCACTTGGGGGTGTCGGAAAATAAGCTTTCCCTTATTAAAGGTGCCGCCAGCCCGGCCAAAATTTTTTTAAAACGCCCGTAAAGGGCTGTTTTTTTGTATAATAATTATAAGGAAGGAATTGCCGCGGCCACTGGTGAAAAGGCGCCGGAAAGATATTCCCTAAAGCCAAAACGGGGTGATAAACCGCCCCGCAGAGGTTTTTTGACTTAACAAAAACAAACATAAAAATAGTATAATCAGTATATGAGAACTTACGAAACTGTAACGATAGTTAAACCCCAACTCTCCGACGGAGAAGTGGGCGAATTCGTGACGAAAGCCAAAGAGCTCATCACGAAAAACGGTGGAGAAGTAACCAGCGAAGAAAAACTGGGCAGAAGAAAATTCACCCATGAAGTGAACCACGTTCGCGATGGTTTCTATCTCTATCTCAAATTCAAGGCTAATCCTGAATTTATCGGCACCTGGAACGAAGCAATGAAACTTAATGAAAAAGTTCTTCGCTCTATGGTGATGCTGGCTAATGAAATTAAAGCAAAGCCGGCCGTTGCTACCAAATAAAAGGACCTTATGACGGCACAAATCAGATTACCGGAACAGAACCTGGTGCTTTTGGCGGGCAGACTGACGCGGGACCCCAATGTGGCGTTTACGCAAAAAGGTCAGGCCGTCTGCCGTTTTGATATCGCGGTAAACCGCAGATATCTGGACAATACCAACAACGAATGGAAAGACGATGTGGTTTATGTTCCCGTAGTGGTTTGGGGCCCCACGGCCGAACGTTGTAAGGACCGGGTCAAAAAAGGCACGCCTGTCTATGTGGAAGGCCGCCTGACCAGCAGCGAATATACCGATAAAGCGACAGGCCAAACCCGCAGATCCATGCAGGTAACCGCCCGCCGTATTCAGATATTGGAATCCAACGTTGCAGGCTCCGGCTCGTACGGTGCTGCAACCCAGGGAGACGCTTCCAGCGCGGATGTTGAACCCGTGATGGAAGATGACGTCCCTTTTTAACCAACACCCATTTAAGAGGGAAAAATAATGTCAGAAGAAATTAAAACCCCCGCCACTAATACCGCCGCGCCGGCTGCTGCCGCCAAAACGGAACGCCCGGCCCGCCCGTATATGGCTAAGAAGCGTTTTGAAAGCAGAAGAAAAGTTTGCAAAGTCTGCGCTGAAAAAATTGACAATGTAGACTATAAGAACTTCCAATTCGTAAAGTCTTTCACTATGGAAAGCGGCAAAATTTTGTCCCGCCGCATTACCGGTACCTGCGCCAAACACCAGCGCCAGATTACCAAAGCCGTAAAGAGAGACCGGAATTTGGCCATCTTGCCGTATTCCCTGCCTAAGAAATAAGGAGCCGCACCATGAAAGTGATCTTAAGACAAAATGTTAAAAACTTGGGCATGACCGGTGACATCGTAGAGGTAAAACCCGGCTACGCGCGCAACTATTTGGTGCCGCACCGCATGGCGGAACTGGCTACCGAAGGCGCCATTAAGAACTGGCAGTTAGGCGCTGAACGCCGTGCCAAACGCATTGAAGCGGAATTGGCTGAAGCCCGCGCCATTGCCGAAAAGCTGACCGGCGTGGTATTGCCTTTCACCAAAACCGTCAACAGCGACGGTGTTGTATTCGGTTCCGTAAACAAAGCGGATATCTTTAAAGCGTTAACCGCTTTGGGCCACAATATCGCTAAAGACTCTATTGAGCTCAACATGCCTATTAAAGCCCTGGGCGAAACCGAAGTGGGCATTTACTTAAAACCCACGGTAACCGCCAAAATTACGGTAAAAATTGAAGCGCTTACCGAAGTGGAACCTAAAATCGCCGACGCCAAAGCCGAAGAAAAAACCGAAGCCGCGGCCGAAGCCAAATAACAGTTCGTTAAGTTTATCATTAAAACCCCGCCAACCGGCGGGGTTTTTCTTGTTTAAAAAACGTTTTATACTCACCCGTAGGGCAATTTAATTTCCAAAAAGAAGTCCATGCTTTGCATGGTCCCGGCCCGGTTTTGGGAGGTGTTACTCCCAGCAGGCCGTTGGCCCAAGGAGCCGCGGTTTTATAATCTGCTAAAACCTCTCGTTAATTCAAGCGGATATTTTAGAGGCTAACATATTTTGGTTTAAGCGCTGGGAGTTTTGGCGTATTGGGGAACCGTATTCATAAGAATATCTTGCCGGAAGTTAGGCCTTGTTTATGGGGGGCAAGCCTTTTAAGTATAACAAGAATAAGAACGGTTTTTATGAAACGGGGGGTGTGGTATATGAAACCCAATTTGTATTTATTTAAGCAGAAAGGCAAACAAAAACCCCGCCGTTTGGGCGGGGTTTTGTGTGTAGGATAAATATTAATGTACGCCGTGCATCCATTTTTTAATGCCTTTCATGCAAAGCATCAAAATGCCCGATACCAACAGCGGCACAATCACCAGCCACAGGAAAAACTGCACATTGCTGATTTTTTGAAAATAGCCGGAGTATACCCCCGCCAATTTGTTGGCCGCCGCGTTGGATAAAAACCACATGCCCATCAGCAAAGACACCAGTCTTGCCGGCGCCAACTTGGTCACCATGGATTTGCCCACCGGGGAAATGCACAGTTCGCTAAACGTATGGAACAAATAGGCAAAAGCCAAATAGAACAGGCTTATTTTTGCGTTTCCTATTAAGGCAAACGCGCCCAGCACCATAATGGCAAACCCAATAGCCAACAACCATAAAGAGATAACGAATTTGGCCGGGGTGGAGGGTTCTTTGCCTTTTTTAGCCAGCGCCAGCCAAATTTTGGAAAATACCGGCGCGAAAATCACAATATACAGCGGGTTTAAAGACTGGAACCAGTTGGCGGGTATTTCCCACGTTTTGCCAAACAGGTGGATGACGCGGTCCGTATATTCATAAGCAAACAGGTTTAAAGCCGCGCCGGCCTGCTCAAACGCCGCCCAAAAGAAAATGGTGAAAAACGCCATAATGCCAATAACGGCAATTTGTTGTTTTTCCGTTTTGGTGAGGGGTTGGGTCCCTTCGGATTTTTTGCCTTTTACATTACGCATATAGAATAGGTATACAATAGCCAATATGGCAAATAAAATCCAAGCTAAAGCGTGCAGCCCCGTTAAATACAGGGCTACCAGCGCGGCGGAGCCCGCCAGCGCCCAAATGGCCGGGTCTTTATAAAACACCGGTTTTTTGGTGGGGGGGAGGCCTACGCCCGGCATGAATTTTTTGTATCCCAGTAAAAAGAGCACTAGGCCGATAATCATGCCCGCGCCGGCAATCCAAAACGCTGCGGCATAGTTGTCCGCCAGCGCAAAGGAGCCTACCGCCAATGGGCCAAAAAACGCGCCGATGTTGACGCTCATATAAAAAATAGTAAATCCGCCGTCTCTGCGGGGGTCGTTCTTTTCATACAGTTGGCCTACAATGGCGGTAATATTGGGTTTAAAAAAGCCGTTTCCTAATATAATACAGCCCATGGCGGCGTATAACATGCCCAAGCTGGGTACGCTCATTACAAACATACCGCCCGCAATAAACAAGCCCCCTATTACGATAGCCCATTTTTGGCCTAAATACCTGTCCGCTAAAAAACCGCCCAACAGGGTGGATAAATAAACCAGGCTGGTAAATGTACCATATAGGTTGGAGGCGTTTTCTTTCCCCATTCCCAACAGGTAAACCATATACAGAATTAAAATACTGCGCATGGCGTAATAGCTAAAGCGTTCCCACATTTCCGTGGCAAATACAAGCCATAGGGCGGTGGGCTGCTTGTCCGATATTGCTTTTGCAGGCATGAAACCTCCTATAAAAGGATTAATTTTTAAATAAAAATATACTTTAGCAAATTTTGGGTATACTTGGCGTAAAAGGCGATTTTGATGTATAAAATTGCTACAATATTATGACCGCGCCTTGCTGTATGCCGGGCGCTTGGTATGGATTTTTATTATTTAAGAGGTCTTATGCCTACAGCCGGAAACTTGTTGGAAGAAAAACTGCCGCCCCAAGCCTTGGACGCGGAAATGGCGGTGTTAGGTTCTATGTTAATGGAATCTGACGCGGTGGAAACCGCTTTGGAAATTCTGAAGCCGGAACATTTTTATAAAGACGCGCATAAAAAGATTTTTTCCGCCATGAAAGACCTGGCCGAAAAAGGCCAAGCGGTAGATTTGGTCACCCTTACCGAGGCGCTGAAAACTTCCGGCCTTTTAGCCAAGCTGGGCGGGGAAGTATATTTGACGGAACTGGTGGACAAAGTATCCACCGCCGCCCATGTGGAACATTATGCCAACATTGTTTATAAAAAATATGTCATTAGAGACCTTATCCGCACCTCTACCGCCTTGGTACAAAAATGCTACCAAGAGGCCGAAGACCCCCAACAGCTGATAGACGAAGCGGCAGACCAAATTTATAAATTGGGCCAAAAACAGAAACTGACGGGCTTTGTTTCCAGTAAAGACATGGCGCCTGAAGTGCTGGCTATGATCGAAAACGCCGCCAAAAACAAAAGCCCCATACAGGGCGTGCCCACGGGGCTGAGGGATTTTGATTATAAAACAGGCGGGTTTCGCAAGTCTGATTTAATTATTTTGGGCGCGCGCCCCAGCCAGGGTAAAACGGCTTTGGCTTTGAACATGGCGCATTTTGCCTGCGTAACCAAGGGCATTCCCGTGGCGATATTTTCGCTGGAAATGGGGCGCCACTCCTTGTTTGAACGTATGCTTGGCGCCGCGTCTATGACGGAAATCCACAAATTGCGCAACGGCTATTATGACCGTACCAAATGGGGGGATTTGCTTCGCGAATACAGCAAACTGGCGGAAGCGCCTATGTATATAGACGATACCTCCGGCATTACCATTACGGAAATACGCATGCGCTCTCGCCGTTTGGCAAGCGAACTGGCCAAACAAGGCAAGGAATTGGGCTTGATTGTAATAGACTATTTGCAGCTTATCCGCGGTTCCGGCCGCAGCGAAAGCCGCCAGCAGGAAGTGTCTGAAATTTCCCGCCAGTTGAAAGATTTGGCCCGCACGCTCAATGTGCCGGTGTTGGCTTTGTCCCAGTTAAGCCGTAAAAATGAGGATAAAACCCGCCAGGATAACAAACCCCAACTTTCCGATTTGCGCGAATCCGGCTCCATTGAGCAGGACGCCGACGTGGTGGCCCTTATCCACCGCGAAGGGTATTATAAGCGCGATGACGAAAGCCTTAAACGCAAAGCCACGCTGATTATTGCCAAGCAGCGTAACGGCCCGGTGGGAGATATTGAGCTGAATTTCTTTGGCGAATACACCTTATTTACCAATCCGGCCGATGATAATATGTCCGTGCCGCAAGATGTGGGGGTAAACCCCAATCTGTTACCGGAGTAAACGCCCATGTCTTTTCCTTTTTTGCGCCCCACGTGGGCAGAGGTAGATTTAAATAAATTTAAGGCCAACCTGCTAAAAGTGCGGGATATGGTGGGGCCGGATGTTAAAATTCTGGCTCTTCTGAAGGCCAATGCCTATGGGCACGGCGCGGTGGAACTGGGCAAATTCGCCGAAAAAAACTCCCTTTGCCAGTTTTTTGGTGTGGCATCGGTGGAAGAGGGGATGGAACTTCGCCAAGCGGGGCTGCAAATGCCCACATTGGTATTAGGCAGCATTTACCCGTTTGAAGCGTTTGAGTACGCCATTAAAAACCGTTTGGCGGTAACCATTGCCAGTATGGACGCGGCCCGCGCGGTGGCGGATATCGCGGCTAAGATGGATGCCAAAGCTCTTTGCCATGTAAAGCAAGATACGGGCATGGGGCGCATTGGCACCCGGCGAGGCGGGGTATTACATATTTTGGAATTTTTGGATAAAAACCCCCATGTTATATTGGACGGGCTGTATACCCATTTATCCAGCGCGGATTGCGACCCGGACTATACCGAAGAACAAATAGGTTATTTCCGTGATACGCTTACCGGGGTCAGCCTGCAGGGGTTGCATATTAACACGTGCCACCTTTCCGCCACGCCGGGCATGATGCGCAGGCCGGATACCTTTTTTGACATGGTGCGCCCCGGCCATGCGGAGTTTGGGTTGGAAAAAGGGTTTGAGCCTATTCTGTCTTTAAAAACGCGCATTGTGTACGTAAAAGACGTGGCCGAAGGAGCCAGCCTGAGTTACGGGCGCAGTTTCATTTGCCCTAAAGCCATGCGGGTGGCTACTATCCCGCTGGGATATGGGGACGGATTTTTAAGAAGTTTATCCAATAAGGCGCAGGTACTGGTGCGCGGGCGGCGCTGCCGGGTGTTGGGAAACATCACCATGGACATGTGCATGATTGACATTACGGACGTTCCCGGCGCAACGGTGGGGGACGAGGTAACCGTAACCGGCAAGCAGGGGGAAGAAGAAATCCGCTTCAGCGAGCTGGCCCAACTGGCGGGCACGATTGATTATGAGTTAACCACCCTCATTATGCCCCGTGTGCCGAGGTTCTACAAAGAATAATGTTTACATTAATAGGAAAACACATAGATAATTTACTTACGCAAACCGGCGGCGCGGCGGAGATGATACGCTCCGTGCTGTTTTGGCTGGGGCGTTCCCGTTTTGAGTTTAAGCAGACGGTGGAACAAAGCGTAAGCATAGGGGTGGATTCTTTTGGCGTGACGGCGTTGACCAGCTTGTTTACGGGCATGGTGCTTGCTTTGCAGGCGGGAAATACCATCGGCAATATTTTTGGAGACCCTATTTTTGTGGGCACTATTGTTTCATTTTCCTTAATACGTGAGCTGGGCCCCGTGTTGACCGGGGTGGTTATTTCCGGCCGGGCCGGCGCGGCGGTAACGGCGCACATAGGCACCATGGCGGTAACGGAACAGCTGGACGCTTTATATACGCTGGGCACCAACCCCACCCGGTATTTGGTTATTCCGCGGTTGTTTGCTTTTTTGCTTACCATGCCGGTTTTAACGGTATTTTCCAACGTGTTTGGGGTAATAGGCGGGTATTTGGTGGCGGCGTATGCGCTGGGTGTTCCCGGGGAAGTGTATTTTACGGATATTACCACCTTTATGGGCGTAAAAGATTTTATGCATGGCTTTATCAAGTCTTTCATTTTTGCGTTTATGATTGCCACCGTATGCTGTTACAAAGGTGTCAGTACGCGCGGCGGAGCGGAGGGGGTGGGCAAATCCACCACCGGGGCCGTGGTAACCACCATTGTGCTTATTTTGGTGTTGGACTATTTTTTAACGGCTATTTTAACGGCTTTTGGAATTTAAATGATAGAAATTATAGATTTAAAAAAGAATTTTGGCCCCAAGCAAGTGTTAAAAGACGTCAACTTAAAAATAGAAGACGGCACGGTAACCTGTATTTTGGGCGGCTCCGGCTCCGGCAAAAGCACATTAATAAAGTGTTTGGTGCGTTTGGAGCAGGCCACCGGCGGGCGCATTTTGGTGGACGGGAAAGACGTTACCAAAATTAACAGCGAAGTAAAACTGGCCGCCATCCGCCGTCATTTTGGGTATTTGTTTCAGGACGGGGCGTTGTTTGACTCTATGACCGTGGGGGAAAACGTGGCTTTTGGTTTAAAATATTTAACCGATGTCCCCCCGGCGGATTATGCCAAAGTGGTAAAAGAAAAATTGGCGCTGGTAGGCTTAAAGGATGTGGAGCATTTAAACCCCAGCGAGCTTTCCGGCGGTATGCGCAAGCGCGTGTCTTTGGCGCGGGTGCTAGCCATCAGCCCCAAATGTATTTTATACGATGAGCCCACCACCGGGCTGGACCCTATTATGTCTGACATCATCAGCGAGTTGATATTAGACTTAAAACGCAAACTGGGAGTTACATCGGTAGTGATTACGCATGATATGAACTCCGCCTTTAAAATTGCGGATAAAATCGCTTTTTTGTATGAAGGACGTATTTTAATGGAAGGTTCTCCGGACGAGCTGCGCCATACGGACAATCCGTATGTAAAACAGTTTGTAAGCGGCAGCAGCCATGGGCCTATCCAAATGAAAATCATGAAGGATTAAAAGCCGTTTTAAATTCATTTAAGGTAGAATAACATGATGAAACCAGAAACCAAATTAGGTTTGTTTACAGTAGTAGGGATAGCCGTGTTGGGGTTCTCGCTCTATTTTTTGGGCGGGCTTTCCGTTACGCGCACGTATAACGTAAACGTTAAATTTCAGGACGTATCCGGCCTGCCGGTAAAAGCTCCCGTAAAACTGGCGGGGGTGGAAGTAGGTAAAGTAAAAGAAATAAAAATACAAGATGACACCGTCATCGTGGTGGCTGCCATTAACGAAGAAATTCCTTTATACCAAGGAGCGCGTTTTAGCGTGGTGATGACGGGGATTATCGGTACGAAATATTTAAAAGTGGTGCAGGGAGAGGAGTCCGCCGGTTTGATTAAACCCGGGGAATATGTGGACGGCACGGACGAAGTCCCCATGGACGTGATGATAGCGCAAACCATGTCCAGCATTAAAGAATTGGTGGACAGCGTACACCAGCAGGGCCAATTTGGGGAAAATCTAAACGCTTCTTTGCGGGAAGTGCGCCAGCTTTCCGCCAATTTAAACCAAATGGTGGCCTCCATGCGTCCCTATTTAAACAATTCCGTTCAAAATTTGGACCAAATCAGCGAACAGCTTAAAGACGTGGTGGCCAAGGCGGATAACGTGATGACCAGCTTGGATAACGGGGACGGCGTAATAGGCAGTTTAATTAAAGACCCTAATATGAAAGAAGACGTAAAGGAAAGCGTTACTAAGCTGAAAGAAACGATGACGGAAGTAAAAACTTTTGTGGGTAAGATGAGCCGTTTCCGCATTTATTGGGATTATGACTTCTTTTATATGCCTTCTTCTCAAATAGCCAGCAGTGATTTGGCTTTGGAAATTTATCCTTCCAGCGGTTACACTTTTTACCGCGCGGGTATTGCCAACCTGGGAAATGAGGACGACACTCCCGCCAAAGGCGATTATTTGGAACGCAATAAAATAGACCTGCGTTTTGGGTTGTATAATCATTGGGCGTCCGTTTCCGCGGGGTTGATACGCGGCGCGGGCGGCGTGGCGATGGAACTGCGCCCGTTCTATGACAAAGAATTCTTAAACCGCTTTACCGGCACCGTGGAATTTACGGACTGGGGGCGTGACCGCGTCATTAATGACCGCCATTTCAACAGACCCAACTTAACATACGGGGTGGATTTCCGGTTTAACCGGTATTTCTCCGTAGGGGCTTGGATGCGCGACGCGCTGGAAACCAACGATTTTGCCGTAAAGGCCAATATCTCGTTTAACGACCAGGATATTTCCTCTTTCTTTGGCATGGCTACATTGGCCCGTTAGGAGTTTTAGATGAAATTTAAAACCGTGTTTGTCTGTCAAAAATGCGGGTATGAATCGGCCAAGTGGTCCGGCCAATGCCCGAAATGCGGGGAGTGGAATACCCTGGCCGAAGAAGTAAAACAGCAGGAAAGTAAAAAAGAAAAGCGTGTACGTTCGTTTACGGATTTTTCTTCCGAAATCATTAAACTTTCCGAAAGCCGCTGCGTTCCCCAAACCCGCATTCCCACCGGCTTGGGCGAGTTTGACCGCCTGCTTGGCGGCGGGCTGGTAAAAGGCCAAATCACGCTTTTGGCCGGCGCGCCTGGAATAGGCAAAAGCACGCTGATGCTGCAGGTGGCTTCTTCTTTGGCGGATAAATTAAAAGTATTGTATATATCCGGAGAGGAGAGCATTAACCAAATATCCGGCCGCGCGCAGCGCTTGGGTGTTACCAGCGAAAATATTTTTTTACATTGTGAAACGGACATACAAAAAATCGTACAGGCGGTGGAGCAGGTTTCCCCAGACGTATTGGTGCTGGACTCTATCCAAACCGTTTATCACCCGGATTTTACTTCCTCAGCCGGAACCGTCGGCCAGGTGCGTGAATGCGCCAGCGAGCTGGTGCGCCTGTGCAAGCCCAAAGGCATTATTACGTTTGTTCTCGGCCATGTAACCAAAGACGGAGAGCTGGCCGGCCCCAAAGTGCTGGAACACATGGTGGACAGCGTGCTTTATTTTGATACGGAAAAAGACAATGTCCTTCGTTTATTGCGTCCGCATAAAAACCGTTTTGGATCTACGGGTGAAATTGGCCTTTTTAAAATGACGGGCCACGGACTGGAAGGAGTGGAAAACGCCAGCGAATATTTTGCCCAAACTTCTAAAGAGCGCGCTTTAAAAGGCCGTGCCTATTCGTTGGCGTTGGAAGGAAGCCGCCCCCTGCTGACAGAAGTGCAAGCCTTGGTGAGCCCTACCCATTACCCCTATCCACGCCGGGTGGCTACGGGGGTGGATTTAAACCGTTGTTTAATGCTTTTTGCCGCTTTGGAAAAACACATCGGCCTGGCCTTGGACAATAAAGACATTTTTGTCAGCCTGGCCGGCGGCGTAAAATTAAAAGACCCCGCCTTGGATTTAGCCGTCTGCGCGGCGGTTATCAGCTCCTGCAAGGATATTCCCATTGCGCATGACAGCCTTTTTATGGCGGAAGTGGGCATTTTGGGACAGGCGGCCAAGGTGCCTTTGCTAGATAAACGGCTGGAGGAAGCCCGCCGGCTGGGGTTTAAAAAAGCCTATACGGCGCCTTTGTCCCGTGCGGAAAAGCGGGATTTAAAAGAGTTGGAAGTGGCGGAACTGGCGGATTTGAATGATTTGTCGCTTCGGCTTCGCTGATAAAAAACCCGGTTTTTAAGAACCGGGTTTTTTATACACTGCCCGCGTGGAGAAACTTCCCGTAAAAAACCAGCAGAAAACGCCGGGAAAGTGGTAAAATGTACATAAGGGCTTTTGCCCTTTTAATTTATATTGGAGGCCTTATGCCTATTTGGATTTTTAGGATTTCTACCCTGGTAGCTTTTCCTTTTTTAACTTATAACTATATTGATAAAGACATCATGAGCCTGCTGGGCGGGCTTTTATGCGGGGCGATTGTCCTTGCCGGAGAGGTGCTGTTTAAGCGCCTGCGCCTGATTAAGATAATGATTGCCTGTTCCGGCTTGTTGCTGGGTTATATGCTGTATGTGTTTTTTGACTACGGCTTAATGAAGTTTGCCAATGAAACGGTTGCCGGGTTTTGGGGCCGTTATGAAAGCAATATAGAAATTGGGCTTTTGATTTTCGGGGTGCTGGTAAGCATCTTTAAAGCGCGGGATTTGGAAGGCCTTTCCTACCGCGGATGCCATTTAAAAGTGGCGGATTTGTCCTCCTTAATGGACGGGCGCATCGTGGATTTGTGCGAGATTAATTTTCTGTCCGGCATTATTGTTTTGCCCGTGTTTGTAATGGACGAATTAAACAAAATGGCCGCCAGCAAAGACCCGCTGGAACGCGCCAAAGGCCGCCGCGGGCTGGATGTGGCCTCCCGCTTGCAGGAATTAAAAGAAATTGGCGTGCGCATTACCAACAAAACCCCCAAAGCGCAGGATAACGCGGAACGGGTGGTAAAGCTGGCCAAAAGTTTAGGGGCTGAAGTGGTCACGCTGGATTTTAACGTTAACAAGGTGGGTTCTTTGTATGATGTAACCGTTTTGAATATTGCCGATTTGGCCACCGCGTTAAAGCCGGTGGTGCTGCCCGGGGAAACCATGTCGTTGTTTATCATGAAAGACGGAAAAGAAAAAGAACAGGGCATTGGGTATTTGGATGACGGCACCATGGTGGTGGTGGAGGACGGACGCAAATACATCGGCAAACGGGCGGAAGTATCGGTTTATTCCATATTGCAAACTTCTTCCGGCCGCATGATTTTTGCCAGAACCAAATAGGATTTTTTGCATGCACGAAAAGACGGGTTTTGCTTCAGCGGTTCTTGTGGCGGGCGGCAGCGGCAGCAGGATGGGGCGCCCAAAACAAATGTTGCCGCTGGCGGGAAAACCCGCTTTGTTTCATACCGTGCGCGCTTTTTTAAACACGCCGGAAATCGCCCAAGTGGTAGTGGTTACCCCAAAAGAAAACCAGCTTATTTTGCAGCAGGAGTTTGAGGGGTTAACTTATGCTTTGCCGGGGGATACGCGGCTTCGTTCCGTGATAAACGGGGTAGAAAAAACCGCCGCCGGTTTACCTGTGGTGGCCGTGCACGACGGCGCCCGCCCTTTGGTGAAGCCGGCCTTTATATCCCGTTGCGTGCGTGAGGCGCAAACCCACGGCGCGGCGGTGCTGGCCGTCCCCGTAAAAGACACCATTAAAGTGTGCCAAGACGGCGTGATAGCCCATACTTTAGAGCGCAATGTTTTATGGGCGGCGCAAACCCCGCAGTGTTACCGGCGGGAACTGCTCATGCAGGCGTTGGAAAAATACGGGAGCGAAAAAGACGCTACGGACGAATCCCAACTGGTGGAAAAGCTGGGGGTAAAGGTGCGGGTGGTAGCGTCTGACTATGCCAATAACAAAATCACCACCCCTGAAGATTTAATTTTTGCCGAGGCGCTTATGCAGGAAAACGTATATTACCGTACGGGTTTTGGGTTTGATTTGCACCGCATGGAACCCGGGCTTAGAATGTTTTTGGGCGGGGTGGAAATACCGCATACGAAAGGTTTTCTGGGCCATAGCGACGGGGACTTGGTCCTCCATGCCGTTTGCGACGCTGTTTTGGGGGCTTTGTGCGAGGGGGAAATAGGCATACTTTTCCCTCCTACGGATCCTTCCATTAAAGGCATTTGCAGCGTGGATATCGCCCGCAAAGTGCTGGAAATTGTGCAAAACCGCCAAGCCCAAATTGTGCATATAGACGCTACCGTCATTACCCAAGAACCTAAAATCAAGCCGCATTATGAAGCGGTAAGAAAATCTTTGGCCCGTATTTTTAATATGGACGTAAAAAATGTTAGTTTCAAATCCAAAAGCCACGAGCACGTGGGGGAAATAGGCCAAGGCCTGGCCGCCATGTGCCACGCGGTGGCCACTTTAAAAATTAAGGAGTAAAACCATGAATGTGAAACCGATTATTTTAATACTTTGCGCGGGTGCGCTGGCTGCTTGTTCATCCACGGGGGACTACCGCTCTTCCAAAACCATCAGCCAGGGGCTGGATTACAGCATGTATACAGATTATGAAGGCCGCTATGAACTGCCTTCCGGCCCGTTGGGCGCGCCCAGCGTGTTGGACGGCTCTTATGAAGACCCTTTTGCCGTAGGGGAAACCAACGTGGTTTCTTCTGACGAAGATTTTACCGCCTCTTTACCCGCCAGCGCCTATGATACATACGGGGATGTGGTTATCCCGGTAGCTAAGAAAAAATTTCAGCTGGGGGCTAAAGCCTCTTCCAGGGAAATGGGTGTTTTCCAAAAAGCGCTTACGCGGGCCTATAACTTGGCCTTGCGTGCTTACAACCCGGCCGGGTTTACGTATTCCGTATCCAGTGTGGGCGCGGTGAACCCACTTTCCGATATTGAAGTAAGCTGCATGTTGGCGGAATCTTCCGCCAACAGCGTGGGGCAAAACACCTGCAATAAATTTTTTCAGGAATTATCTTCCAACTATTATGATATGCTGGAGGAGGCCCAGTAATGTTTTTATACAATACGTCCAGCCGTCATAAAGATGAATTTGCCCCCCAAAACCCGCAGCAGGTTACCATGTATTGCTGCGGGCCTACTGTATATAATTACGCCCACATAGGCAATTTGCGCACCTATATTTTTGAGGATTTGCTGGCCCGCACCATCCGTTTGCATTATCCGTTAAAACACGTTATGAACGTAACCGATGTGGGGCACTTGGTGTCTGACCAGGATGACGGCGAGGATAAAATGGAAGTGGGCGCCGCGCGCGAAGGCAAAAGCGCTTGGGACATAGCCAAATTTTACGAAGAAAAGTTTTGGGCCGATTTTGACGCTTTAAACTGCACCCGCCCCACGGTAATCAGCCGCGCCACCCAGCACATAAAAGAAATGATAACCCTGGTAAAAACCTTGGAAGACAAAGGCTATACGTACCGCACCAGTGACGGCATTTATTACGACACGTCTAAGTTTGACCGGTATGACGCTTTGGTCGGTCATGCGCGCATTAGTGGTTTGCAGGGCGGCGCCCGCGTGGAAATGAGCGATGAAAAACGCAACCCGACGGATTTTGCCTTATGGAAATTTTCCCCCAAAGACAAAAAACGCCAAATGGAGTGGGACAGCCCGTGGGGGGTGGGGTTCCCCGGGTGGCATATAGAATGTTCCGCCATGGCTATGAAATATTTGGGCAACACCCTGGATATTCACTGCGGAGGGATAGACCACGTAACCATACACCACACCAACGAAATCGCCCAAAGCGAAGCCGCCACCGGGCAAAAATACGTGAATTACTGGGTGCATGGGGAATTTTTGATTTTGCGTTCCGGAAAAATGTCCAAATCCGGCGGTACGTTTGTCACTCTGGCCACGTTGAAAGAAAAAGGGTATGACCCGCTTTCCTACCGGTATTTATGCTTAACGGCGCATTACCGCACCCAGCTGGAATTTACGTTTGAAAGTTTGGACTCGGCCGCCAAAAGTTTGGAAAATTTACGCGCTTTAAGCCGCGGCGTTTTACAGCAAGCCCAAGGAAAAGAAGACACCGGCGGCGTGTGCCAAACTTGGAAAGATAAATTTGCCTCCGCCATGGAGGACGATTTAAACGCCCCCAAAGCGTTGGCCGTTGTGTGGGAAGGCATACGCAGCGCGGAAATGACGGCCGCGCAAAAGCTGGCTTTTCTGCGCTTTGCGGACAGTATTTTGGCATTGGATTTGTTTAAAGAAAAACCGCAGGAATCTCTCGCGCTGCCGCAGGAAGTGCAAACCCTGCTGGAAGAGCGCGCCCGCGCCCGCGCCGCCAAAGATTATAAAAAGTCTGACGAGCTGCGCGACGCTGTCGCCCGGCTGGGTTATGTGGTGAAAGACACCCCGCAGGGCCAAAAAGCGGAGAAAAAATTATGAATATGAAAAAAGTCCCCGCCGCGTTTTTACAGCGCCTTCCCAAGGCGGATTTGCATGTGCATTTGGACGGATCCCTTCGTTTGTCCACATTAATAGAATTGGCAAAAAAAGAGGGGGTAGAGCTTCCCTCCTATACGCAGGAGGGCATGCGCCGTTTGGTGTATAAAGACAAGTATGCCTCTTTGGTGGAGTATTTAAAAGGCTTTAGTTATACGGGCGCCGTGATGCAAAACGCAGAAAATATAGAACGCATCGCTTACGAGCTGGGTCAAGACGCTGTTGCCGAGGGGGTGCGCTATTTGGAAGTGCGCTTTGCCCCGCAGCTGCACGCCAACGATAAACTTTCCGCCCAGGATTCCGTGCGCGCGGTGGCTCGCGGGTTAGCCCGCGCCCAGCGGGAGCATAATCTTTCCAAAGAAGTAAAAACGGGGAAAGATTTGGAATTTCATTACGGCATTATCGCTTGCGCCATGCGTAATTTTAATGCGTTTATGTCCCCTTATTACGGGGTATTGATGAAAGCGTTGGCGCAGTCCAGCAAAACGGAAATTTTTAATATTGCCTCTTTGGAGCTGGCTAAAATGGTGGTGCGGCTAGTGAAAGAGGAAAAACTTCCCATTGTGGGGTTTGATTTGGCAGGGGAAGAAGCCGGCTATCCCGCCTCGGACCATGTGGAAGCCTACCGCTATGTGCATAAATATTTTATGCGCAAAACCGTACACTCCGGCGAAGCATACGGCCCGGAATCCATTTTTCAGGCCATTACGGACTGCTACGCCAACCGTATTGGGCACGGTACGCATTTATTTTCCAAAGAAATGATTAAAGACCGTAAGGTAAAAGACAAACAAGCCTATGTGGACAGCTTGGCTGATTATATTGCCAGCGAGCGCATTGGCGTGGAAGTCTGCCTGACCAGCAATTTGCAAACATTGCCGGAAATCAAATCCGTTAAAGACCACCCGGTAAAAGAAATGATTAAGCGCGGGCTTCCTATCAGTATCAATACGGATAACCGCTTGGTTTCCAACACCACGGTTACCAAAGAGCTGGAATTATTGGTACGCAATATAGACCTGTCCCCAAAAGAGCTTAAAAACGTGGTAATCGCCGGTTTTAAAGGGGCGTTTTTCCCGGGAAGCTATGTGCAAAAGCGGGATTTTATACGCAAAGTGATAGACCGCTACAACGCCTTAGCCAAGGAATACAATATTCCTACCTATTGAGCGGAAAACCCAGTTTGTATAAACAAAAAGCGGGGCTGGAAGTTTTCCAGCCCCGCTTTTAAATAAGAAGGGATTATTTATCGTCCTCAAAATTTTTTGTATTGGGGATTAAGTGTTTCACCATGTCTTTAAGCGTTTTCTTAAAAAGGCCTTTGCGGGTGGGTATTTTCTTTTCAGCCGAAGCGTAGGCGGCGCTTTGCGCGGGGGAAGACTGCCCGCTTTTGTCAAACGCCAGGCGCTGGCTGGGATAAATGCTTTGCTGGCCGGTAATCAAAAAACTGATAACGCAGGCGATGGTGGCGTAAGGGGCCACTTCCGCGCCAAAAAGTTCAATAGCCATAATGCTGGCGGAAAGGGGAGTATTTGCCGTTCCCGCCAGTACGGCCACCAGCCCTAAAGCGGCTAAAGTGGCGGGATCCACTACCAAAAAATCAGCCAGCATGCCGCCCGCTTGCGCCCCAATAAAGAAAATAGGCGTTACCACCCCGCCGATACCTCCGGCGGCAAAGGTAATGGATGTGGTGATGATTTTGTATAAAAACCCAAAGGGGCTGTCCGGCGTGGCACCGGCTAATACGTTGTCAATGCCGCTCATGCCCAGGCCTAAATAGACGGGGGAAATAAAATATCCTACGGCAATTAACAAGCATCCGCCCACCGCGCAGGCCATAAATACGGAAGTGCGCAGCGTGATATAACGAAACACCACCCGCATAAACTTCATCATTTCAATAAATAAAATGGAAATAATGCCAAATATCATGCCCGCTATAATCACTTTTAAAAAGAATTGTTCGGAAAATACCGGCACAAAATGAATAGGGTGGTAAATGTAATTTACGCCTAAATATTGCGTTACTTGGAAGGCCGTCATCCCGGCTACCAGCGCGGCGAACATGACTTCGTAAAAAATATGCCCCACCCATAACACTTCCAACCCAAAGAGGGCGCCGGATATCGGCACCCCAAACACGCCCGCAAACCCGGCGCTTACGCCGCAAATCATCATTTTGCGCTGGTCTTCTTTGTTCATGCGCATCAAACGCGCCAGAGTGGAACTGATGCCGGCTCCTACGTCGGCGCAAGGAGCTTCTTTGCCGGCGGAACCTCCGGTAGCCATGGTAAGGATAGAGAGGAAAAAGGCCTTGGTAATGGAAATAAAAGAAATAGGCCGGTACGAGTTGATTTTATTTATTACGGAGTCTGTGGTATAGTCCCGGTCTTTGCGGAAAGTATGGCGGGAAAGCAATACCCCTAAATACAGAAACAGCGGCAGCCCCACATAGAAATAAGATATATTATTGCGCCAGCTGATGGCCGCGTCCAGCAGTTTTAAAAAAGCCGCGTCCAGCACGCCCACAATTACGCCCACCAGCGTGGCAAGCGTAAACCATTTGATAATATGAAGTACATTATTTCTTTGGGAATCCCACATATGCTACATATTATCAAATTGCTTTTTCGCGCACAAACTTCCCCTGTAAAACGGCGTTTTTTGCCCGGTTGTATTTTGATATACTATTATAGAGGGCGGGCTGCGGTTATAAACCCGCCCGCAAGGAGATTTTATGGATTTTTTTATTTCTTCAGTGATTACGCTGGCTTTGGTTATGGACGGATTTGGCAATATACCTCTTTTTATTGCCGCGCTTAAGAAAGTCGCCCCGGAACGCCGCAAAATTGTTTTATTGCGCGAACTGGGAATAGCGCTCTTAATTATGGTGGCGTTTCTGTTTTTAGGCAAATGGTTCTTGCAGGCGTTTGGAGTAAGGCAATTTTCGTTAAGCATAGCGGGCGGGATTATTTTGTTTATTATTTCCGTGCGCTTGGTGTTTGGCGGGGAAGAAGAAGCCAAGACGGACCCCAAAGAAGATGAGCCTTTTGTGGTGCCTTTGGCTATCCCGCTGGTGGCGGGGCCGGCGGCGCTGTCTATGGTGATGATTTTATCCGCCCAATCCCCCAACAAACTGGTTACGCTGGGGGTGGTGTTGGCGGCGTCTCTCATTAACTCGGTCATTTTGATGTTGTCTTTTCCCATCAGCACGTTGTTGGGTAAACGGGGGCTGGTGGCTATTGAACGCTTGACGGGTATGATTTTGGTGCTGATGTCCGTGGATATGGTGATGGGCGGCATCGCGGAATTTATTAAACTGGGTAATGTATAGTATGAAAAAAATAGTTTCTTTGTTCGGCGGTATTTTATTGTTTCTTTCCGGGTTACCGGCTTGGGCTTCCGTGCAGTTGGCGCAGGACAAACCCAATTTCTGTTTGTTTGTAAGCCCCACTTGCGTGCATTGCAATAAATTAAAGCATGAGTATTGGCAACAGTTGAAAGATAAATATAAAGATACCGTAAACTTTGTGGAGCTGGATATTTCTAAAGACGGAAACAACTTGATTTTTGTCGAAACGGCCAAAGCCTACGGCGTGACGGATTTGGGCTATCCGGCCGCCTGCGTGGGCAGTACTTTTTTAATGGGATACCCCAACGAAATTGCCACCTATGCCGACGCCGCGATAGAAAAAGCCATGCTGCTGGATGAGGATACCATTTTAGTGCAAGAAAACGCCCAAGACACCCAGGCCGCTTTTAGCCAAATTACTTTATGGGCCATTATCGGCAGCGGGCTGGTGGACGGGGTAAACCCCTGTGCGTTTGCGGTGATTGTGTTTTTTATTTCGTTCTTGACCGTGTATAAATACACCCGCCGGGAAATTATTTTGGTGGGCGCCGCTTATTGTTTTGCGGTGTTTGTGGCGTATGTGCTGATTGGGCTGGGGTTGTTCCAATTCTTGTACGCCATGCGCGGTTTTGCGTACGTCATTAAAGCGTTTTATATTATTACGGCGGCGGTATGTTTGGCGTTTTTCTTTTTGGCTTTGTATGATTTTTGGATTTACAAAAAAACCAAAAAGGCCGATAAAATGCTCTTGCAGCTTCCTACTAATTTAAAAGTGCGTATCCATAAAATTATGGGGTTTTTCCTGCGTGATAAGCACGAAAGCAGCTGGCGGCTGGTATTGGCCGCTTTGGCGGTGGGGTTTGCCGTGTCTTTGGTGGAAGCGGTTTGCACGGGGCAGGTGTATTTGCCTACGGTGGTTTTAATTATGCAGGACCCGGCTTTCCGCGTGAAAGCGTGGCTGTATTTGCTGTTATATAATTTCATGTTTATTTTGCCTTTGGTATTAATTTTTGTATTATCAATATTAGGTTATGAATCCAAAGGATTTAACGACTTTTTAAAGAAGCATTTAGGTTTGATGAAACTTTTGCTGTGTGTGGTGTTTTTAGCTTTATTTGTTTTATTAGTTGGTAATATATAAGGAGCATGTTATGAAAAGCCAAGGTTTTTCCCTTATGGAACTTATTTTTGTTCTTCTTATTGTGGCGGTACTCTCTACCTTTGCCGTAAAGACTTATATAAAGGTAATAGAGCGGGCCACTATGTCTGACGCGGTGAACATGATGGCCACGGCTTCTGGCGCGCAGGACCGTTATTTTTTAAAGCGTAATGCTTATACTAATAAATGGAGCTACTTGGACTTAAATATGAGCAATGACCCGCACCTTTTTAAAAACGAGGACGGCAGCGAGGTCTATTATACGAAAGGAGATTCACCCGATAATACCGGGGACGGTTTTGCCGTTTCTTTTCAGTTTGATTATTACCGCCGCGGTTTTGTGGTGGCGCAGCGCGTCGGCTCGGAAAAATATACATATAAATTGGTGCGTCCGTTTGGGCAGTCACAGATATATTGTATTCCCGTTTATGAAAACGAGTTTGACGTAAACTTTTGTATGGATTATGCCGGGGTGGACGAAATGAGCCAGCTGCCCGCTAACCCCATGGTTCCGATACCGGAAAAAATAACTTTGGATTAAAACTAATTTTTAGGCCCGTTCCGGAAGGCGGGCCTATATTTTCCGTTGCCGCATGGAAGAGGATTTTCGCATGAAAAAAGGCTTTACTATTAAGTCACTTTTGATATTAGTGGCGGTGATAACGTGTTTTGCCGCTTTTGCTTTTCCCCGTTATTTTTGGGAGAAAGAAAAAGCCCGCGCGCTGGCGGTGGACGCTGTTTTGTCTGATGCGGAAATAGCGCAAGATTATTTTATGCGTTTACATGGCCGTTTCGCGGCGGACTGGGCGGCTTTGGCCCGTTATTTTTCTGTTCCCGCCATATTAAATGTAACGGCGCAGGAAGTGGGCGGAACGCCGGCGGAGTTATATTTGGCGTTTATCGGCCCCAACGGCAAGCCGGAGGCGGACGGATATATTTTGCGTTTGGAACAAGCCCCTTCCGCCGAAGAACCCGCCCGGTTGGCTGCCCGCCGCGTAGGAGGGCGTTATAATTACCAATTGGTGCGCCCTATGTTTACAGGGCAAACCGTGTGCCAAGGGCAAGACGAGCGGGGAAATAAATTTTGTTCTTTGTTTGCTCCTTATTTGCAGAGAGAACATATCCGTTTTATTTCTAAGCCGTTTTCTTCTGAAAAGCCTGCTTCTCCCGCTTCGGCAGTAAAAAAGTAGACTATCCGATGATTGGGTTTATAGGTCCTTAAAAGGGCTTGACATTGCTTTTTGCTACTGCTAAACTAATAATGTAGCCGCTATGGCTGCAAAACTCTACGTAAAACTGTAGGAGGTTTTATGAATAAGAAAGGTTTTACCTTGATCGAACTGCTCGTAGTAGTGTTGATCATTGGTATCTTGGCTGCTATGGCTATGCCGCAGTACTTCAAAGCGGTGGAACGCTCCCGCATGACGGAAGCCGACACCTTGTTGGGCAGCATTGCTCAAGCCCAGCGCCGCAAATTCTTACAGACCAACCGGTTTGTAGAGAACTACAGAGCGTTGGACGTGTCCCCGAAAGATTCCAACGGGTCCACCTATTACACCAAAGGCGATCCGGCCACTGGTGCTAACGGCAACGGTTTCGCCGTAGTGTTGGCTGGTACCACCTTCCAGGATGGTATTGCCACCGCTACCCGCCATGCCGCCAGCGGCGCTTTGCAGTATCAGTATAGCTTGTCCCGCTACTATCAGGGCGACAACGTAACCTGCAACGGCACCAACCCTGCTGGCCAGGAACTCTGCGCTGACTTCTGCGGTATTGATACGCCGACCGCCTCTTGCTGCAACAACGGCACTGATGCCGCATGCGCTCAGCCGGCCAATAACTAATTCGTTTAGTTAATATTACAACCCCGCTTGGTAACAAGCGGGGTTTTTTATTGATAGCTAATGAGTTGTTCTGTGGGTTCTTCTCCCGCCCCGCGGGAAACGCAGACGAATCCCGGTGTAAACAACGGGTTTCTTTTTATTAGCGGAAATTAATCAAAAGCCTCATATTGAACAATAAAAACCGGGTGCAAATTAGGGTGTGCCGCTAAGTTGGGCCGTTGTTTCTTTTATACAGGCCGTTTAGAAAGAAGCCGATGTTTTTAATTGTTGTTTTAAAAATGGGATTTTTAGGGCGCCTGTTTGATTTTTAAAATTATATTTATACAATAAATACATGAAAACTTTACCTTTAGAAAAAGCGCTTACGTTTATAGAGCCCGGCCCGCTTACGTTGGTTACCACTTTTGACGGTAAAAAACCCAATGTAATGACTATTTCCTGGACGGCCGCCCTAGATTTTAACCAACATATTTTATTGGTTACCGGCCCGTGGAATTACTCTTTTGACGCTTTGCTTAAGACCAAAGAATGCGTGGTTTGCCTTCCGGGCCCGGCCCTGCTAAAAAAAGCGGTCCAAGTGGGTATGATAAGCGGGGAAACGGAAGATAAATTTAAAAAACTGCGTATAAAAACTTATCCCGCCAAAAAGGTAAAAGCCCCTCTTTTGGCCGGTTGCGTAGCCTGTTTGGAATGCCGGGTAACGGACTACATCAAAAAATATGGTTTCGTTATTTTACAGGTGATGGAAGTATGGCATAATGAACGCTGCCGGGACAAACGCTTAGTCCACGCGGTGGGAGACGGCACTTTTACCGCAGACGGAGAACATTTTAATTTGCGCGCTTTAATGAAAGAAAAACTCCCTCCCGGCTTATAGAAGCCCATTTGCTCTGCTTCGCGGTGAGACAGCGCAGAATGTTTTATTTAAAAATCCCCCGGTTATTCCGGGGGATTTTCATGAAGGCAAAACGGTTTTTTCTTGGGCTGGCGGCGTATTATCCGCTGGAGTAATTTCCGCTTGGGCGGGAACAGGGGCCTGCGCAGGAGTGGAGGTTTCTGCCGGGCTGTCTGCCGTTGGTTGAACGGGGGCATCGGCCGGAGCAGCCGGCGCTTCCTTTTGTGCTGGGGCTTCTTCGTTTGCGGGCGTTTGTTTTATAGCGGGTTGTTGGGTGGAAAGGGGCTCTTCCTGCGGTTGGGCGGCGGCAGGTGTTGGCAAGGGGGTTTGTTCTTGCTCCGTTAGAGTGTTTTCTTTAGCAGAAGTTTCTTCTTGCGGCGCGGGTTCTTCGGCCGGTTCTTTGGGCGGAAATAAAATAAACGGGGGGTCTTCCGGGTCAAACACAATACCGGCGGGCGGCTGCGGCTTCTTCTCTTTAGCGGGTTTGGCGGCTGGGGCGGGTTTAGGCTTTTGTGGGGGTAAAGGCGCCGTTTGCTTCTGGGCGGAGGACGGAGAGGTGGGCTGCGGGAAGCGGCTTAATACCTGTTCGGCGGATTCTTCAAAAAAGAGCTTTCCTTCTTTCCAAGACGTATATAACGCGGCGGAAGGGGCGTCTGATAAATAAAAGTCTTTGTCTTGGGTTCGGTCCGCCAAGGCCACCGCGCGCAGGCGCACCACGCCGGCCGTGTTGCCATATCCGTCTTGGCGGGTGATGTATCCGTCCACCCGGCCCAATACTTTTACCTTATTGTTTTTGGCTATTTTAGAGGCGCGGGGTTTTTCTTTGGGAAACAATACATACAGCATTTCATAAGATAAAGAGTTTCCTTTTCCTGTAGCGTAATAGTAGAGAGGGGTGTCTATACGCAAGATGAGGCGGATGGATTTGTTGTTTTCTCTTATGCCCACTACATCTCCGTTAAAAGCCACTACGGCCCCTTTGTAGGCGGAAGGATCTTCTTGTATACTGTAAAGATAGTCTAAATTTTGGTCTTTATAGGGTATGATGCTGCTGCAGGCGGTCAAAACGCCGGCAAGCAATAAAAAAAGCATGTGTTTCATATACTCTATTATATAAAATAAGAAAAACGCTTTAAGGAGGGGTCATGGCGCAAATGGAGACGGCTGTTTTTGCGGGCGGATGTTTTTGGGGAGTGGAATATTTGTTTAAAGATATACCGGGCGTAAAAGAGTTGCGGGTGGGGTATACGGGCGGCAGTCTGCCTAACCCGTCCTACAAGCAGGTTTGCACGCATACTACCGGCCATGCGGAAGCTTTGCGCATTGTGTTTGACCCGGAAATCGTTTCTTTTGAAACATTAGCGAAACATTTTTTTGAAATTCATGACCCCACCCAATTAAACGGACAAGGGCCGGATATCGGCCCGCAGTACCGCTCCGCCGTGTTTTATACGACACCTTCTCAACGGGATATTGCTTTGCGTTTGATAAATATATTAAAAGAAAAAGGGTTTAAAGTGGTTACCCAGGTGCTTGCCTTGGAGACTTTTTGGCCGGCGGAAGAATACCATCAGCATTATTATGTAAAAAAGGGCTCCGCGCCGTATTGCCACCGGCGGGTAAAGCGGTTTTAGGCGCCATTTGAAAGATAACAAAATAAAAACCCCCGGTTTATCCGGGGGTTTTTAACGCAGCATAAAGTAAAATGGCGCCCTCTGGGAGAATCGAACTCCCCTTTTCGGATTGAAAATCCGACGTCCTAACCGATAGACGAAGAGGGCTTAAAAGTGCGCCCGGTGAGACTTGAACTCACGGCCCCCCGCTTAAAAGGCGGATGCTCTACCACTGAGCTACGAGCGCAAAAGCCGTCAAATAACTTCGGGGTTTAATCTTTCGGGTTAAACCCAACATAAATATTTTACTAAAAATTTTTATCGCGTGCAAGAAAATGTTTATTTTTCCCTGCCGCAATTTTCCTGTTAATTTATTATAGCAGTTTTGTTTTTGGCGCGCAACGCAGAAAAATTATCCTTGTTATATAAAAGCAATTTAAGGCGCGGCGAAGCGGCGTGTTTTGTTTTTTTGTTGGGTTTGACAGGCGTGTAGGGGTTTTATACCATATATTTATAACGCCTGGTATTTCCGGCGTATTTTACTTAGAGGGTTTGATTTGTATGAAAAAAGTAATTAATTCCAACAATGCACCCAAGGCTATTGGCCCTTATTCCCAAGCGATAGAAGACGGCGGTTTTGTATTTACTTCCGGCGTGTTGCCCATAGACCCCGTAACCGGTGAAATTTATAACGGTTCCGTACGTGTGCAGACGGAACTGATTTTGAAAAATTTGGAAAATATTTTAAAAGAAACGGGCTGCACGCTTAAAAATGTGGTTAAAACCACCGTTTTTTTGACGGATTTAACCCAATTTGCCGAAATGAACGAAGTGTACGCTTCTTTCTTTAAAGAAAATCCTCCCGCCCGCAGCACTATTCAGGTGGTGGCCCTTCCCAAGGGAAGCGCGGTGGAAATTGAAGCCGTGGCTAAAAAATAGCCTCTAACGCCTATGCCAACCATACAGGACGAATTGCTTGCCGGCCGCTGTAACGGGATATTGCTTCCCCTTTCTGCCATGAAGAACGACGCGGACTGGGGCGTGGGGGATTTTGGCTGTCTGGAAGAATGGGTAGGGTTTTTTGCTTCTTTGGGCGCCAAATTTGTGCAGATTTTGCCCTTGCAGGAAACCGCTCCCAATGAAACCTGTCCTTATTCCGCCCTCAGCGCTTTCGCGGTGGACCCTGTTTACGCGTGTATCCCCCAGGTGGACGATATCGCCGCCAGCCCCGCCGCGCAGGAATATATCAAAAATATCCAGGGGGAAATTGCTGTATGGCATAATTCCCCCAAGGCATTGATACGCACTATTAAACAAGCTAAATTAAAAGCGCTTTGGTTTGGCTACCAGTATTTTTTAACGCAGGAGCAAGCCTGGGATACGCCGCGCGCCAAAGCGTTTGAAGCCTATTGCAGCGCCAACCGCCATTGGTTGCGCGGTTACAGCGTATTCCGCGCGCTGAAAGAATTTTTTAAATGGCAAAGCTGGACCCAATGGCCCGAAGATTTAAAAAACGCCCACCCGCAGGCCGTAGACGGTTTTGAGGCGCAATACCGGGAATATGTTCAATTCTTTTCTTACGTGCAATGGGTGTTGGACCGGCAGCTGCGCCGAGCTAAATCTTTTGCCTGCGCCAAAGGGGTATATTTGTTTGGGGATATCCCTTTTGGCACCAATTTAGACAGCGCTGAAGTGTGGGCGGAACGCCAAAATTACCGTATTGATTATGAAGTGGGCGCCCCGGCGGACCAGTTTTCCCAGGGGGGGCAGCGGTGGGGTCTGCCGGCTTATGACTGGCCTTACCAGCACGCGCATGGGTTGGATTTGTGGAAACGCAAAATCCGCCGCGCAACCGAACTTTACGATATTTTCCGCCTGGACCATTTGGTAGGTTTCTACCGCACTTATGTGTTTGGCCCCGGGGATGACAAAGGCGCTTTTGATATTGAGGGAGAGCAAAACCAAATAGACCGCGGGTATCATTTCTTGCGTATGGTGTTGGACGTGTGCTCCGGACGTTTACCCGTAGGAGAGGATTTGGGCGTCATTCCCAATTATGTGCGGCGCATGCTGGTGGATTTGCGTATACCGGGTTATAAAGTATTGCGCTGGGAACGGGAAGATAATGGTTACTACCGCGAACCGCGCAATTATCCCGTCGCTTCCTTGGCCACCACTTCCACCCACGATACGGAAACCGTGCGCGGCTGGTGGGAGAGTATGCCTCAGTATGAACGGGCCAATATATGGGAAATGATTTCCGCCCAAAAGACGGACGGTTACATTCCTTTTACCTTAGAAGTGCAATGCGCCATTTTAAGACGGGTGTTAACCTCCGGTTCCGCCTTAACGTTATTTTCTTGGCAGGATATCATTGGCACGCTGGACCGCGTCAACGTACCCGGCGTGGTGGACGATACGAACTGGACTTACCGAAGTGATGTAACCCCCGCCCAGGCGTGGGAACGTTACCGCCCCCAGCTGGAGGCCTACCGGGAATTGTTAAAACAAACCGGACGCAGCGCCTGCTAAGCGGGCCAGAGAGGCGCTTGGTTTCGGTGCAGAGCATGTCTGTGTGGGGATTCCCTAAGTGGCCAAATAAAAAGCTTAAGAAGCAAAATGTATGTTAGCAGAAACCGGAAAAAGAAAAATTCTTTTTCCGGTTTCTTTTTTTAATAAAATTTTTGCCAATCTTCTTACAGGATTTGGAAAGACGCTGTTTTAAATGATACAAGCGGTGGCTTATTCAAACAGAGCCAATATTTTAAGAGAAAAAGTCCCTGTGTCTAGCGGCAGGGGATATTTATTTTTTATCAGAGGATTTTTCTTCGGCTGGTTTAGCGGATGCGTCTTTTGGTTCCGCGGGTTTTTCATCCGTTTGTTTAGATTGGGAATCTGTTTTTTTATCGGCGGCAGCGGCTGCAGACTGAGAAGAAGCGTCCGGCGTTTTCCCCTCTTCTTTTTTAGCGGAGGCTGTTCCTTCCGTTTGGGCAGAGCCCTCCGCCGGTTGTTCTTCTTGCGCTTGGGTTTCTGCGGGTTGCTCTTGAGGGGTTTGCGGCTCCGGCGGATAAAGAATCAAAGCCAATGCCTGCAACTTTTCTTGCGCGGCGGCATAATCTGCGCTGGCTTGGGCAAATTGCGGCGTAACCGCCGATCCGGGGGTGTTTTTGGCTATTTCCAGCTCAAACAAAGCTTTTTTAATCTCAAATTCCTGACGGGCAAGCAATAAATTGATTTCCGCCAGCAAATGATCTTTTTCTTCTGTTACAACCACCGGGCAGGCGTTTAGCGCCTCTCCCAATATGAACAAATTGCGGGAGGCCTTATCCAGTGATATTTCTTTTAGTTGGGGGATAGTCTGGGCCGGGTCCGGCACGGAAATAGCCGCGGCGATACTGGTGTTGCTTTCCGGCAAATAGATATTGCCTACCAGCATACCGCCCACAAAAACTAATGCTAAAGTTAAAAAATATAAAACGTAACGCATAATTTCCTGTCTATATTTTAACACAAAGTGGGGCCGGGAAAAAGCTTATTTTGCCTCTTGTTTGGGTTCCGGCTGGGCGGGGTTTTCGCAAGTAATAACTTGGGAAATTTCCTCCCCGTTTTCTCCTATGGTAATTACCGTGATGGATTTTGTTCCCGTACAGGTGATTTTCCCTTGGGGTTCAAAGCCGGAAGCGGTGCATGTTCCGTTCTGCAAGAAATCTTTTAACGGGTTTTTGGGCGCCGGTCCGGCGGAAACTTGCTGTTTGTCGGGTGATTTGGAATTATAGTAATATTGCAGGAAGTCAGCCACTTGGTTGCGTTGGGTTTCATTAAATGTACAGGTTTGCCGGATAACGTCTACTTTTTCATTTTGTTGCCCATCGGAAGAAGAACTTGGCTTTTGGGCGGCATCGGTTTTAGAGGGGGATTGCTTGGGGGCGATTGTTTCAATGCAAAGGTTGTTTTCTCCCTCTGAAATCGTGCGCACAATGGTTAAGTTCCCAGGCAGGTTGGTCTGTTCCTGGCAAATAATGGGGGTGCAGTTTCTCAGGTTTTGCGCGTATTGCGCGTCACAGACGGGCAAATCTTCTTGCGGAGCGTTTTCCTGGGAAATTTCTTCTTGCGGGTTATTGCGCTGCATGGCGATAGGTTCGTCTTTTCCGCAGGCGCAGGTTAATAACAGAATAAAAACGGGAAGGAATACTTTTTTCATATGGGTTTTTCTCCTTACTGATTACTATTATTCTAGCAAAACATGCCCGGATTGGGGAGCCGTATTTACTATAATAAAACAAATAGTTTTTATTTTTTATTACATAAGGAGCGTCTATGGCTAAAATTAAATTTGGCAAAGAAGGTCATTTGGAATTGGAAATTTCCCCTTTAACCATTTGGTCTAACCCCGGCAGCGAAGGGGAATTTATGGAATACCAAATCGGCCTGTATTGCGAGGGGGAAAGCATTTTTTCTTCTTGCGTGGCTGAAAAACTGGTGGCGGTAAAAGACGAAGAAAGCATTTATCTTTCTGATTTTATCGCCCAGGTGTTAGCCAACCGGGCGGAAGATAATTGGACCATGCTGGAACCGAAAGTGTCTTTTTATATGCGTCCGTCCCTTGCCCCGCAGGCGTGCTGCGGCGCGTATAACCGGCCGGATGATTTTTTTATGCAAATCACCCTGGAGCAAAATATTTTTGCGGGTGAAGATAAAGTATTTGGCCCTTATTCCAACACGGGTTTAAATATTAATTTTGAAGCCCCGGCTAAAGCTTGGGCCCAGTTTGCGCAGGATATACGCGCCGAAGAAGAAGATTTTGAAGAAGAGGAAGAAGAAGCCTAGCCTTTATTGCTGCAAAGGGTTTGCGCATGCCAAGAGGGGGCTTATTGTATAAACTATTCAAGTGTCTCAGCTGTCCAAGCGGAGGGGGGTTATTGTACACCCCACTCAAATATTTCAGCTGTTCAACCGGGCGGCTATAAGGGGATGGTTTCCAAGTCGTCCGGCACGTATACGGGGCCGTTAAATTCCTGTTTGGCTTCCTGCGTATAAAGTGTTTTGCGCTGCGGCAAGTTATTGTCTTGCGTGTGGTATAAAATCAGGTTTTTGGCTTGCAGCAAAGAAGCTGTGCGGGCCGCGTCTTTAGCGGTGCTGTGGTGTTTTTCGTAAGGGTTAAAAAGGTCTTTTTCCGCATGCAGACAGAAAGCTTCGCTAAGCAGCCAGTCTGCCCCTTGGGCGTATGGGCGGCAAAGCGGGTTGAACGGCTCGTCCCCTAGGCATACCAATATTTTACCATCGGGCAGTTGGGCGCGGTAACCAAACTGTTTCATTTTGTTTGAATGAATGTCAAAAGCCGTGCAGGAAAAATCCCCCGCGGTGAAAGAAGTCCCGTCTTGTACAGGTAAAAAGCGCACCGTGTCGTCCAGCGCGGCAAGCAGTTTGGGGGTAAGCGTCATGCGGCAAAAAGAACGCAGTTTTTCTTCGCATTCGTCATGGCAAAAGATAGTAAGGCCGGGATGCTTTCCCCGCAAGGAAAGGGAGGCCGCCAAACGGATCAGCCAAATAACGCCTAATATATGGTCTGTATGCCCATGGGTAACAAACAGCCAGCGCACCTGGGGCAGGGAAATGGCGGCTTTTTCCAATTGGGCGAGTATGCCGTTTCCGCCTCCGGCGTCTGTTAAAAAGCAGCCGCTTAGGCTTTTTAAGGCAAAACACGTGTTATAGCATTTGGTAACCAAGGCGTTTCCGGTTCCAAGCAAGGTCAGTTCGGTTTGCATAAATATATTTTATAAATTTACAAAGACTGGCGCGAAAGCTTTAGTTTTTTTACAATATAGTTTTATTTTAAGAACAGGAGTTTATATGACAATAAAAGTGGGTATTGTAGGTTATGGTAATTTAGGGCGCGGGGTGGAACTGGCCCTGGCGCACAACCCGGATATGCAGCTTTGCGCTGTTTTTACCCGGCGGGATCCCAAAAGCGTTACGCTTTTAACTCCGGCGGTGCCGGTGGTTTCTTTAGATGACGCCCCGGAGTGGAAAGGCAAACTGGACGTAATGATTTTGTGCGGCGGCAGCGCTACGGATTTACCCAAACAAACCCCCATGCTGGCCCAATGGTTTAACGTGGTGGACAGTTTTGACACGCATGCCCATATTCCCGATCATTTTGCCGCGGTGGACTCCGCCTCCCGCGCCGCCCATACAACCGGCATCATTTCCGTAGGGTGGGACCCGGGCCTCTTCTCTCTTAACCGTTTATATGCCCAAGCCGTTTTGCCGCAGGGCAAACAATATACGTTTTGGGGCAAAGGAATCAGCCAAGGCCATTCAGACGCCATCCGCCGTATCCCCGGCGTGCAGGACGCAAAACAATATACTATTCCGGTTCTTGCCGCTTTGGAAAGCGTGCGCCGCGGGGATAACCCCGTTTTGTCCACCCGCCAAAAACACACGCGGGAATGCTTTGTGGTGTTAAAAGAAGGGGCGGACGCGGAACAGGTGGAAGCGCAAATTAAAACCATGCCCAATTATTTTGACGAGTATGACACCACCGTGCATTTTGTTTCCCAGGAAGAATTGACGAAAAACCACTCCGGCATGCCGCACGGCGGGTTTGTGTTCGCCAGCGGAGCCACCGGCCAAAACGGGGAGCATAAACAGCTGATAGAATACAGCTTAAAGCTGGATTCCAACCCGGAGTTTACCTCCAGCGTGTTGGTGGCTTACGCGCGCGCGGCTTTTAAACTAAGCCAAGAGAAAGCCTTTGGCTGCAAAACCGTGTTTGACGTTCCTCCCGCTTATTTAAGTGCCAAAGACCCTGCCTCCCTGCGCAAAGAATTATTATAACGCCCGCATTTACGCCAAACACCCCGCTTTATAAATAAAGCGGGGTGTTTGGTTTTACTTTTGGTTTATCTATACAGCCTTAATTTTTTGCCGTAAAAGTTAAGGTTTCTCCGTCGTTAGGAATGAACAGGTTGGAAAGATTGTTTTCCTTTACCAGTTCTTTTAAATCCTGCCGGGTTACGGTAAGGTGGCTGACGGTATCCATATGGCTGGCTACAATAGCGGCGTGGGGAGCATAACGGGATGTTTGCAAAACGTCCTCTTTCCCCATAATCAAATGTTCCCCATTGGCTACCGAGGCCGCACAGGCGTTTACCACAACCACATCCGGCTGGTAAGTATCCAGCGCGTTTTGTACTTCCGGGCACCAAATGGTGTCTCCCGCTAAATAAAGGGTGGGCTCTTCTTGCGCTTTAAATACAACGCCCATAGCATCATAGGGCATACCTAATTGTTCACATACGGGTTTAACAATTTCTCTTTTCCCGTGTTGTCCCTGGGTTTTAAACAGCGTAACCTGGTGCAAGCGAGCGGGGGCTTGGGTTAGAATTTCCACATTCGTAAACCCCAGGGAAGATAAAAATTGTTTGTCTGTTTCTGACTGGGTAAATATTTTGATGTTTTTATTTAAAGCTTTGGCGGCAAAATCGTCCCAATGGTCCGGGTGAACATGGGTAAGAATAACGGCATCTACGTCTACAATTTTTTCAATAGGGTAGGGTAACTCCACACGGGGCTGGCGTATTTCCGGGTGGACGGCGCCTTCAAAGCCGGGCATATAGTCTTTGGGGCCAAGCCAAGGGTCCACCAAAAAGCGGGTTTGGGCGTAATTGATAATTACCGTTGCATTTCTGATTTGGGTTATTTGCATAAAACCTCCTTGCTGTATATTTTTATTGTAGGTAATTGATTTATTTTTAACAAGAATATACTAATTTGTATAATATTTACTTTTTTGTATAATACTTACTATAAAGTAAGTAAAGGAAACAATATGCCTAAGAATATAAAGTCAGAATATAAATGCCCGCTGGAAGCCACGATGGATATTATTGGCGGAAAGTATAAAGGGGTAATTATTGGGCATTTAATCGGGCGTACGCTCCGATACAATGAGTTGCAAAAGTTAATTTCCCATGCCACCCCAAAAATGCTGATACAGCAGTTAAAAGAATTGGAGCGGGATGGTATTGTCTCCCGCAAGCTATACCCGGTGGTTCCGCCTAAGACGGAATATTCCCTCACCCGCCGTGGCAAAACGCTTATCCCGGCTATTATAGAGCTAAACAAATGGGGGCTATTGTATTTAAAAGAAGAAAAAATACCCTGTGCATATAAAGGGGATTTGGCAACTATTGCCAAGCAGTATCCTTCCCGGTAATGCCTAGTTTAGCACATAATAATATGGTCTTTATTTTAAGAAAACCCCGTTCTGTATTTCTCAGAACGGGGTTTTAAAAAGTAAATACAAACGGAAGGGGAGGGATTCGAACCCTCGGTGGGGGGATACCCCACATCAGTTTTCAAGACTGACGCCTTAAACCACTCGGCCACCCTTCCTAAATCGTTTCTTATTTATTTTAGTAAATTTGTTTTCCGGGCGGCAGGTTTATTTTTAAGTTCTCTTTTAAAATGAGCGCTTAGCGCTTTTTTAACTTTGGTTTGTTGTAAAACCAGCGTGCGCGGCGTGTATTTTTGAAAAGGCAATAAGCGTACCTGTTGGGAAAATTGCATAAAGAATTTTCCCGGCAATAAATTGGCAATGCCGGGCATGACGCGCAGGGCGTATAAATCAGGCCCTTTGTCGGCCCCGGCGTAACGTACCAAAGAATAGGCAAACGCGTTGCAGTTTACGGCTTTGTCTGGCGTGCTGCGTACAGCCGGTTCAATAATGGAATATACCGTTCCGTACGGCAGCGGGTGGCGGCGGGTATATGCCATATAATACTGTGCCCGGCGCAACAGGCGCAGGGCAAAAACTTCATCTTCAAAGGGGGAATACACTTCCCCCGCGGCAAAATTCCATTTTTTAAGGTTGGTTTGGGCAAAAAAATCACGTACGGGGCGCATTTCCCGCGGGGCGTTTAGGCGGGCCACCAGGTATCCGTCCGCATGGCCGATGGACTGGGTGCCGTTTTCGGCATAGGCGGCTATCACAAAGCCTTTGTAGCCGTTTCCAAAATCTTTTTCCAATTCTTTAAAGTAGGCCGTTGGGTCTGCCGGGTTGTATAGTTGGGCGAAATGGGCGGGGTTTTGCGGTATGATGACCAGCAAAGAATGCCCGTAGGAGCGCACCATTCCCCAATCTTTATCCGTGTGGTAGCCAAATTGCAAGGCCATATCAATGTCGCGCCCCAGCCAATATACTTTTGCTTGGGCCCACGCCGGAAAGAAAAAAGCGGCGGCTAACAGAAACAAAGTAACAAGCTTTTTCATCTCTTTTTATTATATGTTTTGCGGTTGGCCGGCGACAGGGCCAAAAGACCTGTTTTGAGGTAGGTCTACCGGGTTGTAACCTTGTACAAAAGAACTGTTAAAAACGGGGGGCGGGGCGTTCAAACTGCTATAATGTATACAAGAGGTAGTGTATGAAAAAAGAAGAACAGCCTAAAATCGTTTATCGTTTTAAAAACGCTTTGTATATTAATTTAACCAATCGCTGTCCTAATTTGTGCGCGTTTTGCATTAAAACCAAGTGGCATATGCGCTTTAACGGGTATAATTTAAATTTAGAGGAAAAAGAACCCTCCCCCCAACAGGTATTGGACGCGCTGGAAAAAGAAATGCACCAAAATCCGGTGCAGGAAATTGTTTTTTGCGGCTATGGGGAACCCACCATGCGCTTAAACGAAATGCTGTTTATTGCCAAAACAATCAAAGGCTGGGAGGCGCAGTCCAAGTTCCCGCCGGTTAAAATCCGCCTCAACACCAACGGGCTTGGCAACATGATAAACAACCAGGATATTGTGCCTTTGTTAAAAGGGGTGATTGACGAAGTTTACGTCAGCCTCAACGCACAGGACGAGGAAACCTGGAAAAAAATCGTCCGCCCGGCCCCCGGGTATGAAGACGGGTTCAGCGCGGTGAAAGAGTTTATTTTGTTCTGCTCCCAGGCGGGGTTTCAAAAGGTGGTGGCAAGCTGTGTGGAGAAAACCGGGGCGGATACGCAAGCCGTGTGTTCTTTGGCGCAAAGTTTAGGGGCGGAGTTTTATTTAAGGAGTTTTTTGGATGAAGAAAATTAAGCTCAAAAAGCCCGGCGTATTGTTTATTGTTTTTTTAATGCTGATTTCCGTTATGCTGACTTGGTTTTTTGTAACGGCGGAAGATTATTATGATTACGCCGGAAATACCATAGAAAGCTCCGCCCGCGTGGCCCCCGTAACCAAAGAGGACGCCGCCGCCCAAACAATTCCCGTCAAGCGCGGTTTTAATACCGAGGTAAAATACCGCCGTTTTTTTATTACCGCCCCGGGAGCGGAAAAGGTGGAATTGCTGGCCGATTTTAACCGCTGGGGGGAAAACCCCATTGAGCTGAAAAAATACCGCAAAGGGTATTTTGAAACTTCCGTGGCGTTAACCGCCGGGGATTATAAATATTTGTTTTCTATTGACGGCAAAGAAACGCTGGACCCCAGCAATAAAGACCGCATCATGCTGGGAGATAGGGAAGTTTGCATAAAAACGGTGCGCTGATGAAAGAAACCTCTTTGTTTACCCATTCCCGTCAGGAGACCTTGGCTTTGGCCGGGCGCTTTGCCAAAGCGTTGCAAGGGGGGGAGATTATTTTTTTGCGCGGGCCGATAGGCGCGGGCAAAACGGTGTTTGTAAAAGGCGTTGCCGCGGCGCTGGGGCTTAAAAGCTCTCCGGTCAGCGCCAGCTTTAGTTTGATGAAGGAGTACAAAAACAAAAGCGTCAAACTGTTTCATATAGATTTGTTTCGCCTGAGTGAGGGGGAAGTGTTTAACCTGGGCTTTGAAGAAATGCTGGAGGATGAAAAATCCATTATTCTAGCCGAATGGCCGGACCCGATTGCCCATATGCTTCCCGCGGACAGGCTGGAAATGGAATTTGTCTTAAAACAAGCGGACGAACGGGAAATAAAATTAGCCGCTTTCGGGCGTGTGAGCCAAAGACTGTTGGAGGAATTATGCCGGGCGTCAAAAATGTAATAATTGGGTTGGATACATCTTCTTCCCCCTTGCTGGCCTTGGTGGAGAAAGAAGGCAAAATTTATTCTTCCCGCCGCAAAGGCATAAAACAGGAAAAGCTTTTGTTTCCGGTGTTAAAAAAACTGTTGGATAAACAGCAGTCCTGTCTGTCCGATACCCAAAAAGTGGTTATCGTGCGCGGGCCGGGGCGTTTTACCGGTATACGCATTGCGCTTACGTTTGCCTCTATGCTTAAGTATTTAAGCGGGGCGCAGGTATATGGCGTTACCGTGTTTGAGGCGGTAAAAGAACAAGTTTTGGCTTCTAAGGCTTTTAAAAAATGGAAGGCCCAAAACCCTTCTGGCGTGCTGGCTGTGGTGCTGCATGCGTTTAGAGAGGAATATTTCCTGCAGTTTTTTACCCCGCGGCCGCAAGCGCCGCAATGGCTTTCTTGTGAGGAATTATTGGCGCGTCTGTCCGCTTGCAAAGAGTCTTTGTTTGTGGCCGGTTCAGACAAAGAGCATACCCCTCTGACGGATTTATTGCAGGGCCGCTGGCCGCTGGCGGATTTTAAGGACTGCTTAGTCCGCCCGGATACGCTGGCCGCTTTTGCCCGGCGGGAAGATTTGCGAAATGACGCCCTGGAGCCTTTGTATTTAAAACCCGCCCGTTTTGAGTTATTGGGTAAATAATATGCTTATATCCCCCGCCTGTTTAACCCAAGCAAAGCAGCTGGCTGAGGTGGAGCAAACCCAGCCGTTGGCTTCAGGCTGGGGGGAGAGCGGCTTTAAGGGAGAGCTGGGGCTGGCCTGCTCTGTTATTTTAACCGCCGTTGAGGGCGATTTTTTATCAGGTTTTATTTGCGCCCGCTATGCGGGCGACGCGGCGGAGATTGTCAATTTTGCCGTGCGTTCGTCGCATGCGTGCCGTGGAATTGGCCGAGAATTGCTTTCCGCGTTGTTGGCCCGTTTAGCGTCTTTGGGGGTGCGTGGCGTGACGCTGGAGGTGAACGAGCAGAACAGCCCAGCCATTCATCTATATACGCAAGCCGGGTTTAACGTGTTAAACAAACGCAAGGAATTTTATGGCGGGCAAGACGCTTTGTTAATGGGAAAAACTCTATGAAAAAATTTTTATGTTTTCTGTGTTTATGTTTGCCTTGCGCCGCGGGCGCGTTGGAATTAAGCGAAGCTTCCCGCCAGGAAGCCAAACTGTATACCACCTTTATTGAGGCCCTCTACGCCCAGCGGGAAGGGTCTTCCGACACCATTGATTTACTTAAGGAAGCGCTTTCCTATTCTCCTGATAACCCATATCTTAAGCGCTATATTGTAGCTACGGCTATTTTGCAGAATCAATTTAAAGAAGCGGAACCTTATGCGGATTTTATTACAGAAGAATCTGACGGGGAGGATTGGACCGTCCGCGCCGCCTATTTATTAAAAAAGAATGAAATTGCCCAAGCCGTTGAGGCCTATGAACAAGCCTTAAAACATTCTCCGGACGATACCCGCATCGCCTACCAGTATATGCTTGTGTTGGCGTATGTGGGGGATACGGAGTCTTTAGAAAAAATGGAAGAACTGGCTAAACGTTTTCCGTCCATGACTTCCAGCGTGTATTTGGAAATGGGAAATATTTATTGGCGCAGCCAAAATGCGCCTGCCGCGCTTACCTATTATAATAAAGCGTGCGAGGCGGACCCCTACTCAGCGGACGCGCGTTTGGCCCGGGCTAAATTTTATGAACGGACTTCTAACTTTTTCTTAATGCTGTATGAATTTGAGCAGTTGGAAAAAATGGGTTATACCAGTGCGGATATGTTTACCCGTATGGGATCTGTATTTTTACTTTCCAAAGATACGCTTAAAGCAAAAGAATATTTTGAAAAAGCGGTTAAGCTAGACCCGGGCAACCCCAGCGCGCTGTATTTCCTGACGGTTTTGGCTGAGGAGCAGGAAGATTATGCCCAGGCTTTGAACTATTTGCAATCCGCGCGGGATTATGAAAACACTTCCGGCAAGTGGCTGCAAGCAAGCTTTTATCAGGAAAAACTGGGTGATAGAAAGGCCAGTTTGGCTACTTTAAAAGAAGCCTATAAAAAATTTGAAGGCAGTGTTGAAATAGGTTATTTTTACGCGCTTGCCTTGCAAGACGCCGGTGAAAACCGCGCCTCCGCGCGCGTGCTTAAAAAAATTGTACGCCAGCGCCCGGAATATGCTGACGCCCGCTTGGCTTACGCGTATGTATTGGACAGCTTGCAAAAATACAAACAGCTGGAAGAACAAATACAGGCTCTTTTGGCGCAGGACGAAAATATGCACGCCGCCATGAATTTATGGGCATATAGCCTGGCTGTACGCGGGGTGCGTTTGCAAGAGGCTCAAAAATACGCGGAAAAAGCCGTTTCTCTCTCTCCGCAGGACGCTTCCTATCAAGACACATTGGCTTGGGTATACTATCAGCAAGGCAAACTGGAGAGGGCTTTGGATTTATTACAAAATATAGATTACCAAGCCTTGTTGGATAATGCGGAAATCGCTTACCACTTAGCTGCCGTTTACGCCGCATTGGGGCAAAAAGATAAAGCGGTTTCATTACTTACCAAAGAAGCGGCTTCCTGGCCGCTGTCAAAAACATTATTGGAAAATATACAATAGCGCTTTTTATTAATTGAACTTTTCCTTGGTTAGCTGAAGATTTTTTATAACAAAGCAAGGGCCGTTTTAAATAATCCTTGCTTTGTTTTTTTTTTTTTGATATAAAGGATTTTAGCTAGAGCAAATGGAGGGGATTGTGTCTAAAATTAAAACCAAAAATAAGCGTGCTTTTACGCTTACAGAGCTGCTTATCGTGGTAATTGTAATAGGCGTATTATCCGCCGTTACATTACCCAAATTCAACCGCGTGATAGAAAACCGCAAAGTGACGGAAGCGGAAGAGATGATGTCCGCGGTTCGGACGGAACAGGAAAGACGGTGTACGTTGGACCAGAACTACACGACGAACTTTTCAGCGTTGTCTGACGTCATAGCGTCTGCCAATACCAAAAACTATACGTATAGTTTGCAGGCTCAGGGTATTTCGGCCAAGAGCGCGAGTGGGGACTATACGCTTAAGATTTTGTCTTACGAAGACGGCAGCTACTGCTGCACGGGTGAAGGGTGCAAAAAATTAAACAAAAACTATCCGGATTGCGCGACGCTGAGCTTTCCCGCGTCCAATTGTGCGGGTACGGAAGGGGAGACCACTCCTCCCGGAACGGAGCCTACGCCTGTGGAGCCGGAAGAACCGGAATGCGTAAACGGGCAGGTAACCGGCAACCAGGTATGTAACGGGTGCGGGACGCAGACGACGAAGGCTTGTGTAGGGGGGAAATGGGTCAATAGTTTAGGAGCCTGCTCCAAGACGGCGGAAGAATGCGCGCCGGACCCTGAATGCAGCGGGACGCAGCCTGCGGACGCTGTAAAACAGTGTGAATGCGGAACGGTAAAAGCTTCTTATAAATGTGACGCTTCCACCAACTACCAATGGGTACAGGAAGAATTCCCCGAATGTCCCGCCAAGCCGGCCGATATAACGGAAACGTGTTCAGACGGGAAGACGGAACGCACGAAAGCCTATACCTGTGTGAATAATGTATGGACGGAAGGCGACTGGGACAAAGAATGCCCGGAAGACTGCCCGGAAGGACAACATAGGGATCCGAATACGGGGGAATGTGTTGGACAATATATCTTTGTTCCTAAAATTGAAACAATTGGGGCTTATTCTCAATGCCGGGTATGGATGCTAGATGTGATGTGTCAGGATGTAGGCTTGATAGAAAAAAACTATCCGCCCTGTTTGCATGATAAAATGCCAACAAAGGCTGAACAGGTATATTATTTAAAAAATCCTGAGAGAGTAGACGGCACTGTTACGAACAATCAGTGTTATCAGCCTCCATCTGCTATGGGGGGTGGCCTTGGCGTAGGTAATGATATACCTGGAGCAATAGGTGGGGGGCCTGGTGTAACGGAGTTCCGCCCTTATTATGCCCAAAGATCCACTCCTACGCAATATGTTGGAAAAAGAGTCAGCACTTGGTGCCCTGCGGGATCTTCCGATGAAGAATTATGCACTAACAATTGTGACCCCAACAGTCCTACCTGTTCTTATGAATGTATAAAATCGGCAAGTGTGTCTATGGAATGTGGAAGAAGTGTAACAAGTACTGTATGTAGTTATATGAATTGCGATCCCAATGTTGCTTGCCGTGGTTTTATTGCTTATCATGAAATACAATTTGAACCTCAGGTAGGAAGTGGAAAGTTATTAACTTGCGTAGCTAAGTAATTTTCACGAGACCTCCTTGCTTTACTATGCAAAGAGGAAACGGCCTCCCCAAAAGGGGGGCCGTTCTCGTTTCA
>CALUXF010000013.1 GCA_944324655.1 Candidatus Avelusimicrobium aviculae
AACTTTGCGCCAAGCTGAAACGTTAAATAGTATCCGTATTTAAATAAAACCCCCGGCTTTACTAGGCCGGGGTTTTTTGTAGATGTCATAAACTTTTTGATAGGTGTATTAATGATGGGGCGCCGGGTCAAACAGGCGGCCGGTTAGTATGGTTTTAAACAGGTTAAACTGCTTGTCAAAAAGCACCACGTCAGCCGTTTGGCCGGGGGCTAAGGAGCCTCTGCCCGCCAAGCCCAGCAAACGCGCCGGCACGGCCCCGGCGCAGGCAACCGCCTGCGGCAGGCTAAAGCCAAAACGGGTTAAGTTTTCCACTCCTTTTAGCATGGTTAAGGCAGAACCCGCTATCACTTTATCCGTTTTGCGCCGCCATACGCCGCCTTCCAGCACCACTTCTTCCCCGTTGGCGGTAAAGGGCCCTTGGGGTCGGCCGGTGGGTTTTAACGCGTCGGTTACCAAAGCGATGTTTTGGGGCGGTTTCACGCGGCCCAAAAAGCCCACTATGTCCGGGTGTACGTGTACGCCGTCCGCAATGATTTCGCAGGATATTTCCGGGTGCATAAGCACCGCTCCCGCCGCGCCCGGGGCCCTATGGGTAAACGGACTCATGGCGTTAAACAAGTGGGTGGTGTGGGTAACGCCTTGGCGCGCGCCTTGTAAAAATTCCTCATACGTGGCGTTGGTATGCCCCGCCTGCATAAGAATATGGTGTTCTTTGCAAAAAGAGATAATGGGTTCCAGCCCGGGCAGTTCCGGCGCTAAGGTGATATTGGCAATATGCCCCTGGGCCGCTTCGTACAATTTAGGCAACAAGTCCGGGCGCGGGGGGAGAATATCCTGGGGTTTCATAACGCCCGGTTTGGCGGGGGAGATAAAAGGCCCCTCCAGGTGAAAGCCGATGAGTTTTGCCCCTTTTTCTTTTCCAAACGCGCCTGCCGTGGCGGATAATATACGCAGCATTTGCTCGGGCGTACCGCAATACAGCGTGGGGCAAAAAGCGCCCACGCCGCAGGTCCCTAACGCCAAAGACATTTCAAGCAAATCTTCTTCCCGGGCGGTTTCCGGCCCGAAACCGGCGTATCCGTGTATGTGCGTGTCTATAAAAGCGGGGGCGGCGTAAGCGCCGCAGGCGTCCAGTATTTGGGCGTCCGCCGGGAGTTCTTCCACCTGGCTGTTAGGCAGCAGGGCGGATATATACCCGTTTTCCACCACCAAAGTATGCTGGGGTTTTATTTCACCGTCCGTCACGGCGGACACATTGAGTATAAAAAGTTTGTTCATTTTACAGTTCCAGGCAGTAGATGGCGGCCTCGGGGTTTTTGGTTTGCAGGTCATCAAAATATTTTTTCAGGTCTTTGGGCAGTAAAGAAGCCGCTTGCGCGTCCATCAGCAACATGGCGTTGGGGTGCAGTTTTAAAGCTGTAAGCGGGCAGGAAACGGTCGGTTCGCTTTGGGTAAAGGTGCTTACAGCCTGCGCTTTTTGTTTGCCTACGGCTAAAATCAGTATTTCCTGCGCGTCCAACAGGGTTCCCAGCCCAATGGTAAGCGCATGGGTGGGCACTTTGTCTAAACGGTGTCCAAAAAAGCGGGCGTTGGCTTCCCGGGTGTCTTGGGTTAATTCCACTTTGCGGGTGCGGGAGGTAAAGGGGGAGCCCGGTTCGTTAAAGGCCAAATGTCCGTTTCTTCCCACGCCCCCTACAAAAAGCTGGATACCACCCGCTTGGCGGATAGCCGCTTCATAGGCGGCGCATTCGGCTTGCGGGTCTGTGGCCATGCCGTCTAAAATATGGCGGTTTTGCGGGGCGATGTTGACGCCGGAAAATAAATGCCTTTGCATATAGCTGTGGTAGCTTTGCGGGTGGGCCGGAAGCAGGTTGGCGTATTCATCCATATTAAACGTAACGAAAGGGGAAAAATCCAGCGCGCCCGTTTGGTAAAACAAACGCAAATTGGCGTACATATCCGTTACGGTGCCTCCGGTGGGAAGCCCTAGGGTAAACGGCTCTTGCGGGTGTGCGGATAAAAAACTTTCGGCCGTTTGTTTTATGTAAGCGGCGGCCCATAAACCCAAGTTGATGTTTGCAAGAGCCAGTTTCATAGTTAACCTCTTTTGACGTATTGTCTTATTTCATCGGCCAGCAAGTCCGCCTCCGGGCCGATGACGACCTGCACGCTTCCCCCGGCGGCTTTTACTACGCCGCGCGCGCCTAATTGTTTTAAAGCGGATTCATTTGCTTGGGAAGGGTCCGCCAGTTCCAGGCGCAGACGGGTGGCGCAGGCGTCTATGGTTTTTAAATTGTCTTTCCCGCCTAAAGCGGCCACATATTTCGCCGCCCGGCTGTTTTGCGGCAAAGGGGCGTTGTTTGGGGTTTCCGGTTGGGCGTTTGAGGGAGCGTCAGCGGCGGGGGGAGTATCTTCCCGTCCGGGGGTTTTTAAATCCCATTTGCGTATGGCCCACACAAAAAGCAGATAATATGCCACGCCGTAAGCCAGGCCTACCGGCAGCAAATACCAGCCGTTGGTGCCCAGCCCGTATCCTAAAATATAATCAAACAGGCCGGCGGAAAACGTAAAACCCAGTTTTACGTTTAACATGTTCATGATTACTAAAGAGGCTCCCGTCAGCACCGCGTGCAAAACGTATAACGGGAAAGCCAAAAACATGAAAGAAAATTCTATCGGTTCCGTAATGCCGGTTAAAAAAGAAGTCAGCGCCATGGACAGCAGCAACCCGGCAATGGCTTTTTTGCGTGCGGTGTCCGCCGTGCGTATCATAGCCAGGCACGCGGCGGGCAGGCCAAACATCATAATGGGAAAGAACCCCGCCATAAACGCCCCGGCGGCAGGGTCTCCCGCAAAGAAGCGGGTCAAATCCCCCTGCACCACGCTTTGCACTCCGTTTTGCAGAGCGGTAAATTCCCCAAATTGAAACCATACCAAATTGTTAATAATGTGATGCAGACCCAGCGGGATAAGCAAGCGGTTGGCCGTGCCGTAAAAGAACAGGCCGATATTGCCGGACTGTATCGTCCAATCCCCAAAGGCGGAAATGGCTTTACCGATAGGCGGCCAAATAAAATAAGCCGCGCAGGCGATTAACAAACAAGCCCCCCCGGTAATGATAGGCACAAAACGTTTCCCTCCAAAAAAAGCCAAATAAGAAGGAAGCTGTACATTTCTGTATTTGTTATACAGCAGGCCGGCGGTAACGCCGGCAATAATACCGCCCAGCACGCCCATGTCGCAGGAAGGATCCAGCACTTTTAAGGCGGAGGTTTGTATCACATAGCCCACATAAGCGGCCAAGGCGGCGGCGCCGTGGTTTTCATGCGCAAAGCCGATGGCTACGCCCAACGCGAAAATAACGGGTAAATTGCTGAAGACGGCGTTCCCGGCGGCGGCCAGGAAAGCGATATCCAGCAAATCCGGCTGTCCCAAGCGAAGCAAAAGCCCCGCCACCGGCAGTACGGCGATAGGAAGCATAAGGGCTTTGCCCAATTGTACCAGGCCGCGCCCGGCGGGAGCTAAGAAGCGTTTGATGGCGGTCATAGTTGTTTTCTCTCCTAAATGTGAAAAGTTTTATGTACAAATGCACGCACTTGTTTTGCGTTTTTTAAAGACAGGGCCTGCTGGGCCGCTTGCGCGCAGAATTCTTCGTCCAGCGCGCGCACGATGGATTTTATTTTTCCCACCGCCTGGGCCGATACGGCCAGTTCGGTTACGCCTAGCCCCACAAGCAGGGGAACGGCTTGGCTGTCTCCCGCCATGGCGCCGCAAACGGCTACGGGCTTGTGGTGCTTTTTGCCCGCGCGGCCCGTGGCGGCGATTAAATGCAGTATGGCCGGGTTTAAATGGTCCGCCCGGGCGGCTAAAGAGGGGTGTCCCCGGTCTATCGCCAAGGTATATTGGGTTAAGTCGTTCGTGCCGATGGAAAAGAAATCCACTTCTTCGGCAAATTGTTCGGCCAGTAAAGCGGCGGAGGGAACTTCCACCATAATCCCTATTTCTAATGGGGCCTCTATGCCCAGGTTTTGTTGTTCTTCTTTAATTAAACGGCGCATAAGGGCGGCTTCTTCTATAAAAGAAATCATGGGCAGCATAATGCGCACCACGCCCGCCGGTTTTACCCGCAGCATGGCGCGTATTTGCGCGCGGAAAAGGGACTCGTTAAGCTCATAGGTGCGTACCCCGCGCAGCCCCAGTACGGGGTTTTGCTCTTTGGGCAGGCGGACAAATTCCACCGGTTTGTCCCCACCAATATCCAGCGTGCGCAGGGTGACGGGGCGCCCGTGCATGGCGTTGACAATTTGCTGGTAACAGGCCAGTTGGGTTTCTTCCGATGGGGGAGTTGTTGTGCCTTGTAAAAATAAAAATTCCGTGCGTACCAGCCCCAGGGTATCCGCGCCGTTTTGGTAAGCGTAAAGGGCTTCTTTTTCATTGCTGACGTTGCCGCCCACCAAAATACGCAGTCCGTTTTTAGTGAGGGCCGGGCCTTGGCCGGAGGCTTTCAGTTCGGCCTCTTTGCGCGCGCTTTCCGTAAATTTAGCATTTAGACGTTCTTCATCTTGGGCGGAAGGATTTATAAACAAAAGGCCTTCAGCCGCGTCAAGATAGGTTTTACTGCCGGAGGGAACGTTTAAAACGGCGTCCCCGGCGGCCACCAACGTGGGTATGCCCATATTGCGCAGCATAATGGCGCTGTGCGCCGTGGGAGAGCCTTGCGCCAGCACCACGCCGCGAACATGGGCGTCAAAAAAACTTAAATCAGACGGGAGCAAATCCTCCGCAAACACGATGCACCCGTCCGGAAATGCGGGAGGGGTTTCTTCTTTGCCGCTTATTTTTAACAAAACGCGTTTGCGCAGGTCTTTTAAATCGGCGATGCGTTCCATTAAAAAGCGGTTTTGGGTTTTTTTCAGCAAATCAATGCTGGCGCGTATGGCTTCGTTAAAAGCGAAAGAGGCGGTTTTCCCCTGGGAGATGACTTCTTTGGAACGGGCCAGCAAAAAAGGGTCTTTTAATAAAAACAAGTGGGCGGATAAAATTTCTTTGGCGGCGTTGCTGGGGGACTTAGCCGCCTCCTCTTGTAATTCTTTTTCCAGCGCGGCTAAAGTGGTTTGAAAAATTTCTTCTTGCTGCGGGATATTGTTTGCCGTTTCTTCAAAGGGTATTTCCCCGGCGGTAAATTTCCAGGCCGTTCCGTGCGCCAGCCCCGCGCAGGCACACAGCGCTTTTAAGGTAGCAGGAACGGAAAAATCCACCGAGGCGGGTTGGCTGGCGGCTTGGTTTATTTTGGTTTCATTTTCCCCCAAGCCTTCTTTTAAAGCGGTGGTTAGTTTTTCCAGCGCGTGGCGGGCGCGGCTTTCATCGGGAGTATGGGCCTGCAGCTGGATGGTTTCTCCCGGCTCTAAAGCCAGGCCCATGATTTCCATAATGCTTTTGGCGTTGGCTTTTTCATTTCCTTTTACAAGGTAAAGGGAAAAATCAAACTGGGCGGCCAGTTTGGCAAGCACGGCCGCCGGGCGCGCGTGCAGGCCGTTGGGGTTTACGATGCAAATTTTTTCACTAAGAAAAACCGGCGCGTCGTCTTGTGCGTTTTGCGGCGAGTGCTGCGGCTGCGTCTCGCCGGCGGAGGCTATTTTTTGTCCTTTTTGCGCCCGCCCGGAAGCTAATACCGCTACCGGAGCATCCTGCGGCGCGGTAACGGCGCAGATAATCCAAGCGCAAGGGGCCGATTTTTTTAGAAAATCCAAATCAAAGGTTAACAACGGTTGGCCTGGGCTTACTTCTTGCCCTTGTTTTACCAAAAGGGTAAAGCCTTTGCCTTTCAAAGAAACCGTTTCCACCCCGATATGGACTAATAACTCAAAACCATTTTGGGTAATGACCAAAGCGTGTTTGTTGGGGTTAATGTTGGTGATAATACCGCCGCAGGGGGCAAAAACTTCCCCTTTAGCGGGGTCTATGGCGAAACCGTTGCCCAGCATATGCTGGCTGAATACGGGGTCCGGCACTTGTTCCAGCGGAAAGATGGAACCGTCCGCCGGGGAGAAAAGTTCCAAAACGGATGACATGAAAACTCCTTAAACAGTTTCCTCTATTATAGTATATTCTGAAGCTATTTCAAGAGAGGCGCCCATAAAAAACCCCGCTGTAAAAGCGGGGTTTTGAAGAAACATAATTTTTAATCTACCCGTAACAGTTCCGAGCGGCTGTTTGCCCCAAACTGCGGCGCATACATAGCCTGTATTTTAGCCGCCGGTACGCGGTATTCCCCGGCCGATGTGGGGCGCAGGGTGTAGGTAAACTCCACCGTACCCGCAGGCAGCCAATTAATGTAGAAATTGGTGGCCGCGTCTTTATACTCTTGATACATAATAAGCGGGTTGGCCGTCCAGCCGGAAAGCAGGGCATCGTTTTCAAACCCGGTGGGTTTGGGGTCAGACAAGAGAACGTACTCAAACGCGCTGTCCGTGGTTACGGTCAGGTGTACTTCCACCTCGTCTGCGGGTTTAACGGGGGTTAAATCTTCCAGGCGGCGCAGTTTGGCTACGCCGTCCTGCGTGTATTTTAAGAAATATTCCCTCGTTACATTTATGACCCCTTTGGGAGACTGTTTTGCTTTTGCCGTAGTGTATACCACGGATAAAGAGGCAAAATCCTCCGCTCCTCCTTGTTTGGCAATGTCTGCCTTGTAGAAAGAGGGGTCTATATCCCCGCGGCGCACGTAACGCGGGTCTTCCGTCCAGTCAAACGGTTTAAAGGATAGGTTTTTCTCTACGGAACCCCATTTTACGCTGTAGTTGGTTTCTTGATTCATTAAGCCTTTTTTGGATAGATAGTTCAGCAGCGTAAATACCGCTTGGGATGCCGCGCGCGGGGACCCCCACTCATTAGCCTGGCGGTTAAACAACAGCCAGCGCACCATGGGGGCGATTTGTTCTGCCTCCGGGCGGATATCCAATAAGGTTTGCAGGGTAACGGTTTGGGTGGATAAAGTATCGTTATACCAAATCCAGCTTTGGGCTTCCGGCGCGAAATAGGCTCCGGTGAGTTCGTTTTCCTGCAGTTGGTCCAACACCATATTTAAGTATTTTTGGGCTTTGGTGTCGTCCTGCAAACGGTGGAAAATATTGGCCGCGTAAATTTGCCCCAAGGGCGTCATAAAGCGGGAGTATTCTTCCGCGTATTGCGCCCAGCCGCGTATGTCTTTTTGGGCGGCTTGCACTTCTTGCCATTGCGCCGGGAAAGCGCTTAACACGTAAGCCGCGTACAGGGTGTGGGCCACGTCCGCCCCCGATGGGGTTTTTACCTCTCCCAAGCGGCGTGATACGGAGGTCTGGGCAAAAGCGTACGCTTTTTTAGCCATATCCTGCGGAATGTCCGCCCCATAAGCCAAGGCTTGGGCAAACATATCCAGCGCAAACAACGTTAAGTATTCGTCATCCCGGCCGCCGGGCAGCCAAGAGAAAGCCCCGTTTGCGTTTTGGTATTTTTTCAGCGCGGTTAAAGTTTTGGTTTGCTGGCGGCGCAGGGTTTCCGGCTCAAACAGGCTGACGAGATCCCCTTCCTGCGCTTGGCGCCCTTGGGAAATGGTAAGCCACGGGGTCTGGCTGAGTAATTCCAAACGCAGCGGGTCTTGCGCGTCCCACACCGGGGTGACGGTGCCTCTCGCCGGCAGGCGGGAAACGGCTTGTTTCATTTCCGGGTACTGTTCATAGAAGCGGTTAACAACCGCCAGCGGAACGTATTGGTTAAGCAGGCTGACAAGGTCTTCATGTTTATTTACCAGTAAGTTCGGCACGCTGTTAAACACGGACAGCGCCAAGCTGGGGTTGATTTGCAAAACGGCGGTTTGAGGCTGGGCGTCCTGCACGGATTTCATTTCCGTAAGCTGCAGGGTGTTGTTGCCTTCTTTTAAAGCCGCGTTGGCGGTGGCAAGCAGGCGTTCACGCCCGGGCAGTACGGCAATGGATTTAGATTCCGCGTCCGATTCTTTCACGTAGCGGGCGGTGGCGGTAATATCGGTAATTTCCGTGCCCTCCGGCACGGTAATATCCCACGATACAAAAGCCGTTTCTCCCGCGCCTACGCTTACTTCTTTTTGCGCTTTTTTAATGCCAAAGGCTTTGGCCGCGTCTACCCCGTTTTGCCGCAGGGCCAGTTCCACTTGGGCGCTGATTTTTTTGCCGGATAAGTTGGTTACCGCCGCTTGCAGGGTGGTTTTGTCCCCTTCGCGCAAAAAGCGCGGCAGCTGCAGGCGGACCATAAAATCTTTGCGGGTAACGGTTTGGGCGGTAAAGGAACCCAAATCAACCGAGCGGGTAAGCACAAAACCCAAAATGTTCCATTCACTAAGCGCCTGCGGCATAGTAAAAGATATTTGCGCTTTGCCGTTTTTCACCGGTACGGTGGGGCTAAAGAAAGCGGTTTCCCTAAAGTCCGTACGTACGGCGGAGGGGGTTTCCTCTTCGGCGGAGGGAACTGCGGTTGCGGTATCCCGGGCCATGGCGCTTTCTTCCGCCGTGGCGACGGCTGCGTCCGCCTGGGCAAAAGCCAGCGCGGGCGCGGCCTTGGGCATTATCCCTCCGGCTACGGCGCGGGACGTATTCATCACGGCGGATTTATACATCCGAAACACCGGGTTTAAATTCAACTGCGGCAGCGGCAGCGGATAATTATCCGCAAAAGGCTGTTTAAAGCGGGCATCCGGACCGGAAGCCGCCGTAACCGGCGCTTTAAACAAGCTGTTGGTAAAATTACCCATAGGGCGCTGCTCTGGGAATAAATTGTTTAGCGTGAGGCGCGTTTCCGGCTTGGCGTAATAATCCAAGGCTTTGTCATACACGGTAATGCTGGCTTGCCCTTCTACCGGCGTTCCGGTAACGTCTTTAGCGCTTAACGTCCAGTTTACGCGTTCCCCGGGCAGTACGGACGGAGCCCCCTGCCAAGTGAGGCTTAATTTTTTGTTGTCGTAGGGCACATCGGCAAACGCGCTGTTTTGGAATGCTTTATAGTCAGACGCGCCAAACCAGTGCACGCCAAACCCGCCCCGGTACTCGTTTTCCACAGGAACGGTTAAGATGTTTACCCCTTTGCTGGCGAGCTGTGTGTTTACTAAGAAATCTTTGCCGGCGTAAATTTCCACTTGTTTGGGGCCGTTGAGCTGCCCCGCGCCAATTAAAAATTTGGCATAAGCGCCGGGGTGGTATTCTTCATGCTGGGCAATGGCTACGCTGGGAAGAGCCAGGGAGGATTCTTCCTCCGCCACCAGGAACACCAATTTTAAATCCGCCGCTTTGGGGCTGGAAAGCGTTAAGCGGTAAATGCCTTCCGGCAGGGGGGGCATTTCCAGCGTGGCTTGGGTTTCTTGGCGCAGGTCCAGCTCCTGCGTGAAAGCTTGTTCTTCTTCTTTGTTATTGGTAAATACGCGGTCTAACAAGCTGCCGTCGTCCGGCGCGATGGGGGAGTTTAAATCCTCTTCATTTAATTTATTTTCAAGCCGGGCGGCTTTCACGGTCACTTTGCCGGAAACGGGGTTGCCGTTGATGTCCGTTAGTTTGATTTGGGCCAAAGAAGCCGGGGTCTTGGCGTCATAGAAACCTTGGGTAAACTGCACGTCAAAGAAGTGGGGTCTGTCAGACGCTTTGTATGTTTCTTGGGCTTCTATTACGCGTCCGCTTTCGTCATACACTTGCGCTTTGACGGTGTAGCGGGAAGGCTGGGCCGCGTCTTTTCCGGGCTGGGGGGTAAAGGTGATTTTAAAGGCGCCTTTTTCATCCGTTTGGGTAGAACCGGAAGCGATGAATTCTTCCTGCGCAAAGAAATAGGCGCGCGGCATCCACCAAAAGAACGGCGGTATAAAATCCGTGCGGTATATGGTGTATTTTACCTGGGCTTTTTGAAGCGGCGCTCCAAAATAATAATTGGCGCTGGCGGTTACCTCGGCCGTTTTGCCGTATTCAAAAGCGTTTTCAGGCTGGTTGAAAGTAATTTCGTAATCCGGCCGTTTGTAATCTTCCACCTTAAAATAAGCGTAAGTGCGGTAGGTGCCTTTGCCGGCGTTTAAGGTGGCCTGCAGCGTAAAGTTGCCAAGCAGGGTTTGGCCGGGCAGCGTAAACGCGCCGGCGGCGGTGCCCATGTCGTTCAAATCCAAAGAGGAGGTGTAAATTTTGGCGTAGTTCGCGTCCCGTATTTCCACTTGTACGCTGCGGCCGGTAAGGGTGCGCAGGCCGCGTACCACGTTTTCAAACGCGTTAACGGAAAACTGCACTTTTTGGCCGGGGCGGTAGATGGCGCGGTCCGTCTGGGCAAATAAGCGCACGGGGTCTTCTTGGTTAAAATGGAAATACACCGCCGAAGACGTAAAAGCCGTATCTTTTCCTTTTACCGCCAAGGGGTTTATAAAATAGGAACTGTTGCCTCGGGTGGAGTTTACCGTTACTTTTTGGGCCATTTTAAACAGGCCGTTAGCGTCCGTATAGCCTTGTTTGCGGGTGCCTTTCCATTCCGTAAACATATCTAAGGACGCGCCTTCCACGGGCTGGCCGGTTTTTAGATTTACCGCGTATACACGGAAGATATTGGGCGTATACGTATTGGCTTTGGCGTTTAACAAAGAGGTGTATTTATCGGGATTATCCTCTATGGCGGAGGTTACAAACAAGGCCAAATCCGTTACATTTAAAACGGTTGCCGCTACGGGGGCCGTGTCCGGGTTAAAGGTTTCTTCCCGCGCGGCGGCTATTACGTAGAAGCCGGAAGAAAGTTCCGGCAGTTTTAAATCCGTTTCTTTAAAAGCGTGTTTGGCGGGATATTCCACCTTGCCGGAAAGCGATTTAAGCGGAGTTTGCTGGGATAAAATATCACGCAGGGCGGTATCGCTAAGTGTGGTTAAGTGGTTCCAAGAGTTTAATGTCCGGTTCCAGCGGGTTTGTCCGTATTTTTGCAGCTGGGCGCGGGTAACGGGGTAAATGCGTACAAAAATCTGTTCTATATTGCGCGCGGTGGCTTTTAAGGTCAAATCCTGCGGGTTTTGGTTCATGACCGGGGAAGACAATATTAAAGATGGGGCTTGTATTTCCGCAGCCAGGTTTGCGCAGGCTTTAGAGTAGTAATTATCGTCTAACTTTTGGGCGGCAAAATTACATGCGGATACGGCTTTTTCATATTCTTCGGCCTGTTCATACAAGCGGGCGGAACGGTAAGCCGCGTAGGCTTTGCCATAGGTGGCTTTTTCCGGCGCCACAAAACCTTTTATGCGCCCGAACCAGCCGCGTTTGGCCGGTTTAAAGCCGGAAATTTCATCCAGCTTGTCCGCGGCGGTAAGCGCCGCCTGTTTGTTGTCTTTAAAACTAAAAGACTGCGGGTAATCAAAAGGGAGGGTAATTAATTCCGTACGCCAAAAAAGTTTGGCGTTTTGGCGGTTTTTGCCGTCTAATTCCGCCCCGGTTTTGAGAAGGGAAGCTATTTGGCTTACGGTGGAGGCGTTATCTTCTTGCTCGGCAAAAGGCTGGGCCAAAAAATCTTCCGCCTTGGCTAACGGGGCCGGACGGGCGGAAGAGGAAAGGGATTCTTTCCATTTGTTTAAAACAAAATCAAACAAAGTGGGAATGCGTTTTGTATCGGTGTCTTTTACGGATAAAATAAGCGTTTCCTGTTCTATGGGGGCGTTGGCCAGCGTTTCACGCAGGGACCAAAGGGTTTTGTAATCTTTGGTAAGGGATTCTTCCCACTGGGAGGTGGTCCACTTTTCTAAATTGCCGGAGGCGTTTTCCTCTTCAGAGGCGGGAAGCAAGGGGGAATATGTGTTTTTTACGCGTTCACCGGTTTGAATGCGGTAAAGCAGAAAGCGGGCTTTCCATAAAGGCTGGGCGGGAAGTTCGTAGCCATATACCGTTTTGGCGGCTTGGGCGTATTGGCCCAGCATATACTGGCAGGCCGCAATGCGCAGCTGGATTTTGTAGCGTTGCGCGTCGGACGAAGCGTTGGGGAGTTCTTCTTGGTAACTTTTTAACGCTTGGGCAAAAAGGCCTTCTTCAAAAGCGTCATCTGCGGCGTTGGGAGCGGCCCAAAGCGCGGCGGACAGTAAAAGCCCGGCAAATAAAAATACTAATTTTTTCATGAAGTTATCCTCCCTTACTTTTCCAAAACGATATATAGACAGAAAAATCTCTTTTCCCTAATGGAATAAAAAGAGATTTTTCCGAATATTTAAAAATATGGCGCGCGGCGCACTACATCTTTTCCGGTGCGCTTACGCCGATAAATTCCAAGCCTTTTTTAATGCGTTCCGCCACACGTTGGCAAATAAACAAGCGCGAACCGGTTACTTCGGGGTTTTGCTCGTCCAATACGCGGCAGGTATCATAAAAAGCGTGGAATAAGCCCGCCAATTCCGTTAAATAGGTGGTTAAATGGTGGGGGCTTAAATCCCGTATGCAGTTGCGCAGCACTTCTTTAAACCACACCAGTTTCAGCAAGAGCGCCCGCTCCTGCGGGGCCAGCGGCACGCGGATTTGGGTCATTTCAATGTTCTTTTCCTGCGCCGCGCGGAAAATGGAGTGTATGCGCGCGTGTACATACTGTACGTAAAAAACGGGGTTTTCGTTGGATTGGGTTTTGGCTAAATCCAAGTCAAACAGCATGTGGGCGTTGGGGGTGCGGCTGGCGAAGAAAAACCGGCAGACGTCCGTCCCTACGTCGTTCATCAATTCGCGCAGGGTAACAAAATGCCCCGCCCGTTTGGACATTTTTACCTGTTCGCCTTTTTCGGTTAAGTGGACCAGTTGGTGAATAATGGGCACAAAGGAACTCTCTTTATGGCCCAAGGCGTGCACCGCCGCTTTCATGCGGGGCACATAACCGTGGTGGTCCGCTCCTAAAATGTCAATCAGTTCGTCGTAGCCGCGGTCGTATTTATTTTTATGGTAGGCGATGTCGGCCATAAAATACGTGGGGCGGCCGTCTTTGCGTACCAAAACGCGGTCTTTATCGTCCTGTGCTTCATCGTCCTTGGTGGAACCGAACCAAATGGCGCCTTCTTTTTCATAGGTGTAGCCTTTTTCGGTCAGGTATTGCAAGGCTTTTTGCGGGGCGCGGTCTTCATGAAGGTCAGACTCGCGGAACCAGCGGGTAAAATCTACGTGAAAATCTTTCATGTCCTGCTGCTGGGTTTTAATTAAGGTTTCCATTGCCCAGCGGCCGTAGTCTTCTTCTTTCAAATCCGCCGGCATTTGTTTAACCAGGTCTATAATATAGGAACCGTGGTAGCCGTTTTCCGGCGGTTCTTTGCCTTCTTTGCGCGCTTTGACGGAGGCCGCCAACAGCTCGGCTTGGTTTCCGGCGTCATTTACATAATATTCGCTGTCACAACAATAACCAAGGGCCCGGTGGATTTTTACCAAACTGTCCCCCAAGCTGGCGCCGCGCCCGCTGGCTACATGCAAGGGGCCGGTGGGGTTGGCGGACACAAATTCAATTAAAATGCGGTGTTTGCAGTCTTCCGCCTCGCGGGATTTGATGCGGCGGTCTATGGCGGATTTAATAATAAAAGAATCATCCAGCGTGATGTTGATAAACCCGGGGGCAACGGCTTGCGCGTCCGTTACGGCGTTGGTCTCGCGGATTACTTTACAGGCTTCTTTGGCAATTTCCAGCGGGCTTTTGCGCAAAATTTTAGCGCAGGCCATAGCCCACGAAAGGGAAATATCCGCCCCCGTATGGGCGGGCGCCGGGGCAAATTCCACACTGGGCAAATCATGCCCCTGGAAATAAGGCGCGCTGGTCAATTTTAAATTAATTTCGTTTTTTAAATTATCTAGCATAGTTATTTTTTCAGGGTTTTTTTAGCGGTTTTTTTGGTTGCCGTCTTTTTAGCGGCCGTTTTTTTAACGGCCGGCTTTTTAGAGGAAGTTTTTTTGGCCGCGGCTTTTTTTGCAGCCGGTTTTTTGGCGGCTGTTTTCTTGGCGGCCGGTTTTTTAGCGGCGGCTTTTTTGGGTTTTAAAGTATAGTCTATTTCTTTACCAAAGCTAAAAATTTTGTCCAAGGCGTAAAAATCCCGGGCTTCGGGTGTCATAATGTGCACCAAGAAAGAACCGTAATCGCTCACGCGCCAGATGGGGCTGTCCACCCCGTCGCGGTTGGTTTTGTAAACGCCTTCTTGTTTTAACTTGGTGCTGATTTCTTCTTCCACAGCTTCCAAGTGGGGTTTTGAGGTGGCGGTGGCGATTAATATGTAATCGCACAAAGAAGACAATCCCTCCAAATCAATCACTTTAATGTTTTCCGCTTTTTTGCTGTCGGCATAACGGGCCGCCAGGCATACTGTTTCTTTAGGGTTCATTTTCCACCTCGTCTATATATAAAAGTAGTCTAGCATTTTTTTATAGTGTTGGGACTATGGCATTTCAAAGTCTTTGCCTAGAATGATGCGGGTGTCGCAAATGGCATTGCCGCGCGGTTCGGAGCGTATTTCCTGCCGGCAGCCTATGGCTGTGCTTAATTGTTTTACCTGCATCAGGCGGCCGCTGTAATCCACAATGCGGGTTTGTTCCAGGTAACCGCCGGGGTAATTATCATATTGCAAAACGTCCACGCGCAGGAGGCCTTTTTCGTTCTGGTCCCGCAGAAATTGGGTCAAAGCCCGGGCCAGCCCTCTTTTGCCGGAAGCGTTAAGCACTTCCACCACAATGGGGCGGTCTTCCACCGCCAGGGGGGCGCGGTCTTCCACTTGGGGGAGCGCCTCGTTTTTGGCGGCGGCTTTTTTTCTGGCGCGGGGGGTGTCTATTTGCAGGGTAAAATCGTTCATTTCCAGTTTGGAAAGTTCCATCCCCAAGAGTACCGCGTCCGCCAGGTTTAAATTGGTACGTTTGGAAAAACGCGCCCGCAAATAATCCAGCGGCAGGGCGGCTAAAGGCAGCGGTGCGTATCGCCACGTTTCCAGCGTGTTTTTAAAATTGTCCCAAACGGTTTCGGGCTTGGTTTGCAAAGGGGTGTAATAGACAAAAGGGGCGTTTTCCGGCAAGCCGAAGGTTTGTGCCGTGGGGGTTTTGCAATTTTTGCAGGGGATTTCCCTCACCCAGGCTTTTTCTTGGTGTGGGTTGTATCTGATTAAAGTGGTGGGAGAGGTCATCACCGCTAAATAGAGGTCTTCATTTTTTCGTGAGGCCATCAGCTTGGCAAACGGGGAAGAAAACTGGCTCCAAGCGGCTAAGCCCGTTATAACCAGCAGCGCGGCCAGCAGCCAGCGGGGGGCTATTTTTCTTGTTTGATAAGATGGTTCCATAAGTCAATCCCCAGCGGGCAAAGCCATTTTTGAGAGTCTATGGTAAAAAGCAGTTTGCGGTTAGCCGCGTACAGCAGGGCTTTGTCCAAATCTTGCAGGGCCATGTTACGTATCACAAAAGCGTCTTTATATTTACGGTCCTTAGAGGATATATCCGCCACAAACAGAATTTTAGACAGCGTACTCATATGCAAACTGCCCAGGGTATGTTCCGCCACGGCGTTTAGAATTTCTTTGTCTTTTACTCCAAACAAATGCCGGGCCAGCCATTTGGAAGCGTAACTGTGAAGCAAGCTGGGCTCCAGCGCGCAAATATCCTCAAAAAACGGGGTTTTGATATGGTGTTCTTTACAAAAATAAATTAATTCCCGCGCGCCCATGCCTTTGCCGGCGTCATGCAAGATACCGGCTTTTACGGCGCTTTCCACGTTTACGTTATAAATATCGCTTAGTACGGCGGCCAGTTCCGCCACGCTTTTGGAATGAATGTAGCGGTTGGTTTTTAAGTGGGTTTTCAGCCAGTCGTGTATTTTAAGGCCGTAGAGGCGGTGTTTTTCTATTAACGGGTGCAGGGCGGCAGGCACAGTGGGGGGAATTTCCCCGCTGGCTAAAATATGCGCCCGTACCCGGGTGGAAGAAAGCTTGGGGAAGAACCCCGGCAAAAAAATGTGCTTAAAGCGGGCGGGGTTTTCGTTATAGCCTTTGCGTTTGCCCGCTATCACGGTGGCGTTGTTAAAAATAATTTGCGGGTCTTTCCAGTTATGTAAATCGTTTAGGCAATCGGTGCCCACCAGTAAATAAATTTCCGGGTTTTTATAGTGTTTTTTTAAATATTCAATTAATTGGCAGGTATACGTTTTGCCGCCGCGTTTTAGTTCGTAATCGTCAAAAATAATGTTTTTAGTTATCCCCGCAAAGGCTTTTTTGAGCATTTGCATGCGCAGGGTAAACGGCGTGGGGGATTTTGCTTTAAAAGGGGAGTGGTACGCCGGCACAATGTGCGACACATCCGGCCGGATAATTTTTACGGCTTTTTTAAAAAGCGCTACATGTCCTTGGTGAACGGGGTCAAAACTGCCCCCGAAAACGAGTACTTTCATACCAAATCCTTTGTTAAAACGCCGGCTGTTTCTTTGCCCTGCAAAAAACCCCGCTCTATAAAAGAATATTCCCACCGCCCGTATCTGCCGGCCAAATAAACGCCGTTTTCTTTTAACAGGGTTTGGGCTTGCGCAACGGCTGGCGTGCGCTGCGGACGGTAAACAACATAGGCGAAAGGTATTTTTTGCCAAAAGGAGAATAAAACGTCCTTTTCTTCTATTATACCTTTTTGGGCAAGGCGGCTCAAAACCAGCTTTTGCGTTTGCGGGGTTGGCGGGCAATGGGAGGGCAGTTCTATATAGAAAGAAGAATTTCCCTCCGGCGCCAAATACGGTGAAAAGGAGCTTTGCACCCCCACGCGAAAGAAAGGGTCCTTCTCATCTGGGAAATACGCCCAGTGAAAGGCGTTAAAGGGCTTTTTTGCGGCAATGTTTAATACGTTTATCCCGGTGCAGTGCAGGCGGCTGGCCAGGGATTGCAAAGCGGGCTGGCGGGTCATCTCTAACAATTTGGGCAGGGCGATGGTGCTGACCAGGCGCTTAAAGGAAATGGGCTCATTATTTATCCAGGCGGTGCGGGCCGTTAAATCCACCCGGGTGACGGAAGCGTTTAACCGCAGGTTTTTAACGCGGCTTGCCAGGGCGTCTGTTAACGCTTGGCAGCCGCCTTTTAGCGGATAATAAAAATAAGCATTATAGCCCAGCCCTTTTTGTTCCCGCGCTTCTGCCTGCATTTGCTGTAAGTTGGGACGGGGAATAAATTGAGAACACCACTCCGCCGTCATTTCCGCCGGGTCTGTTCCCCACAATTTAGTATTGTAAGGACGTAAAAAATGCGTGTATATTCCTTCCCCAAAAGAGGCAAGGCACCATTCTTTAAATGTGGCGGGGTGCGGGATATGCGGGGCCTTTTGGGCTTGTTCCAAACATTCTTTCCTGAGTGTGGGGGGCAAATAACCTAAATGCGCCTGAAAAGGAAAGGGCATTTGCACCCCTTGGGTATAAATGACAGCGCGGCGCTGAAGGCGGCGGAGATTACTTCCTAAAAGTTCTTTAAAGGTTTGTAAAGCGTACGGGTCATGCAGGTGAAGCAGGTGCCCGCTTTGGTCAAAGGTAAAGCCTTCCCGCTGTTCGCTTTTGCACAGGCCGCCGGGGACAGCGTCCTGCTCTATTAGCAGGTAATCTGTATCTCCTTGGTGTTCCAGGTGAAACGCGGTGCTCAGCCCGGTTACCCCCGCCCCTAGAATCAGCGTGCGGACATGCATTATTTTCTCCCTATGTGAAGCAAAAATAAGGTGGCGGACAGAAAGTAAATGACGCTAAATATCACCACCGCGGCCGCCGCTTTGGCGTGGCTGTGGGTAAGGGCAAAGGCCAGCAGATTATTAAATACGGCCAGCACCATGTAAACCGTTAAAATATTGCGCTGAGACATTTTTAACCCGCGTTTTAAACGCAGAACGATATGGTCATCGCTTCCCTTTAAGGGGTTTTTCCCTTGCAGTACGCGGGCAAACATAACAAAAAGCGTATCAAACAGCGGTATGGCTAAAATAAAAAAAGGAGCCAAAAAACCGGCGTTGGTGCGCTGGGTGTATTGGGTGCCCATACACAGGGCGGCCAGCATAAAACCCAGCAGCATGCTGCCGCTGTCTCCCAGAAATGTTTTGCGTTTACGGGAAAAATTGTACGGCCAAAACCCGGCGCACGCCCCTAGTAATGCCGCGGCGGCAAAGTTTACGTATATCCATTCCGAAGGCAAGGAAATCAGTGCCAACCCCGCCGCGCTTATGGCCGCTTGGCTTACGCAAAGCCCGTCTGAAATATCCAATAAATTAAACGCGTTGGTAATGCCTATTACCCAAAAGAAAGTAAGAATACAGTTTAGCCACGGGCAGTCAAATAAATAAATTTGCACCCCGTAGCACATCAGCAGTATGGCGGCGGCTCCTTGGGCTAATAATTTTACCCAGGAGCGGATACCTTGGGGTTTGTTTAAATCGTCGGCCACACCGGCTAGAAATACCAGCCCCGCCCCAAGCAGTACCCCGCGCAGGGCGTGTAACGTACCGCTGGGGAAAGAGGTGTTTAACCGTATAAATACTAAACTGGCCGACAGCCCCAGCATAACGGCAATGCCACCCAACACGGGTACGGGCGTGGCGTGTTTTTTAAGTCCGCCGGGCGCGTCCATAAAATACGAGGACAGCCAGCGGTGAAGCAAGGGCAAGCTGGCCGATGTCACCGCCAGAGAAATACAAGCGCACAAGGTGTATAGGACAAAAGAATTCATAATATTTATAATATCATTATAGGGGGACCTTGTGTATGAGAGAACAAATCATTTTATTGTTGTCTTTAGGCTTGTTGGGGGCGTGCGCTTCAGTTGGTGTGAAGCAAATCCCGGCCGCTGCCCGCGGGCATAAGCGGGTGGATTATTTTTCCGCCGGACAGGAACGGGTGGCTTTTAAAGTGGTTGCCCAGCTGGAAGACGGTTATTTAAGCGGCGTCTTGCGTATTAAAAAGATAGGAGCGCAGGATTATGACGTGCTGTTAATGGGGGACGGCGCTTACAAATATTTGGAAGCGGTGGTTTCCCCGTCCGGCGTGGCCTATAAATACATTTTTAAAGACGCGGATACTTCTCTGGCGCGCGGGCGCGTAAACCAGTTTTTGCGTTTGCTGCTGGCGGACCCGGGTTCTTTTGTGTCTTACCGCGTAAAAGACGGTATGGAAGAAATTACCTATAAAAACCAGGACGCAAAAACCCGCCTTGTTTACCCGCAGGGGGCCAGTTTCCCTTCCCAGGCGGTTTCTTCCGCCCTGCTTAACAGCGCGGAAATAAACTATGAACAGTACACCCCGTACGGGACGGAAGGGAACTTGGAAATTCCGCATTTACTGATTTATAGAGATGGGAATATTACGCTGGATTTGGAATTAATCAGCATGAAATAACCTTCTGTTTACCATAAAAACCGCGCCGCCCTGTGAAAGGCGGCGCGGTTTTTGTTTGGGAAAATGTTACTTTACAATCAGCCACATCAGCCCGGGGTACACGGTTAGCAAAACGATTTTAAGGCCCAGTATCTGCCCGTAAGGCATACGCCCTTGCGCGCAATATACGCAGCATGCCACGGCGGCGCAGCAAAGGGCAATTCCCGCCAATTTTTTATATTCGTAGCGTACGGGGTATACTTTTTGGGTAAAAGCGAACAAAGCGCCCGCCATAGCCGCGTAACTTAAGGCCACCGCCCAACCGGCCCCCATAATGCCTATGTGCGGCACCAAGGTTAAATTGGTGGTAATGCTTACGGCGGCACCTAAAAGGGTAATCCACATCAGTACGCGTGTTTTTTTGGTAATAACCGGCCCCACCATAAAGTTAATGTATACGCCGTAGAAAAAATAGCCCGTCAGTACCAAGGGGATAACGCTTAGCCCCTCCCAATACGCCGGGCTGATTAAGTGGAAAGAGCCAAACAGATTGCTTTGTATAATGTCCGGCATCAGTAAAGAAAGCCCCAGCAAAAACCAGGTTCCCAGCGCGCAAAAATAGCTAAGTACGCGGGAAAAGGTGTCTTTGGCGTCGTCATCCTTGGCGTGCGCTAGGAAAAAGGGCCTCCAGGCTTGGTCAAACATAGACACCAAAAGCATCATAAATACGCCAATTTTAAAATTGGCCTGGTAAATACCCACCTGCTGAGTGCCCGCCAAATGGATTAAAATAGGCTTGTCTATCACGCTGACCAACATGCTGGCCAGCCCGGCGGGCACGAACGGCCAGGCAAAGCGGATTAATTGGGAGCGGAGGGTTTTGTCCACCGTTAAAAAAGGGCCTTGTTTGAGTTCGCTGTATACTACCGGGGAGAGGAGCAGCAAAGAGGCCAAAGAACCAAAAATATTCGCCCATAAAATAGAGGCTATCCCTTTTTGCAACACGGCTATAAACACAATGTTTCCCAATACGTTTACGATAATGGAGGCCGTCCTTACCCCGGCAAAATACCAGGCCCGGCGTTCCAGGCGCAGTTTGGTAAAGGGAATCATGTTTAAAACGTCTAAATACAACACCCAAACGGACAGGCGCACAATGTAGGCGTACTCTTGCCCAATGCCTATCAGCCGGGCCAGCGGCGCGGCAAACAGCCACATCAGCGCGGCCAAGAAGAATCCGTTTACCGCTACGCCGTAAAAACAATGCAGAAATACTTTGTGTTTGTCTTTTTGTTCGCTGGCAAAACGCAGGTAGCTTTGGTCCAACCCAAATAGGAAGATGATGTTTAACAGGGCGATGACGGCAAACATCGTGGCGATAATGCCGTACTGCCCCGGTACCAAATAATACGTGTAAAACGGGACCAAACAAAAATTCAGCAGTCTGGCCAGCACAGTGGAAGTGCCGTATACCAGGGTTTCTTTGCCTAAACGTTTAATGTCTTTAGCCATACGCAAAAAAGCCCGCGCCACGCAGAGGGCGCGGGCTTGGAAAGTACTATATTTTTGCCAGTAAAATTTCCAGCAGTTTTTTGAATTTGCCCTCTATCTTTTTGGTTTCGGTAAGGGTTTCCTCGTGGGAAAGCGGGTGCTTGGCGATTCCGCAGCCCATGTTGCTTACCCAGGCCAGACCCAATACTTCAATGCCGCACTGGCGCGCGGTAAGCACTTCCGGCACGACGGACATGCCCACCACGTCCGCACCCAGCTTTTTAAACATTTTTATTTCGGACGGGGTTTCAAAATTGGGCCCGGTAGCCGCCAGGTAAACGCCTTCCGCCGCGTTGATTTTTAATTTTTTGGCCGCCGCCAGGGCAATTTTGCGCAAGGGCTGGGCATAGGCGTAAGTTAAATCAAAAAACATGGGGCCGAAAGCCGGGTCATGATTGCCGATAAGCGGGTTATTGCACATAAAGTTGATATGGTCTTTCAGCACGCATAAAGAACCGGGTTTTAATTTTAAATTTAAAGAACCCACCGCGGCCGATACCAGCAGTTTTTCCACACCCAGCATTTTCATGGCGCGTACGGAAAGGGCAATGTCTTTCATCGGGTGTCCTTCATAGTAGTGAAAACGGCCCTGCATAATCATAATGTTGTTGCCTTTGTATACGCCAAAAATCAGGTTGCCGCTGTGGCCGGGTACGGTGCTTTTTAAGAAGCCGGGGATATCGGAATATTTAATGGTGATGACTTTTTCCATCTGCGGAATGGAGCCCGCCAAGCCCGAACCGGTAATAAGGGCGATTTTGGGTTTAAAGTTTTTGGTCTTGCGGTTTACAAACGAAACAATTTTTTTAACCTGTTCCAATTGGGTCATACGGGCCTCCGTTTATATAGTCATGCGCGGGGGGAAGAACGCGTTTTCTATATGCGTTAGTTCCCCGCCTGTAATGCATATTACGTCAAATCTAATACTATCAAATTTTAAGGATTTTTCCTTTATAAACTCAGCCGCCGTTAAGGAAATTTTATGTTGTTTTGCGCGCGTTACCGCCGCCAAGGGGCCGCCAAAAGCTTGGCCGGCGCGTTGTTTTACTTCCACAAACACCAGTGTGTCTTTGCGCCGGGCCACTAAGTCCAGCTCTCCGTTTTTGCAGGAAAAATTTTGGGCTAAAATGCGGTAGCCTTGTTTTTGCAAGTATAAGCGGGCTTGTTCTTCCCCGTTTTTACCCAAGGTGTTCATGGTAAAAGCACCGGCTGGCAGAGTTTTTGCACCGGGCTGAAAGAACGGCGGTGCTGGGGGCAGGGGCCTTTTTGGCGCAAGGCGGCCAAATGCTGGGCGGTGCCGTACCCTTTATGTCCGCCAAAGCCGTAACCGGGGTAGAGTGTGTCCAATATAGACATGTAATTATCCCGCGTTTCTTTGGCGATAATGCTGGCGGCGGCGATACTGAGGGATTTGGCATCTCCGTCTACCACCGGCATTTGTTTAATGGAAAGGCCTTTTGCCGGATAGGGACCGTCAATCAAAGCAAACGCGTTGGGAATAGACAAAAACTTGGCGCACGCGCGGCGCATGGCCAAAAAAGTGGCTTGTAAAATGTTTAGGCGGTCAATTTCTTCGGCCGAGGCAAAACCAATGCCGTACAAAACGCCTAGGTGGTTAAAACGCTGCAAAATTTCTTGCCGTTTTTTTGCGGAGAGTTTTTTACTGTCGTTTACGTCGTCAAAGTAAGAAACGATGCCGGACGGAATCAAACAAGCGCACGCCACCACCGGGCCGGCCAAAGGGCCGCGGCCGGCTTCGTCCACCCCTATTAAGGCGTCCGTCCCTTTTTGGATAGAAATTTCCTGGTCAAAGGCTTGTAAATAGCTTTTTGTCATAGGCGTTAAAAAATATTTCCGTAAACAACATTTGTATTCTTTTCCCGTGTTAAAATATAAGCGGGGGCCAGTACCATTTTTTCGTATAAATCATAATGTTTCCCTCCAAAATACGGCCGCGTAGCACCCGGCCATATGGGGATAGATACGTTAAAGAGCATACGGTCTTTAAAATGTTTTCCGTTTGGCATTTCCACATCTATGTGGCGGACCTCGTTTAAATGGATATGCAGCTTGTTTACAGAAGCATATTCATGCGGGGTAACGCGTATCCATACTTGTTTGTCTTTATTATACAAAGCTATTTGGCGGCTGGTTTTGTCCAATATAACGGTAATATCATCGGCAGAGCCGTCTTTATTAAGCAGTTGTTTGTAAAGCTCCGTAATGTAAGAAATGTCATAGCTGTAAAAGGAAAGAGGAATTTTTTCCCTTCCTATGTAAATTTGCGTGTTTGCGGTAATGTGGCGTATGGCAAAATCCGGCGGCAGGGCGGATACTTTTTGTTCATAGGCAAAAATAAGGTCTTCCGGGTTAAAGTTTAAATCATTGGCGCGCGATACGTTTTTTAAATAACGCAGGCGCAAACGTTCCGCCTTAAGACGCAGGCCGGAATTTAACAAGCCTTGTTTTTGGGAGAATAACTCTTGCATGCGCAACATGACATCTTTTTCCAAGGATTTAAAACCTGTTTGGGCTACGCGGTCTATAAACTCGTACATATGCTGTGTAAGGGTTTTTAAATGTTGCTTATAGTATACAATGGCAAACAAGCGGAAATATTCCGGGTTGGCGTCTTCCCCGCGTTTTTGGCGCATTCTGCGCATGTCATATAAGGCGGCAACCACGTCATCCGGGTGGCGTTCTATAATATTTGTTAACGCGTCTTTTAAGTTAAAATTGGGATTGGCAAAGAGCGTTTTCTCTTGTTGTTTGCGGCGGAGTTCTTTCCTAAGCTGGCGGTTTTCTTTAGAATTCTTTTTTACAATGCGTTCCTTTACGCGCAGGCCAAATTGCTCGGAAAGTTGGTTCAGTTCCAAGGCTTCTTGTCTTTTGCGCAAGCTTTCGGCGCGTTTTTGTTGCAATGTGATTTTTTCTTTGGCGGCGCGCGCGATGGCCCGTTCAGAGAGAGTATTCCCTTTCATGCGCTGCATCAGCCGTTGGGCTTTGGGCTGGGCTAAAAGCGGGCACGGGTTTAAAATAAACAAACAAGCAAGAAGCGTGATTAATATTCTCATAGCCATATCCTATTGTATTTTATTTGTTGGCGCCAGGGCCAAAGGGCCTATAAAAAATCTATGTATTATATTATGCTACTTCTATTTAAAATGAATTAGAAAATTTTTCCGTAAATTACATTAGCGTTTGGGTCATTTAGAAATTTTTGTGCCGGACGTGTAACAAACCAATCTTTTAGCGCAACCCGCGGGTTGTTGCTTATGTTTTCTATGGGGAAAGCAATATTTAATAATATGTTTTCCAGCACGGTTTTCCCATCAATATTTATAAAAGAAACGGGCTCCCAATACTGCATATGCAGGTGCAGGCGGTGTGGAATATGGTATTCATGCCGGGAGACCCGCAGCTGACGGGTATTATCCAGAGAAGATAACAGTAAGGATTGGGAAGATTTTTCCCAAATAACCTGAAACGGCTCAGCGTAGTTTCCGTTTGTGATTAAAAAGCGGTAAAGATCGGGCAAATATTCCAACCCGGCGCTAAAACCGGCTATATGCCAGGGAGTTCCTTCCAATATAAAAATAGAAATTTCATTTCTTGCCTCTAATGGAAGAAATCCCCCGGGTTCCACATTTATTTCACAGCTGTATATCAAATCTTGCGGGCGGAAGGACGCTGCGGAAAAACGGGCCAGTTCCGGCAAATAGATTACCCGTACAAACGGGGGTTGTTCTTGTTGCCATATTTGAGAAAGAAAAGCCGCTTTGTTGCGGGCAAGTTCTTCAAGCCGCAAAGCAACCGCTTGTTGTAAGGCGGGGTTTTTCAGTGCGTTTATTCGCGCAAAAAAGGCGGACATGGCGGGAGTAATTCTCCCAAAATGGCGTTCATAATAAAGCGTGATAAAGCGTTCAAAAAAATCCCCGTAACCATATTTGTTTTGGTAGGATTGCAGCTTTAACAAAGTTTTCTGCATGTTGGGGGCATTTAGTTTTAATAAATCGGCCGCCAATTTTTGCCTTTTATCAGGGGAAAGGTGAAGGGCGGCGTTTGTGTAAAGCGGGTTTTTCGCCCGCGTTAACGCGGTTTGTATGGAGGAGGCAACTTGCTTTTGTTTTTTCAGGGTGCAAGAAAAGGCTTTTGCCGCGCGTTTAGGCTGCGCGTGCAGCAAGGGGCCGGAGGCTGCGGCAACAAACAGAAAACTAAATATCAGCGCACACTTCATAAATATATAACGCGGGATGCGTCCTCCGTTTACCAGCAAACAGTATTAATATACAGACTGGTACGCAATATATACATTGGGCATTTTAGCCAATGTTTTTAAAGTTTGGTTAAAAAAAATATCTTCTAATTCCTCTGGAGTCAAATCTTCCCTTGATTTCAGCGGCAAGGTAACATTTATAATCATATGGTCAATATGCATTTGGTCTTTTGCCGTTTTAAAATGTATTTGTTTTAACCGGTTAATATGCAAATGCAAATTTTTAGGGTTAGCAAATTCATGTTGGGAAATGCGAATCCATTTTGTTTTGTGTTCGTTAAAAACAAACATGACTCTGTTTATCTTATCCACGGCAACAAATAAAGGTTGCCCCGTGTATTTTTTATATAACAAAATTTTATACAGCTGGGGGAGATAGCTTAAATCTTCCTGAAAATATAATATGCGTGTGTTTGTGCCGTTAATGCGCGCGTAAGAAGAGGGGGAAATGTGGTCCATGGTTACGTCTGACCGGCTGGGCTGCATGGTGCGTTCATAAGACAGGACAATTCGCTTCGGATTAAATTGTTTGGGGTTTGCTATGTTTAATATCGGCAGCCATTGAAGTCTCCAATTGCCTTTGGTCCCGTCGGGCTGTTCTTCTACAATGGACATGAACCGGTTTTTATGGCTAAATAAAAATTGCATACGCGCCGTGGCAAGGGTTTGTATGTGTTTATCCCCCCGGAGAGAAATGTTTCTTAAGGCATCGTAGAAAGAGGGTGCCAGCGGCCCAAAAACTTTCCGGTAATACGCGGCGGAAAACAGATGAAAAAAATCCTGCGCGCCGTATTTCGTTTCCAAACGGAACAAGTCTATCAGGGCGCTGTTCATATTGTGGTGGCGTTGAACAATTTTATCTATTAGCCTGCTTTTGTTGATGTCTCTACTGGAAGGCGTACTGCCGGCCAGATGTTTGGGTTTTAATTTAACCCATAAATCTAACTCATCACCGTCTGGGCGGAATTTAGGGAGGGGCGGTTTAACCTGTATGCGGTTTACATGGCGGGTGACGGACGGGACAAACTCTTCCTCTTCGGCAGTAATGGCGCGTGCCGCGCTACGGGCTGCGCTTGAGGCGCTGGCGGCTTCCTTTTCCGCCGCGCGCAAAGTGGACTGGAGCCATTTTCCGTTTTGGGCCCAAGCCATATTGGCTGCAAGCATGAAACACGCAAGTAAGCAGGTTATTTTTCTCATACTTACAGCATAGCGCTCTGGGAGAGAAGAAGAAAGGGCCCTTAGGCCCACAAGGAACTAGGTCTTTTTACCTATTATTTATTTAAGCGCGTAAGCCCTCTCTGGCAAAAACGGGGATAAATATAATAAAAACCCCCGGCGTTTTACTAGTATTCGCCGGGGGTTTTGAATCGGAGTAGGTCAAACCTGTTGGTTGCCTATTTAGCCTCTTCCGTGGCTGCGGCGGCCGTTTCTTGTTGCGCTTCTTCAGCCGTAGCAGTGGGTTTTTTAAGTTCCTGCAAGCGGGCAGCTTTGCCGGAGAGTTTCTTTAAGTAGTTCAGTTTGGCTCTTCTTACTTTGCCTACTTTGAGTACTTCAATGCTGTCCACGCGGGGGGAATGAATGGGGAAAATACGTTCCACACCCACGCCAAAGGAGATTTTGCGCACGGTGAAAGTTTCGCTGATGCCGCTGCCTTTGCGGGCAACGACGACTCCGTCAAAAGCCTGCAGTCTTTCGTTGTCGCCTTCTACTACTTTCACTTTTACTCTCACGGTATCACCCGCTTTAAAGACCGGAATATTGGTCTTGAGATTGTGTTTAATTTGATTAATGTTCATAAAACAACTTCCTCCGAATTCGGTTATTTCTTAGTTGACGTCTTTTTCTTTTTGACCGTATCCTGCTTTGGAGAGGCTTTGCAAAGCAAATCCGGTCTTAATTTTTTGGTTAAAGCTAATGCTTGTTCGTGCTTCCACTTTTCAATTTCTTTGTGGTTGCCGCCCAACAGCACCGCCGGCACCCGCTTTCCGCGCCATACTTCCGGCCGCGTGTATTGCGGGGCTTCCAGCAAATTTTCTTCAAACGACTCTGACGACGTTACGCCGTCCTTTTTAAAAGTTCCGGGCCGCAAGCGGGTTACAGCGTCTATCATAGCGCAAGTGGCCAGTTCCCCGCCGGTAAGGATAAAATCCCCCAGCGATACTTCCAAATCCACCTCGGGGTAAATGCGGGCGTCTATCCCTTCGTAATGCCCGCACACAAAAATCAGGTGGCGTTTCTTGGCTAATTTCTTGGCCAACTGCTGGCTGAATGTCTGCCCCCGCGGGCTGGTTAATATAACGACAGAGGTCTTCTTTCTTACCTTTTTTATCGCCTGGTGGAGCGGTTCCGCCATCATCAGCATTCCCGGCCCTCCTCCGTAAGGCCTGTCGTCTATGGTTTTATGTTTGTCTGTGGTAAAGTCCCGGGGGTTTACAAACCCAAGCTTTAAGATTCCCGCTTTTCTGGCCCGCCCCACGATGCTTGCGCCCAGGGCTTGGTCTATCATTTCCGGAAACGCGGTAATCACGTCCACTTTCAACATTAGTCTTCCAGTTTCAAGGTGACTTTTTTATTTTGTTTCGCGGCGGCAGCGCTAAGCACCGTGCGCACGGCTTTAATAATGCAGCCGTCTTTGCCGATTACTTTGCCTTTGTCTGCCGCGTCCACCTTGGTGGTCAGGTAGATTTTGTTATCTTCCTCGGTTTCTTCCACCACTACGTTTTCAGGAGTGGAAGAAAGGGATTTAAGAAGAAGAGTCGCCAATTCTTTCATACGGTTTCCCCGTTATTTGGCGGCCGCGTTGCTTTTTTTAATCAAGTTGGCTACGGTTTTAGACGGAATAGCGCCCACTTTCATCCAATATTCCACACGGGGCATATTGAGCTTTACTTGGGCGTTAGCGTCCGGGTTGCACGGGTGATATTGACCCAACACTTCTTTGGCTTCGCTGCCTACGGCTGATTTCTTTTCGATAGCAACAACTCTATACTGAGGCTGGGATTTTTTACCCACCCGCTGTAATCTGATTACTACTGCCATTATGACTTCTCCTTTGTTTTTACCCCTTTTGGGGTGATGTTAAATGTCCGCTGCCGCCTGTCTGATTTGCTTGAGGGCCAATACAGGGTCCGCGGCTTTAAAAATAGCGTTGCCGGCTACCAAGGCGTCCGCCCCGGCTTGCACGGCTAAGGGCGCGGTTTCTTTGTTTATTCCGCCGTCTACTTCCAGCCAGATTTTCCGGCCGCTTTGGCGGATTACCTCCCGCACGCCTTGTATTTGTTTGGGGCTTTGGGGCAGAAACGCCTGCCCGCCAAAACCCGGGTATACCGTCATTACAAGAACTAAATCCAACAAATCCATATACGGGGCCAATGTTTGCGGGTCTGTATCCGGTTTAATGGATATGCCTGCCCCAATGCCCAGCTTTTTTATTTGCATCAGCGCGGTGCGTATATCGTCGCCCGCTTCTATGTGAACCGTTAATAAAGAGGCTCCCGCTTTGGCAAACGCCTCTATAAAACGGGCCGGATACTGCACCATTAAATGCACGTCCAGCGGCAAAACGGTTCTGCCGTTTAAACTGCTCACTAAAGCCGGGCCAAAACTTAAATTGGGTACAAAATGCCCGTCCATAATGTCTACATGCAGCCAATTTGCCCCGGCTTCTTCCACTTTGCGCACGTCTTGCTCCAAACGGAACAAATCCGCCGAAAGTATGGAAGGCGCAATAGATATTTTACCATTTGCGCAAGGCATTTTGGAAGAGGGCATTTATTGTATTTCTCTTTCTCTTACTAAAATTCCGTCCACGTTAATGCGCACCGTGGCTTTGCCGGAATAAGGCAATTCCAAGTCTATTTTGCTGCCGGGCTGCTGCATCTCGTTCATCATTTCACGTTCGCCCAAGTCGTCAATCAGCAATACGCGCACATGGCTGGCGTTTTTGCCTTGGGGCATTTCATAGTGCAGGTGGTAGACTTTTTCATCATCTTGCACCTGGCGGCGGCTGACTGTAATTTCCAGCGAAGATCCGGGAGACATTTGGCTGTCCCCTTCCGGCGTTTGGCTGGCAATGGTGCCGTTGGGGAAGAGGGAGTCTTCGTCCTCTTTGATAATTAAATCAATATTTTGCGCGCTGGCCCACAGGGTGGCCTCGGCCAGTTTTTTGTTCTTAAAGTTAGGCACTAAAATGACGCTGGCGGGCGGTTCCCCGTTGGAGATGACCAAATCTATCTGTTCGCCTTTTTCCACCATGCTGTCCGCCTTTAAAGATTGGGAAATAATAAGCCCTTTGTCGTGCGTGAGCGAATAGGCGTTTTCCACCTTGTTTACCACCAGACCCGCTTGGCGCACGGCCAGTTGGGCGGCGCGCAAATTGCTGCCCACCACGTTGGGAACGAAAGCCATTTCGTCCCCCTGGCTTACCCATACGCGTATCACGCGGCCTTCGCGCACGGTGGTGCCGGCTTGCGGCAATTGGCGCAGCACGGAACCGGAAGGTACGTCCTGCGCAAACTCCACCCCGGCTTGTTTAAGGGCCAAATTGCTGGCCGCCAGCGTGTTTAAAGCGGAGGAGACGGTTTTTTTGGTAATGTCCGGCACGGATACTTCTTTACGCGTATGCACCAATGCGCCGAACACCCAGTCTATAGATATAAAAATAAGTACCAGGAAAAATAATACGATAACGCCGGTTACAATCCAAAATTTGCGGTTTAAGCGGCGGGGAGATTTAAAAAAGTCTTCAAAAGATTGTTCTTTAGAGGTTGCCATTTAATTAAACACCTTGTCTGCCGCCTTTAGCGCATGCCCCATGGCGTAATCATACGCGGGCATGGCTTTCTTGCCGGCGGGCAGTACTGTGGTCAGCCATACACTGCCTTCTTTACATTGTACTAAAATACCCTTTTGCTTTTCAACGCAAAGCACGGTGCCGGGGGCGGCTTTTTCTGCGGTGTTTGGCAGCGCCGTTTGTATGATTTGCAAAGGCTCCTGTTTGCCTTTTAGCGTGATGAGCACTTTGGGCTTTGGGCCGCAGGCCAGCCCGCGCGCTTTATTGTGAAAATCTACCGCGTTTAACTGCGTAAAAGAAAGAAGCGCTTCTTCTTTGCTAATCATGGGGGCGGTGGTGGGGGTGCCTGTTTGGGGGGTGCGGATTAATTTCCCTGCCTGCACGCCTTGCAAAGTTTCTTTTAAGGCCTCCACTCCCAGCGGGATCAGCTTTTCAAATAAGGTTTGGGCGTTATCCTGCGGGTCAATGGGGCAGGATTTTTGCAGGTAAATCGGGCCGTCGTCCATTCCTTCCTGTATCCAAAAAGTGCTTACGCCCGTTTGGGTATAGCCTTGGATTAACGCCTGCTGTACGGGGGCCGCCCCGCGCAGATGCGGCAAAAGAGAAAAGTGTACGTTAATTAAGCCGTACTTGGGCAAGGCTAAAAAATTAGGGCGGAAAATTTTCCCGTATGCTACCACTACGCCTAAATCAAAGGGGATTTTAGCTAAATCTTCATAATGGTTTTTTAAAATTTCGGGGGAAAGCACGGGCAGGCCCAGTTCTAAGGCGCGCTTTTTAACCGGGCAGGGGGTAATGACCATGCCGCGCCCGCGGGGTTTATCCGCCTGGGTGACTGCCAGCTGTACGTCCGTCATCTGGTGCAATAATTCCAAATATGGCACGGCAATGTCCGGCGTGCCGAAAAAAACGGTTTTTAATTTTTCCATAACCTATTTATTTTATCAAATTGGAAAGACGGATACGTAACGCGCCATGAACCGGGGAAAGGGCTATTTTTGGTAGGGTTCAGTCCATAAGTTTAATTTGCGGGCCAGTTTCAAATAAATCAGCCGTAAACGGTGTTTAGCCCCCAAAGGCCGGCGGGCGGTTTGGTATTTGGCAAAAAAATGCACTAAAAACGGGATGGACGCGAAGAAAGTTAACATATCGGCTGCCGGCTGGGTGGCTTCCACCCCGCGCAGGCCAAAGTAACGGGGAAGGATAAAAATCAACGGCAGGAACATAATTCCTTGGCGGCAGCTGGCTAAAAACGCCGCGCTTTTGGCCTGCCCCAGCATTTGCAGCAGCTGGTTTACATAGGTGGAGTATGCCAAAAAAGGCAAAGCGGCGCAGAAAAAGTACAAAGTTTGTACGCCGATGATCACCACGTCTTCGTTTCCGGTGCGAAACGCCGCTATGACCGGGCGCGCCCATACGGCTAGGGCAATGGCGGCAACGGTGCATATAATGGTTCCGGCGCGTGTGGTTACCCAAAAAGCCTGGCGTACGCGGTCGTAGAGTTTCGCCCCGTGGTTGTAACCTGCCACCGGCTGCATGGCCTGCCCGATACCCAATACAATGCCGCGCATGGCCAAATAAATTTTGGTGGCAATGCTTACGGCCGCCACCGCCGCGTCCCCAAACGGGGCGGCCTTAATGTTTAACAGTGCCATAGCCAGCGAGGCAAACCCCTGCCTTAACGTGGTGGGGGAGCCCAGGCGGATTAAATTCCAATAATCCTTCCAATTGCGGCTGACCAGCTTGTAAGACAGCGTGGTTACGCTCTTTTTGCGAAGGAAAAAAGAAAGCAAAATGCACAGGCTGATGCTTTGGCAGATAAGCACCGCGATGGCGGCCCCGGCAATGCCCATATCCAATGTATAAATAAAAATGGGGGCTATGGCGATGTTTAATAAAGCGCCGGTGCTTAGCCCTATCATGGAAAATACGGCTTTTCCTTCCGCTCTCAAAGTGGTATTGAGCACAAATGCCGAGCACATAACGGGTGCGGCAATTAAAATATAGTGCCCGTAGGCGCAAGCGTAGGGAAGAATGGTTTCCGTGCTTCCCAACCAGCGCATTAAATAATTTACGTTTATTTCCCCAAAAAACAAAATGCACAATCCGATAAACGCCCCAAAGAAGAAAGCCGAAGATACGTATTTGGACGCTGTTTTGGGGTCTCTTCTGCCCAGGCAGCGGCTGACCAGGCTGGAAGCCCCCATGCCCACCCCCATGCCCAGCGCCTGAATTAAAGACATTAAAGAAAACACCACCCCTACTGCCCCGGCCGCGCTTTCCCCCAAGTGGGCTACGTAGAAAGTATCCGTAATATTGTAAATGGCGGAAACCAGCATGCTGATAACGGTGGGAACCGAAAGCCGCGCCACCAGTTTGCCTATGGGGGTTTGGGTCATGATTAAAAATTGTTTTTCTTCCCGGGACAGTGCGGGCTGTGAGAGGGTTTGGCTCATAAATATATCATAGCAAAAGCGTTGGCGGGTTAGGGTGCGCAGAATAGATGAAAAAGATGCTTTCCCGGCGTTGATGGGCGCGGCTTGGGAAGGCAAAAAATAACCCGTTTCTTTTTAGAAACGGGTATATGACGAAAACGGAGAGTGTAGTTTTTGCAGCAATATGCTGTTAGTTTTTAGTGGCAAATTTCCTGATAAGCAGGGAAAATACAGGGAAAATGTTAATTTTTAGGGGTCGTAGTACGGATTTTTGAGGTGCTTTGCCTATACAGCTTTTGTAAATTCCCTACAAATCATAACAGGGAATTAATAGAAAATTTAGCCAAAAATTCTTAATTCTACCTTTGTTTTCAGAGATTTATAATTAGGGCATTTTTGATTTAACGACCTAAAGAAATTTTTATTATGTTGCATGTATTTGTAAAGGCGAAATTTGTGGAAGATTCTCCAAAAGCATTGTTTAAAAAAGATGGCTGACGGTAGTTTTCGCACCCCAAACCCTTTTTAATTCTTTATTAAACTATAGTATTGTCTTTATGACCGGGTTTACTGCCCCAGCCATATTTCTCTTATAGTCAGACGGTTCTGTCTTTATAAAACGAAATTCTTTATTGAGAAAGTAATGCGTGAAGTTCAAAATCACTATTATATAACGTGTTTACTTTATATCAAAATGAATAAGATTTTCAAGGCTAATTATTATGGCATTATCTTTCAATGTAAACGTGTGTCTATATAAATATAATTTTTTGACTTGTGCTGTCTTAGTCTGATACCCCCACCGCTCTTTCTTGTATCGTTGACAAAGTATTTTATAGTTACAGTAGGGTGGTTCGCGCTCTCCATCATTAATTGGGTTAATTTTTCATTGATTAAATTCTTTTCATCTTCCTCAAGTTCTATTTTAGGGGAAGTGACTCGGGCAGTTTCTTTGATACCGTCCTCAAAACCACTCAAGGCGGCAAAAGGAGAGAATTGGGCCACCCAAAAGAGACATCTTGGAGTGCCGTACTGATACTGGACGAGACTGATTTATAAGCTCTTTATATGGGGTATCTGTCATGCTTTATGCCCTCCTATTTGCTTATTACGCTCTATGGTTTTTGCCCCAGCATGTCCGTATGCACGACAGTAAAGACCTTATTCTATCCGATATTTCTTATACAAAAAGTGCTGAAATTGTTAAATTTTAAGGATTTTTTCTATGTTTAGGACATAATAATAGTGCATAGTTTGGCTTTTATCAAACTATGCATTAAGTGATATCCAGACGATATACTATATAAACGGATGAAAATGAGCAAAAAGGGGGTGAAAAAATGAGTGACAAGGCTACCTGTGCCGGCTGCAACCATAGGGTACGCATCTTGTGACGTGTTGCGTGTTTTATTTCCTCAGTAAAAATGTACTATAATACCCATATGGATAAAGTCATTCACACAATTGGCTACTCCGCATTTCCCGATATAAACGAGTTTTTACGTCAATTACAGGAACATAACATAGACGTCTTGATAGATGTTCGTTCCAACCCTATTTCGTCCGAATATTGGAAACAGTATTCTATTGACTCTTTGGAACCATTTTTAGCCCGCAATCACATCAGATATAGAAATTACGCCCGTGAGTTCGGCGCAAGACAGGAAAATACTGCCTATTACCCCAATGGTTATTTGGATTTTGATAAATTTATTCAAAGCGACGCATTTCAATCCGGAATCAGTAAAATCCAACAAGGAATTGATATGGGCTACAAATTCTCGTTAATGTGTGCTGAAAAAGACCCAATATCGTGCCATAGAACTATCATGGTTGCCAAGGGATTTAAGCAGAATGGATTTGCAATAAAACATATCATGGCTAACGGGGAAATTCAAACACAAGAGGATATAGAAAAAAGGCTGGTGGACATGTATTTTCCGGAACGGAACCAATTAAATCTGTTTGAAAACAAAACGGACGAAGAATATATAGAAGAGGCATACAAAAAGCAGAATCAAAAAATAGGTTATAAAAAAGAGGAAGAACAGGAGTGAATATTTTTACCATCGGCTTTGCCCAAAAAAATGCAGAAGAATTTTTTGCTTTACTTATGCACAGTAAAGTGAATTGCCTGATAGATGTTCGATTAAACAATATATCTCAGCTTGCAGGCTTTACAAAGTCAAAGGATTTACAATATTTTTTAAAAACTATTGCTAATATTGACTACAAACACAGTATCATATACGCCCCGACCAAAGACATATTAGACAATTATAAAAAAGGGAGACTTTCTTGGGAAGGTTATACCGCTTTATACAATGAATTGATTTCGAAGCGAAGAGTTGAAAACGATTTTTTGTCTGATTCTAACGGCTATCATAATATATGTTTGTTATGTTCGGAGCCGACTCCTGAAAATTGTCATAGGCGTTTATTGGCTGAATATTTACAAGAACACATCGACGGAATCAATATTATACATTTGTGAGGCATTGTATGGAAAAAGAGTTAATGCTTTTAACTAAATCCGCCATGTTTCATAATTATTGTGTTGTCGGAATAGATTTGGCAGATGGCAAATTATATCGGCTTTCGTCTAATGATGAAAAAATAAATTATGCTATGACGGAACCTCTTTTGCGTTATGCAAATGGAGAGATTGCTAATCCCTTGGATGTTGTAAAGGTAAATTTTATTAAGAAAGCGGAAAGACATATCCATCAAGAAGATTGGCTAATCAATGAAGATATAAAACTTGAAAAAATTAGGAAAGGGCGGATTACAGATATTCAAGCCTATGTTGAGCTCGATAAACCTTTCATATTTGGAAATACGAGAGAATTCCTGCTGTTGGATGAAGTCCAACGATTTGGAAGTTCAATACAAATTGCGATAGTTCAAAATGTACGTATTAAGCTTATCCAGTCTTCATTTGATGGTACGATTAAATCAAAAATGGATTTTACTTATAACGACAAGATCTATACTAACTTTAGTGTAACAGATATTGATTATTTTCCTTATAAAATACCACAAGGATGTCAGATTGATGCTGCTGTTGTAATATTCTCACTTCCTGAAAAACCAGTAGGCGAAAATTTTTATTACAAATTCGTTGCAAAAATATATCCCGTAATCTTAAAAAAGAAATAAACTGTAAGGGCTTTCTCTTTTCTATAAAGTATTTTATTTCCCCATTAAATCTCCAAAATCTATGCTGATTTGCTTGCACGCTTTGCCCTCGTCCATACCGATTTTTCGTCCATGCCCACCAGTTGCAGGCCGTGTTTGGGCAGGTTCATCACTGCTTTGTGCAGAGTGGGGGCCAGGTGGGCGTATATTTCGGTCATTTGTATGCTTTTATGGCCTAAAAGTTTGGACACCGTATAGAGTTCCACCCCGTTTTACACGAGCGGGCGGGCAAAAGTATGGCGCAGTTTATGTAAAAACTGTCTACTCCCGCCGCTTTGGCTATAGACTTATAAAAATATGTCAAATAATCGGGGTTACAACGGCTTGAGTTTTTTGGTTGGCATACACAGATACCACATATTCGTATTTCGCGTGTTTTTGAGCTAGTTCTAGGGCATTACGCAGGTCTTGTGTCATGGGTACAAAGCGGTGATATTCGGTTTTATTGGGAGTGATATGGAGTTGGTTGTTGCGGAAATCCACATCCGTCCACTTTAACTCTGCCATTTCTCCTCTACGAAGCCCGGCATCTGCTCCTAATAGTACCACCAAGCGCCAGGCGCCTGACGGACACACCGCCAATATCTTGTCTATCTCTTCCGGGGTATGGAACACCACCCTGCCACGCGGTGAATAGCTCCATCCACGCCACCGCCACCTAACAAGGTGTGGTTTGCAGCATTCACAATAACATCAACTTTAAGTGTGGTTATATCGCCTTGAATAACTTGAAACATGATTATTTAAAAAACAGTCAGCTTCTTATATTGTTCTGATGTTATTTTTGACTCTGGATCAATAATTTGAATGTCATCATAATCAAGATTATAAATATGATAAACAATGTTATCCAATTCCCTTTCAAGATCTGCAACATCAGCCTCGTGATCAGTGGATTTAATCTTTAGGATGGCGTCTACTACATCCACTACCTTTTGAGGATTGTTGGATAATTTGAAAGGAAGAGCTGATATTGTCGCCGCTTTTAGAGTATAAGCACCTCCGGCTGTCATAATACCAATAAATCCAAAATAATATTTAAGAAGAGTACTATTCAGTAAACCAAGGATATACTTCACTGGAACATGTTGCGAAGTTAATATATAGCCATTACTTGGTAGATAGTGTTGGCGATCATCAAGAGCAAAAGCCCACTTATCTGCAGTTAGTCCCCATATTATTTTTTCCTTCCGTTCGAACTCTTCACAGTAACTTGCCGCACAGCGTTGCAGGGCATACCACTCGTATCTAATTCCCGTTTCATCCTGATTTCGTTTGCATAGTTCACTTTTGTACTTTTCAAAACGGTTATAAATTATAGGATATCTTGCTTTGAACTCCGCTTCTGCTTCTTTTGACGCTCCGGAGATATTATTTTTATCTAAAGGGAAATGCCAAGGTATATATAGTAAATTCTCGTCACTTTCATTATAAAACCATCTACGAATATTTCTGCCCTGCAAGAGGTTTTTTATAATTTCTGAATTAATTCGACTGTTTTTTATCAGCATTGTTTTTTCCGCGTCATTTACAATGAATGCGGAATTGAAACCAGTAGTAACACCTCTATAAATATTAACTCCATCAAGATCAGAAAGATTAGTTGATCCAGATTCGATTTTTCTCCTGATTGAAGCATCCTTCTCGCTAGAGAAGGCCCATTCCCCACTGTTTAAAAGTGACCGAGGATAGCTTCCTAAATGTCCAGTTCTTCTTGCGAACTCATCCTTAAATTCTTCATGTTTTAATTTATATAATTTTTCGTAGGTAAAATCTTCTTGTAAATTGGGAAGATTTTTTTGGATTTCGAGTATTGTGCTTGAAACCAACACGTTTTCAAAGACTTCACATTGTTCAAAATTGATAATTTTATTCAAATGCATTTGACATAACAAGGCTCTTAATTTTTCTCCATACTCAGTATTGAAAAACTTGTTTGTCATAATAAAGGCGAGAACCCCATCAGGACACAACAAGTTTATTCCACGTTCTACAAAATAAATGCTAAAATCGGCCGTTCCCGAGTATACTGAATATATTTCTTTCAGTGTTTTAGCTATGTATTTTAGCTTTTTAGCCTCAATATAGGGGGGATTGCTAATTATAATGTCAAATTTGTCATAAATTCCGAACATCCATTCCGGATCAAAAAAAGGAGAAGAAGAGTTTTGGTCAAACATATCCCATGTAGACAACTGCATAGCATCTTCATTACCAATAATATTATTATTTTGAAGAAGTTTTGAAATTTCTTGTCGTAAATTTATTAATATTTCTTTATATTTTCTCTTTGTTCTAACGGTTTTGGCTCCAAAAATCTTATGTTTTGCTTCTTTCATTTGTTGCATTTTTGTTGTTATTTCTGGGTTTTCAAATAGTGTTTCTTTATGTTTAGTAAGTCCAACTAATGTATTGGCTGCAACGAATTTAGCTTCTAGATTGGGTAAAGGCCTAATGCCAAAGTTTTCTTCTGGTTTATTTGGAAGAATATTCTGATCAATGACTAATGATATAAAAAAGCGTAATTTACTTATTTGTATAGCTATCGGCTGTATATCTACCCCATAAATACAATTCTCAATTAAATATAACTTTCTGGCATAGTCCGGTTTATTAATATTCTCATCAAACGAACGCTCAATATCACTTACTTGGGTGGCGCGTTCTTCCGGTGTGGTATTTTTATAAGCATGTGATGTTTCGTTAATTGCTTGTTCCATCATCATCTCTTTCCACATCGCATTATCCGGATCGAGTTCATTAAGGATATGTACCATTTGCTGTAAAGCTCCCATAGGGAAAGCACCAGACCCACACGCTGGGTCAAGAATTTTACATTTATACAAAGAATTTAATATAGCCTTCTTTTGTTCCTTATTGAGATTAAGTTTTTCATCTGAGTAAGAAAGTAGTTTGCTGTATTCATTTTCGAGTTCATTACCTACCGTACGTTTTAAATGCGCAATAAGGCTTTCATCCACCATATATTGCACAATCTCTCTGGGGGTATAGAAGGAACCTGTTTGCTTGCGAGCAGTGACCTGAGTTTCTGGGTTATAAGATGCTAGAAGATTTTCAAAAACTTTACCCAAAAGTTCAGGATCAAGCGCAACATCCTGATCAAAGGGGGTATTCTCTTCTACAGTAAAATTATAAGTCTTAAGAATATCTAATAAACCATGGGCAGAGACACATTTCTTGTTTTTATCTCCGTACCAATCCGACAAGTCAATTATTTTATTCGGCTCTCCAAAGAACAAGTAATCAGGTACAACTAAGGATTGTGATACTTTCTCTCGATCACTAAAACCATCGTAATAAAGTCCGTTATCTTTATCATCTAGGCAATCAAATAAGCCTCCATTTAAAAAAGGAACCTGTCGATTGGCTAGTTTAACGAATAACTGAGGATCTTTGAAATATTTCTCATAACGCATCAATTTATTATTGTCATAATCATTCCTATCTTTCCGGAAACGGCGTTCAGTTAAATCTTTACTGCCCTCTTTCGTCATTGGTGAATTTAACATAGCAAAAAAGAGGTTTTGCAGAATAGCCTTATAGTAAATACTTTCAGTCGACTTATAAAACATGTCCAACTTTTTGTTGGGATAAAAGTTTTTTAATAGATTATCTGATAGATACTTTTCATCAAAAAACTCATTTGGCACTAAACCGCGTTGTTTAAGGAACCATATAAAAATTAAGCGTGTAATCATACGGATGGCGCTTTCATGATTAAACTTCTCATTATCCGTATCATCTTCTAGATTGTTCGGAAATTTGATTTCTTTAATAGCCCAGGCATACCAGTCGCTTAGTTCGCTATAAAACTCTTTAGTAAGCTTTTCAACAGAGAAACGCCCCCGTAAATCATCGGTATTTACAACTCGGCCTAATGAATTAAGATATTTGTTGGGAGTATAATATGCAATACCCTGCCCTAAAACATGGCTTAAACGGCGTGGATTACTGTATGCGCGCGTAATACGTGCGGAATTCTCAGAAATATCTAAGGTAATCTCAATTAATGAGAAACGATATGTAGAAAAGTCGTTTTCCGGTATGAAAATAACCAAGGCACGTTCGGCCATTTCATCCGCTAAAAAACGAAAAGCTTCTTTGGAGAGGGATACTCTAGCTTCATGGTGAGACTTATGCTGTAATTCATATACAACTAGGTCCAAACTAGGACACATTCCTAGTTTGGTTATTTGAGAGGTGTATTTAACTTTAGTTCTCAAAGAAACTTCTTCAATAGAAGGAACAAAATCATCAGGTAAAAAGTTATTTTGTAAAAAATTAAGAAATTCTGAACGATTATACGGTTTATTAAATTCCATAATTATTGTAATTCCTCGGATAAAATTAAAGTTTCTTCACTGTCATTGACTCGATTGCGTGCTTCTATCTGCTTAGACAGATATTCATTGCTAATCTCTTTAGGCAGTTTCTCTATGTCTTTGGGAGTTAATTTATTAATATATCGTATCTCGTACCCGGATAGAGAATCCTCGTGTAAACAGCGCAAAAGATCATCTAAGTAATCTTTTGGCAACATTTTCTTTTGTTGGAATACTTTGACTTTTTGGACTGCTAGCAAGATGTCTTTTTCGTTATGGTCTTTTGAAGCGTCCTTAAACAATGCTGCTTTTACTTTTTGATATGTTATGTCAAAGTTAGAGCTTAAAGGAATTGCAGCTTCGTTTTTTTCTGCCGCAAATAAGTTCAAAGCCTCTTCTGCAGATAACATCATAATTCGGTCATCAGAAGTTCCAAGTTTAAAAACGAAATCATTTCCTTTCTTTCCGAACAGCAGTACTCCTTTTGGCGTTTTGTCAGTTTTACGAGCAATACGGGCGCGATGGGGTATTTCCAAAGCCTGCTGATAAGCCTCTGTCCCCTTAACTTGATCCAATATCCGGCGGTAGAATGTATCCCATGATTCTTGTTCACTCTGAGACAGCTCTTTTCTAAAGCGGTCTTTAAAAAATGCTTGAATTTGTTCATCACTCGTCAAAGCCTTGGTATCTTCACCCATAATGGCATGAATCATGGCCATTTTTAAGGTAGAGATATCTTTAACATGGGTTTCTTTTTCTCCCACAGAGGTAGGGAAATAATTATAGATATAGAGTTTATCGAATACTTTTTTATTGACTCTGTTAATACGCCCAATACGCTGAATGACTCGTGTCGGGTTATAAGGAATATCATAGTTAAAAATAGCTCCAGCACGATGCAAATTATAACCTTCAGAAATCGCATCAGTCGCTACAAGAATCTGATAGTCATCACATTGTATATTACCTGGCACATTTGCATCAAAATTGGCACGTATTGTTTCTTTATTACCTACAGAAGCATCTGCAGATGTATATTTCATTGCAGGTAACCCAGCTTCCTTAAGTTTGGCTCCTAAATAGTTCACAGTATCTGCATAACCAGAGAAAACAATTAATTTACGCTTAGACTTTGTAGCCATTTGATGGCGTATGATGGTAATAAATGACTCTAATTTTGGATCAACTTCAATTTTGTTGTGCTTCCCGAACCATTCTTCACGAAGATTTTTTAATAATTCCAAGTCAGATTGTACAGCTTGTAAAAAGTCACCAGTAATATACTTCATGTCAATCTCAAAGAGACCTCGCTCCGTATATTTATCAAAGGCATTTTCTATTTCTTCAAAACCATCATCAGTAGACTCATAAAAAACATCAACTTCTGGCAAATTGCCCTTCTTGTATACGGGGATTTTGTGTCGTTTATCTATCCAACGAAGCATATGTTCTGATGATTGAATCATATAATCCAGAGAGGATTGGAAAGCAGCAATAGAACTTTCAAAACGTGCTACTAGCATATGACGCATAAATTTAGATACGTTGGCTTGCCGCCCAATTAACATGTTAAATTGGATACCAAACTCTCGCTCTAATTCTTTAGCAAATTGGTCTTTTAAGTCCGGATTAATGAATTTTGCAGGATAATAGCGAGCTGCTTGGAAGCGAACAGTTCCGTACTTTTCTTGTCCATCATCTGCATTAATGCGATCTAAAGTTGTAAGATAAAGAGGTTTCAATTTGCCTAAATCATAAGTTAATTCTTCGGGGTCATCAGGGATAACCAGTTGTATGCCCTGTTCATGAAGATCCTTCTTATATTCTTCTATTTGCTGTAGGTCAATACGTGAACGGCGGATTATCAATGGATTTATAATGGAACGGATTTGTTTAGATATATCTGCCACTTCTTTTTTTAACTCGTCTGCTGAAAGTTTTCCTTTGCGTTGGGCCTGACGTAAATCTTGGTATTTAGCAATTAATTCTTTGAAGGTGGTTCCCAAGTTTTCAACTGTTTTTAAAGTAGATCTTGAAGGAATTTGAAAAAGTTTTATGAGTGAATAAATATCCGCAGGTTCATTATTAAAAGGAGTAGCCGTAAGCAAAAGCACTTTATTGCCTGAACATAAGTGGTGTAAGTTGGCATAATCCTGGGTATATTCATTGCGAAAACGATGGGCTTCATCAATAATAATTAGGAATTGTTCTCCTGGCTTTGCAATCTCTAAATAATGATTGAGCGCAGTTTCAATTGTTCCAGAACTAAAAATACTAGCGGTGAAGCCAAACTCGTCACGATACATTTCCCACTGAGTTTTTAAGTGGGGCGGACAAATCACAATAGTTCTTCGCTTTAAATTACGTGCAATTGTCGAAGCAATAATACTTTTACCTAAACCTACCACATCCGCTATAATGGCCCCATTATGATTGTCTAATGCATTGAGTGCCATTTGTACAGCATCAGTTTGATAACGTAAATTGTGGTATCTGCCTTCCGTAATATCATATGGCATTAACAGATTGTCTTTTGCAGGAATATTGAAAAACTCATGTAATACCCGGATAAATAGCAAGTAAGGCGAATAGATTTTCTCATACCAAATATGCTCAATGACCTTTTCATTCCATTCTGATATATTGCTTGAATCGACAATATTTACGGATGATTGCCATAACTGTTCGAAAATGTGCATGGCATCTGCGTAGACTTTCTTATCGGTAAATCGTGCATTGATTTCGATACGCCCTTCTAGCCCCTGATATGATAGGTTGCTAGAACCAGTAATTACAGAACCTGGTTCTTCTCCGGCCTCATTGCTTTTATCATTATAGGAAAAGATATACATCTTGGCATGGCAGGGATCAAGGGTTTTACGAATTTCCAAAGTACCATTATAAATCTTGTTTAAGAAAGCTTTAAATTGATCCAATTTTAACTTGCTATCGAGAATATCTGTATTGTTAAATAAATCAACTAATTTGTTAAAGTAGTTCTCTTTAATTTGGCTCCGGGACTGGAGGGTTTGTTTAAAATTTTCTATCTCGTTTACATTTTTTGAAATCGTTGTGTCGACATCAAGCCCGACCAAAATACGTACTTTTTTATCAACGAGCTTATCGGAGACAGCTTTATAGCCTGAGAAATAAAAATAACCTACTAAAATATCGACAGAACTGCTCTTAGGAAGAATTCCATTAATAATTTCAGATAGTGACTTATCTTGATTTGTGTAGAAGGTACTAGTCATTTGCCTGCTGTCTCCAGTATACTTTATATTCTCAATTAAAGATATTTGTAGTATAGCAGTTTTATGCTTTATACGGAGCATTCAATGAAGGGAACGTAACTTGTTCTTAATATAACTGATAAACGACAACATGTGGCCATTTTTAATTTTTAAGTTGATTTGTGTAATCGTGCAAGGAAAAGTTTGATGTTTTTATGCCAAAAAAGTATGTAAAGTGACAGAAAGATTTCGGGCTTGTAAAAAGGGCTGCAAAAATGTCAAAAAAGTTTTCTGCCGAGCTGTTGTATAGTTTGTGGTAGTTCGTGTTGCTTATGTTGCTTAAATTTTCCTAATTTTACCGACGAGAAAAGATGCAACAGAAGCCCGTTATCTTCTGAGAACGGGCTTTCTTCGAGGTATGCGCCCCACAGGAATCGAACTATTAAATTAATTGATTTGACTTCTCTTCCGATAGTAAGCCTGAATATGTTACGGCCATAACATATACATTACAAATACGGAGGAGTCAAAATGAAAAAACAAACCAAAAAATCTCTCGTAAAGAAACAACCTAAACCCGTCCAAAGAAAACCCGTCAAGACATTAGAAGTTTCCAGCCCAGCAGTAACCAAAGA
>CALUXF010000014.1 GCA_944324655.1 Candidatus Avelusimicrobium aviculae
ACATTTGTAGGAGCTGGTAAAGAAGGGCTATGCCCGCAAATGCAAAACCCCCGGCTACGCCGGGGGATATTTATTGCAGGAAAAAAGAATAAAAGTACTCTTCTTTTTGTAATAGGAAGAACGCTGCCGTGGCTTGCTGTTTCTTTAGCAGGCGTTACGGCGCGAGAGTGATACGGAGATAAATGATGAAAAAACAACTAGCAATCACCCTGGTACTGGGTATAGTAAGCGTATGGGCACCTCCCATACAGGCGCAGGCAATAGCCGCTCCCAAACAGGCGGTAAGCATTTTTTTGGAGGAGCCGTTGCCTTGGGTCATTCTGGGCTGATGGAGAAAGAGGTAGACTCTGACTCCGATGGTAATGATGCTTTGGATTGGGGCTCTTTAGCCGGATCTTATGGGCTGCAATACATTTATCGGGTTCATGACCGCTGGTCTTTTGGCTTGGAATATAATGGCAATAATTTTGACGATGCCCTTCAGAGCCGAGGAATTCTGTTCCCGCCGTTTGGCTGGTGGGAGAGAGATATAGAAAGCCGCATGAACGTACATAATATGTTGGCGGTGGGCCGTTTTACTTTTAACCCGCAAAGCAGGGTGCGTTTTTATGTTCCGTTTGGGGCGGGTGTGGCGCGCAGCAAAGGGACGCTGGAAGTAAGCGAAACGAATTTGGTGTCGTCGCAATATCTGCATAGCAAAACAACCGCTATGGATACGTCTTTTGCCTATTACCTGGGTTTAGGTATGGAAAAGCAGTTTGCCAGCCATTGGGCTTGGGGATTGGAAATGCGTTACCAAGGTTTTTGGTTTGATAACGGCGGATATAATTTGGCGGGAGTATCCGGCAAGAAGCATCACGGATATATTTCCGGTTTATTTAAACTGTCCTATTTATTTTGAAACAAGGATTATAAACAGCCTTATATGCAAAAGACCCCGCCTTAAAAGCGGGGTCTTTCGCATAAAACGGCTTTATTTTTTTAACGCCAAGTAACCCATTAAACGGTAAATGAGTTTAGCCGCGTTAAATTCGGTAATGGTGTCTGCCTTTCTTTGGCAGGCTTCCACCACGTCTACCGCTACAATTTTTTTATGTTTTATTACTTCGCGGAACAGGTCCAACGCTTCATACCACATAAAACCGCCGGGCTGAGGCGTACCCGTAGCCGGGATGACGGACGGGTCAAACCCGTCTACGTCTATGGTGATGTAGACCGTATCCGTTAATTTTTTTAGCACTTGGGGAATTAATTTTTTAATATCACGGTGTTCGTGCATTAAAAAAGTGGTTACTTTGCCCGCGTTGCAGTATTGTTTTTCTTCGCTGGCAACGGAGCGTATCCCCACTTGCACCACAGGCACCTGGCGGCTGGCCGGGTATAACGCGCAGGCGTGGCTTTTGGGTGTGCCTTCAAAGGTTTCCCGCAAGTCGGCGTGGGCATCAAAGTGCAAAATGCTCAGGTTTTTGTATTTGTCAATATACGGCTGGGCCAATGCCTGGGTAACGGTATGTTCCCCGCCGATATAAAAAGGAACGGCTTTATATTGCATTAAGTTGCGCACCGTTTTATCAATGTGTTTAAAAACCGTATTGGTGGAACCTTTGCAATTTACCGCAGGGCAGGTATGAATACCCAATTCCCAAGTTTCGGTTCTGGTTTCTTCGTCCCAAAGCTCAATTTGGGTGGAGGCTTCAATAATGGCTGCGGGGCCTTTGGCGGTGCCGTGTCCGTAGCAGACCGTTTTCTCAAACGGTACGGGCACTACCGCAAATTTACAAAGGGGCAGAGAGCTGTTTTTGCTCTCTAGCCCCATAAACTTATCGGTTTGTACGTTATCGCTCACAATGTTACCGGTGATATTATTTCACAAATACGGCAGCCGCGACGACGGTGGTCCACATTCCTTCCACGCAGATGGCGGATTGGGTAATGTTGGTGGTGCGGACGATTTTGCCGCTCATGCGCCAGATTTCTTCTTTCTGGTCCCAGGTGGTATTGTTGTCAAACTCAATACCCAAAGTGGTGGAAAGCATAAGGGCGGCCAAATCTTCGGCGTAATCGCCGGCTTGTTTGTCCGTCTCGCCAAAGCTGTGGTGTTCCGATATATAACCGTGGGTTTTTTGCCCTTCTTTCGGAATAGCCAGCCCGACGGACGCGGAAATTAAGCGGCGGTATTCGTTGCTTGTGTTTCTGCTGATTACGCAATGCAGAATTTGGCCCGGGCGCAATTCTTTAAGGCCTTTTGTAACAGGCACCGTTTTGCAGCCGGGAGGGAAAATGCTGGAAACAGGCACCAAGTTAAAGCTGGCGATTTTGGCGTCTCTCAACGCTTCTTCAAAGCTGGCCAGTTTTTCTTTGTGTCTGCCGATTCCTTTGGTAAGGAATATCTCTTTGGGTACAAAAGCTTCGTACATTTTTATTTTTTCCACTAATTCCTATTGTGAATTAATATAATATTAATTATAACAAATAAAAAAAGGAAAATCCTTTCTTTACCGTTATAACCGGGTACGGATTTTTCTTATTTTTCAAACGGTTCCAAAACCGATACAATAAGTGTAATATATTCCAATGAAAAAAACAAAAATAATTTTACTGGTTTTATTGGTCTGGGCGGTGCCCATGGGAGCGATGTGTATGGAAAGCATGTTTAGAAACGGCGTTTTACATTTTGACTATAAAAAAGAAGACCTGGCCCCGGCCGAAGCGGCCGCCCGCGTCCAGCTGGAAAAAGACCTGGCGGCCCTCATTGCCATCCCCGCCGCGCAGCGCACGTTTGAAAATACCATTTTAGGCTATGAAAAAGCTTTTGACCGTTACGGCGAAGCCTTGGGGATGAGCGGATTTCTTTCCTATGTCTCCACGGATAAGGAATTTAGAGACACGGCCCTGGCCCTTCAAATGCAAATCAGCCAATATATGGTGGACGTAGCCACCCGGCGCGACGTGTACCGCGCTATCCGCGAATACACGGACACCAACCCCAAGCTGGAAGGGGAAGAAGCCAAGCTGGTTAAAGACATGCTCATTGGCTTTAAAAACAGCGGTATGGATTTAAATGACAAAGATTTGGAAACGTTCAAGGCACTTAATAAACAAAAAGCCGAATACATTATGAAGTTTGACAAAAACGTGCAGGAATACAAAGACCCGCTGCCCGTTACGCGCGAGGAGTTAAACGGGCTGGGAGAAGATTATATCGGCAAGCTGGAAAAAACACCCGACGGCAAATACCTAGTTACCCTGGATTACCCGGATTATGTTCCCTTTATGCTTAACGCCGATGACGAACCGGCCCGCAAAGCGTTGGAATTTAAATACAACCGCCGCGGCGGGGAAGAAAATATTGCGCTGTTGGAAGACACCGTTACCCTGCGCCGTAAAATAGCCAAGCTATTGGGCTACAAAACCCACGCCCACGCCAAGTTGGAAAACCGCATGGCCAAAAACCCGGAAACGGTATTTGCTTTTTTAAAAGATTTGGAAAAGAAATTAAAACCCATGGCCAAGCAAGAAGACAAAGAACTTATTGCTTATAAAAACGCCAAAACCGGTACCAAAAACAAAACCTTGGCCGCTTGGGAAAGCGGGTATTGGAGCAACAAGTACCGCAAAGAATATTTAGAGCTGGACAGCGAAAAAATAAAAGAGTATTTCCCTTCCCAAGTAGTGATAGACGGCATGCTGGAACTTTTTGGCACGGTGTTTGGCATCGCTTTTGAGCCGGTGGATATCCCTACTTGGCACCCGGACGTAAAAGCCTTTAAAATTGTAGACGCGCAAAGCAAAGAATTACTGGCGTATTTTTATATGGATTTATACCCGCGCGAAGGCAAATACAAGCACGCCGCCTGTTTTGATTTGGTTTCCGGCGAGCTGAAAGAAGACGGCACTTACCAACCCCCGTTTGTGGCTATTGTGGCCAATATGAACAAGCCGTCCAAAGAGACGCCTTCTCTTTTAAAACACGGCGAAGTGGAAACCTTGTTTCACGAGTTTGGACACGTGCTGCACAATGCGTTGACCAAGGCCAAATATTCCGCTTTGTCCGGCACCAATGTCAGTTGGGATTTTGTGGAAGTGCCCAGCCAAATGCTGGAGCGCTGGGCGTGGGACCCCTCCGTCTTAAAATCCATCAGCAAACACTATAAAACAGGGGAGCCTCTTCCGGATGATTTAATTAAACGCATGCTGAACGCCAAAAACTACGGTGCCGGCGGACAGTACTTGCGGCAGAACTTTTTTGCCCAATACGATATGACGCTGCACACCCGCGCCAAAACGCCGGATTCCACCAAACTGTATTTTTCTTTAACTAAAAAAATACGCGGCGGAGCGCTGCCGCTTACCCCGGGCACTATTCCCCAGGCGTCTTTCGGGCATTTAATGGGCGGGTATGACGCCGGGTATTACGGGTATTTGTGGTCTGAAGTGATTGCGGAAGATTTTTTTGGTGAGTTTGCCAAAGCCGGTCTTCGCAATCCGGAAATCGGGCGGAAATTCCGCAAAGAAATTTTAGAGCGCGGCGGCACGCTGGATGAAGAGGAAATGGTGGAAAATTTCTTAGGGCGCCAAGCTTCTAACGAGCCGTTTCTTAAATCCATTGGGCTTAGCAAATAGGAGATTTTATGAGCGTTGTAATTGGTATAGACGTAGGCGGTTCCACCACTAAAATTGTAGGTTACCGCGCGGACGGGAAGCTGGTTTCCATGCAAAAAGTGGAAGCGGCTGACCCGCTTACCTCCGCCTATGGAGCGCTGGGCAAGTTTATTAATGAAAACAATTTATCTTTAAAAGACGTAACCCAAATCATTTTAACCGGGGTGGGCGCCTCTCTTTTTAAAAAAGACATTTACGGCATTCCCACTTCCGGCGTGGATGAGTTTGCCGCCATTGGTTTAGGGGGGCTGGCTTTGTCCGGCAAGAAAGAAGGGCTCATCGTCAGCATGGGTACCGGTACGGCTTTTGTGCGCGCCGGCAAAGAAGGCATTGTCCATATCGGCGGCAGCGGCGTGGGCGGCGGCACGGTGCTGGGATTGTGCGGCAAAATGTGCGGGGCCAGTTCTTTTCGCACGGTGGTGGAAATGAGCCAAGGGGGAAAACTCTCCCACGTGGATTTAAATATAGAAGACATCAGCAAAGGCGTTATTCCCACGCTCCCTCCGGAGACCACCGCTTCCAATTTTGGCAAAATGGAAGACGGCGCCACCCCGCAGGACATTACGCTGGGTATTTTAAACATGACGTTTCAAACCATTGGCATGATGGCGGTTTTCGCCTGCCGAAATGACGCGGTAAAAGACGTTATCTTAACGGGAACCTTGTCTCAAGTTCCTTATGCCAAGCGTGTGTTTGACGCTTTGCAAAAAATGCACAAAGTAAATTTTATTATTCCTAAAAACGCTATTTACGCCACGGCAACCGGGGCGGCCTTGTCTTTTTTGCAAAAAAAGGAAAAAAATAAAAAATGAAAGCAGATGCCAACGCATATAAAAAATCCAGCTTTGGGCCGGCGTTTTTGTTCTTAAACAAAAAACAACGCCAGGCGTTGGCTGTATATTATGCGTTTTGCCGTTTAATGGACGATATCGCCGACGAACCAAACGTGCCGGACCCGCAGGGCCAGCTTCTTTTTTGGCGGGAAGAAATCGCCCGCGTATATGAGGGGAATCCCCAAACCCCGTTAGGGCAGTCTTTAACGGGACTGGTAAAGGATTTTGATATCTCTTCGGACCGGTTTTTGTTGCTTATAGACGGCATGGAGGCGGATTTGCAAGGCCGCCGCTACGCCACGTTTAAAGATTTAGAGTGGTATTTATACCGTGTAGCCGTGGTGGTGGGTTTGGCTACGTTAGATATTTTAGGCCTGAAAGGGGAGAAGGCGCAAACCCTTTCCTTGGCGCTTGGGGCGGCCGTGCAAACCACCAATATTGTGCGTGATGTGCGCGAAGACGCTCTTGCCGGGCGCGTTTATTTGCCGGCGGATATGCTGGCGGAAGAAGGCCTTACTTTTCAAGACGTGCTGGAAAACACCAAACCGCAGCAAATGGCCGGTGTGCTGGCAAAAATGGCGGGGATATCCCGCGGGCTGTACAGCCGGGCGGGCGACGCTTTGGCCGGGTGCGCTTGGCGTGTGGCGTTGCCTTGCCGCATTATGGGCTGGGTATACCGGGCAAATCTTGCTAAAATAGAAAAAACGGGCTTTATCTTTCAACATAAAATAAAATTAACCCGTATGGAAAAATTGACCAACATTGTATATGCATTATTTAGAAATTTATAAAAAAATCTCTTGTTGTTCGTTGTGCGCCCTGCTTGCGGCCAGCGTTTACGCCGCGGAGTGGGACGAGTGCATGGAACAAGGTAAAAAACAGTTTTCCGCGCAGAATTATTCATTGGCGCAGGATACTTTTGCCCGTTGTATTAAATTGGATAAAACCAAGCCGGACGCGGAACTTTCCCTGGCGGGGGTACTGCTTACGCAGGAAGATTTGGGCGGGGCGGAGAAGCATTTTCGTTCCGCGTTGAAAAAGATGAAACGCAACTCTCCCTATTTATCATACACCTATTCCATGTTGGGGGATATCGCGTTAAAACGCCAAAAATATGAAGAGGCGCTGAAATTATACGATCAATCCCTCACTTATAACGCGGCTAATGTAAACTCTTTGGTAGGCAAAGGGGTTATTACGGAGTATCAAGGGGATAAACTGGGTGCTTCTGACGCGTACCGTTCCGCCTTAGCGGTGGAGCCGCTTAATTTAGTGGCCCGGAAACGTTTAATCAATTTGGAGCCGTATTATTTAACGGACGCGGAAATGCTGGACGCGCTGAAACAGCGTTATGCCGTGGCGCCGGATAAAAAAGAATTAGATGAAAAAGACAAAGAGCTTTTTTCTCAAATTCACCGCGCGGAGCAGTTGCAGGGTGTCGCTTATTTAAAAAGCAAACACAGCAAGCTTCCTCCCGGTTATGTGGTGGAGTTGTACCGGGACAGCGAATTTTCGCGTGAAGTGCTTACCCTGACCGGCTATAAAGCGCTGCAAAAACAGTTAGGGCAGGACGCCGTTTCCGCTTTTCAAAAAGCAGGGGTGCCGGTGCGGGACGTTTTTGAATTGCGTGATATGCGCGGCAATAAAATTTTTAACCAAGACTCTACGCTTACGGACAGCGGATTTTTTGTATTTTCCGAGGCGCTTCAACGCCGCAAAGCGTTTCTGCTCCCCAGCGAGGCCGTCCCTCCCACCAAAGAACATTTGCAAAAAGTGCAGCGGCAAGTACAAGATTTACAGCGTGCCGGATATATGGAAATATCCCGTTCGGACTTAAAAAATATTGAAAATAAAACAAAATGCTCTTTAGATACTTTGCGCAAAAAAATGGGTGTATATGTGCTGCCTGTTACCAAAAACAATTTGCGTTATTTTATTTTAACCCGTTCCAACGAGGATAAAAAAACCATACCGTACTATTATTTTATGGAAGCGCAGTCCCGCCGCAATCCACGGGTTCAGGTGCCGCAGAATTCTTTAGTGGAAATGTATAAGCTGTATGACTACTCCGTCTGTTCTGACGACGGCGAACTATGGGAATAATTCTTTTTGCAGGTTTACACACCGCCGCATGACGCGGCGGTGTATTTTTATGAAAGCAATGCATTTCTTGTTTTTAGGGTGGTTTCTTTGCATGGGGGGTGTTTCCTTCGCACAGGAGTGGCAGGGGATATTGCAAAAAACTGCCGCCAAAGCCGCCCGTAGCCATGCGGGGCCGCGGTCGGAACAACTGTTGCGGCAAGTGGAAAAATCTTTACAAAAAAACAAACACGCTTGGCTGCACCGCGCTTATCAAGAACAAGAGGATTTGGTTGAAGATTTTATGGGCAGAGACTGCGGCCCGTGGCTTGCCGGCTGGGTGCGCCAAAGCAACCGTTTGGCTATAAGCCGCCGCTTGTTTAAAGAAAAAATATCCCGCCGTTTGCTTCAACGTAAACAGCCTGTTTTGGAAAATACGCTTAATTTGCCTTTGGGGCGTGCGGCGGATTGGGCGAAACAAATTCCTTCCCAGGCAAATATTATTTTTATAGGGGAATATCATCTTCCCAAAGTCCAAATACAAGCAGCCTCTTTGTTGAAAGCGTACCAGCAGATGTATCCTAACCGGCAGGTTATTTTGCTGACGGAATTCGCTTCGGATTCTTATCCACGCTTTTTGTCTGTAAGAGAGAAAGAAGAAAATGCTTATTTGGAAAAGTTTTTTTCTCTGTTTCCTAAAAGAAGCATTAAAACCGCCGGTTTAGAGGAAAAAGCCTGCATGAATACGCAAGTAACAAATTTTTCCGGCACACATATCAGCAGCAGCGTGTTGGGGGTTGCCGTGCGCAACGCGCATTGGCTAAAACGCATTTATAAATGGCGGGCTCAATATCCGGATGCCGTTTTCTTTGTGTATACCGGGGGCGGGCATTGCATGCTGGATGAGCTGTTTTCCCTCGCGCGGCATTTTTCCCCGCAGGAAAGTTTTGTTATTTCTTTTTTGGTGGCGGGGTACAAACAAGAAGTTTCCCAGCAGGAAATGTTTCACGCCTTTACAGACTGGCGTTTTTATAAACCGGGAGTATTGTTGTGGAAAAACCGCCTGAAGGGGCGTTACGCCGGATTTGATATGCAAATTATTTTAAAAAAATAAATGCGGAAGTAAACCAAAACCCCGGGTAAAATCCCCGGGGTTTTTAAAACGTGTTAGGCTTTTGTCTGCCGGAAAAATTATTTCCCGGCGGCGGCAATCAGGTCTAAAAACTCTTGTTCCGTAAGTACGGCAACGCCCAGTTCCTGCGCTTTTTTTAATTTGCTGCCGGCATCCGCCCCGGCCACCACATACGCCGTTTTTTTAGATACGCTGCTGCTGGTTTTACCGCCGTATTCTTTGGCTTTTAATTCGGCTTGGGCGCGCGTCATGGTGGTTAGTTCCCCGGTAAACACTAAGGTTTTCCCCTCAAAAATATTGGCGGAAATTTGCTTTTGGGGTTGGGTAAAATTCAGCCCCGCTTGGCGCAGTTCTTCTAGTTGTTGACGGGCTTTAGGGTCCCGCATAAAATCATACACGCTTTTGGAAACGGCTTGCCCCACTTCCGGTATAGCCTGTAATTCTTCCAAAGAGGCGTTCATTAACGCGTCCAGCGTGCGGAAACGGTCCGCCAGCAGTTCGGCCGTTTTGGCCCCTACAAACGCAATGCCCACGGCAAATAACAGCCGGGCCAATGTGCGGTGTTTGCTGGCTTCAATGGCGTCCAAGAGGTTTTGGGCTTTTTTGTCTTTAAAATTTTCTAAACTTAGCAAATGCAGAAAAGTTAAACGGTAGATATCCGTAAAGTTTGTGATGTATTTTCTTTCTAAAAGTTGGTCTACGACGTTTTCTCCCAGCCCTTCAATATCCATGGCGCCGCGGGAGGCAAAATGCAAAATGCGCGCGCGTATTTGCGCGGGGCAGGCGGGGTTGACGCAATAGTAGCCTACTTCGGCTTCTTCTTTGTATACCATGCCGCCGCAGGAAGGGCATTGCGCGGGAGGAAGAACCTCTTTTGTCCCCATAGACCGGGCCACTTTGATTACTTTGGGGATTACTTCCCCGGCGCGTTCTATGATTACTTGGTCCCCCACGCGTACGCCTAGGCGTTTTATCTCATCAAAATTATGCAGCGTGGCGTTGGAAATAATCACCCCCGCGCAAGGTACGGGTTCCAATTCCGCCACCGGGGTGATAATGCCGCTTCTGCCTACGGAAAAAACAATATCCTTTACCGTTGTGGTGGCTTGCTCCGCCGGGTATTTGAATGCAATGGCCCAGCGTGGGCTTTTGGCCGTATTGCCCAGCACGCGCTGCCATTCAAAAGAATCCACCTTTACTACCAGCCCGTCTACGTCAAAAGGCAGGTTGTGGCGTGTGTCGTTAAATTGGTTGTAAAAAGAAATGACTTCTTCTAAGGATGATGTTTCCAGCCGCACAGGCCCTACCGCAAACCCCCATTGGCGGCACAGGCGGATAAACCCGCTGAAGCTGTCCGCGGCGATGTCTCCGGCGCCAAAGGAGTGGGCAAAAAATTTAAGCGGGCGTTGAGCGGTAATGGAAGAGTCTTTCTGCCGCAGAGATCCTGCCGCCGCGTTGCGCGTATTGGCAAAAATATTTTCCCCCAGCAGGCGTTGTTTTTCATTTAAGCTTTGCAAATCTTTTTTTTCTAAGTAAATTTCCCCGCGTATTTCCAAGGGGGCGGAGGGTGCATGGTTGAGTGTATGGGGAATGTCTTTTACCGTCAGCACGTTGGGGGTGATGTCTTCCCCGGTTTTGCCGTCCCCGCGGCTGGCGGCGGTAACCAATTGCCCGTTTTGATACGTAAGGGAACAGGAAATGCCGTCTATTTTGGCCTCTACCACCATTTTAAAATCCGCGCGTCCCAGCAGTTTTGCGGCGCGGGCGTGCCATTCCCGTATATCATCTGCCGAATAAGAATTATCCAAAGACATCATGGGCACGGCATGCACAACCGGGGAGAATAGTCCGCTGGCTTTGCCGCCAACGCGCTGAGTGGGGGAATTTTTGGTGCGAAACTGAGGGTATTTGTCTTCTAAATCTTTCAGCTGTTTGTAAAGTTCGTCATATTGCGTATCGGACAGGATAGGGTTGTCCAAATTATAATAAAGGTTATTATGATAATTGACCAGCTTTTTAAGCCGTTCAATTTCTTCTTTGGGGTTAAATTCCATATCCGTTATTTACGCTCTTTTTTTAATTGGTCTAGCAGACCATTGATAAACTTGCTGGAATTTTCGGTAGAGTATTTTTTGGCCAGTTCTATGGCTTCGTCTATAATGGCGGGTACAGGGGTTTTTTCCGGGCTGAAAACCATTTCATACGTGGCCATGCGCAGGATGGAACGGTCCACCGCGGACATGCGGGCTACCGTCCAGTTTTTAGCATAGGTGGATACCATTTTGTCTATTTGCGGCAAATGGGATAATGTTCCCTTTACCAAATCTTCACAGAAGGGATAACAGTCCGCCAGTTCTTTTCGGTAATCTTGAGCGTAATCCAACACATCGTCTATATCCAATTCTTTCAGGCTGTCCGCGTAATAAAGGGATTGTAAAGCGTTTTCTCTGGCTGTTCTTCTGTTGCTCATAGCAGTCCACCTTCAAAATTATAAATGATCTTGTGTAAATTTTAGCAAATTTAACGCTTTTGCGTCTTGCATAAAAAGGTTATTGCGCGCGGCGTATTTTGCTACAATATTTTTATGAAGAAATTATTCTTGTTAACCTCTGTTTTTATGTTGACCGCCTGCGGCGCCACCGCCCCGCGAACCGGGGCCGACCGGGACGCGCAAGGCTGTATCGCCTCCGCCGGATATACCTGGAGCTCTGTGGCCGGGGACTGCCTGCGTTTGTGGGAAGCGGGCGTGCGTTTGCAAAACGCGCAAGATGAAAAAGCCACTGTTTCCGCTTTTGTCATTATCTCTGCGGACGGATCCCTTACAGAGCTGTTTTTGCCGCAGGGGGAACCCGTGGTATTAAACCGCACGGTTACGCCGGACGGCCCTATCTGGAAAAAAGCGGACCTGCGCCTGGAACGTATGCCGGACGGATGGTTTTTGTACCAGGGGGATCTGCTTATCTACCAAGCGGGCAACCCGCCGGTTTCCTCTCGTTGACAGGGACAAAAGGAAGTTGATATAATAAAAAGGTCCCCTGATGAGGGGGGACATTTTTGTGCACAATAAAGATAATTAAATGGCCAGATACGATATTAAAAGAGAATTTAAAAAAGATTTATACAGAAGAAACCAGAATATTCGCGTGCCGGAAGTTAGACTGATTGATTCTGACGGCACCATGATTGGAATTAAACCGGTGGCGGAAGCCATCGCTCTGGCAAAAGAACAAGAGCTTGACTTGGTGGAAATTTCACCCAACGCCGAGCCTCCTGTTTGTAAAATACTGGATTACAACAAGTATGTTTACGAACAAGGGAAAAAGTCCAAAGACGCCAAGAAAAAGCAGGCTAAAGTAACGCTGAAGGAATTGCGTATTAAATCCCGCATCGCGGCGCATGATTTGGACGTCAAACTAAGACAAATAGAAGAGTTCCTGCGCAAGAAAGACATGGTGCGCCTGACGGTTGTTTTCCACGGGCGTGAAAACCAGCATAAAGACTTGGGCATGCAGTTGTTAAATGACGCGGCCAAACGTTTGGAACCTTTAGGCAATGTAGACGGAGGGCTGCAGTCCCAAGGCAACCGGATGTCTATGACCTTTGTCCCCAAGACCGAAAAATAAATTTTCAGGTTCTTTTGGAGCAGTATTGCGTGCGGGGCGTGTCGGCTCCTGGCGCAAGCAGTAAGTCAAAAAGAACCATTTAAAACGAGAGGTAATACAATGCCAAAACTCAAAAACCACAGCGGCGCGAAAAAGAGATTTCGCATCACCGCCACGGGTAAATATCAACATCGCAAAGCCGGCAGAAAACACTTGCTTACGCCTGTTTCTGCCTCCAGAAAGCATGATATGAGAGCGACCGGTGTCATCACGCCCGAGTCCGCCAAAGGGAAGACCTTGCAAAAGTATCTCCCCGTTGCCAAATAAGAGGTTAGAACATGAGAATTAAATTCAGCGTCGCAAGACATGCCAGAAAGAAAAAAGTTTTGAAACGCGCCAGCGGTTATTATGGGGACAAATCCCGCCGCTTACGCATGGCCACCCAACAGCTGGACAAATCTTACGTCCATGCTTATGTGGACCGCAAGGACAAAAAACACACCTACCGCCAGATGTGGATTACCCGCATCAACGCGGCTGTGCGTGAAGAAGGTCTTTCCTATTCCAAATTCATTTGCGGCTTAGCCAAAGCCAATATTACGCTTAACCGCAAAATGTTGTCTGAAATGGCTATTAAAGACCCGGTGTCCTTCAAAAAATTGGTTGATGTGGTAAAAGCCGCCGCCAATTAAGTTTCTTTTCAAGGCACAAAACCCCCGCCTAAAGCGGGGGTTTTTTGTTGGGGTAAATACTAAAAACTGCGGGGTTTGCGTCGTGGATTTGCTGAGTTTTAGAACGATGTATAAAACCTATGGAGGGAAAAGGGCGGCGCCCTCTAAACAAAAGCCGGAGGAAATCCTCCGGCGGTGTAAAAATTATCAGATGTATTTTTGGAGGATTTGTTTTAGTTTGGCTTCGTATTCGGTATGAATCTTTTGCAAAGATTTTTCAAACAAAGCCCAGTTTTTGTCGGTTTGCGCGGCGTTAACCGCTTTTTGTTCCGCCTGCGCGGCGGCTTGTTTTACTTGTTCTTCGGCTTGGGCCCCAAACTGAAGACGCACATCTTTTGCCGTATCCTGGTAATTAAGTCTCATTTCTCTTAGGCGTATGCGGGCGCTTCGCAGCTGGCGCGGGGTGAAATGCGGGTTTGTGATTTCCGGAGGAAATTCTTGCGTGATTTGTATAAAAGGTTTTGTGTTGTCGGCAGGCGAAAAAGCAGCGTTTTCTTTGTTTAAAGATTTTGCCTCTGTTTGTACGTCTTTTATTGCCGCGTCCATCCAGTCTTTAAACAGGCTGGTTTCTTTGGGCAAGTCCGGTTGTTCGTGCCAAGACGCAGTTTCAACGTTTGATGCCCCTGCCAGCTGGCTTAATATTTTTTGTACCTGCTGGTATTGGGGGGATTGTAAGTCTTGCGCTCCAATCTGTTTTAGCAGTTTGGCATCCGAGGGAGAGGGTTGGTTTTGTTTTTGTACAAAGGCAAATTGCCCGATCAGCGGAGTAATCCTTTTTAAATTTTGGGATACCAGCGTCATTACAATCATCACCGCCAACAGCATAACAATTAACTGTCCTGTTCTCATGAATATTTTCCCCGGCGTGTCTGCGCTTAACTAACTGTTTAGCTTGTGTTGGTATTTTGCCAATATTTTTTGGAACTGGGTTTTATGTTGTTGCAGGATGATATTTTGTTGTTGTTGGTATTGCTTTAATGTCTTGGCCTGCAAGCTGGCTTTTTCCAGTTTCTTTTCCGTACGGGTGTTTAATAAAATCACTTCATCCCGGGCGGCATTTCCCATTAAGCGCTGCACGTCTCCCAGGGCTTGTTGATTGGTGTTTTTAATAAAATCAATGCTCTGTTGCATGGCACGCTGGTCTTTCTCGGAAGCCAGTCCTTTAAACTCTGGGGTTTCCCCCTCAATAGAAATCTCCATAAACTGCTGCGGCTGCGGTTTGGGCTTTGCGGCGGCGCGTTGGGTGTTTTTTGCAGGGGCCGCATTCGGCTCCGTGCGTGGTTCCAAAGCATTGCCGGCGGGAAGACTTTGCATCCCCTGTAACCAGGGTATATTTTCCTCCGCTCCTTGCGGCATATTTAAAATATCTAAATTTTTATGCGCCTTGGCGCCGTATTGCATGGCCCCCATTAACATCATCATACCGTAAGGGGTGGTCATTAATTTTTGGGCTTGTCCGGCCCAAAAAGAAACTACTTTGTCTCTTGTTTCGCAGCCTCCCAGCAATAACAGGGCGGGCAGTAAAAGTATAAAATGTTTTTTGCTCATAGAAATCCTCTTCTAGGCAATATAACAAATTTTAAGGCAAGTCGTACAATGCTTTTGCGTTGCGGGTGGTTATTTCGGCCAGCTGCGCAAGCGGGATATTTAAATAATCCGCCACAAAAGTGGCAATTAACGGGATATTAGAAGGGTCGTTTCTTTGTCCGCGTTTGCCTTGGGGGGAAAGGTAGGGGCAGTCCGTCTCCAAAATAATTTTGTCCGCTCCGGCTTTTTTTACCGCCTCGCGGATGTATTCATTTTTTTTATAAGAAAAACAACCGTTTATCCCTAGCAGCATGCCCATATCCAGGGCGCGTTTTGCCTCTTCATACCGGGCGCAAAAACAATGCAGCACGCCGGGAAAAGCGGCGTTTGCGGCGGGCTTCCAGTTGTGTTTTAACAGGCGGAAAGTATCCTCATAGGCAGAGTAATCTTCTCCTTCCCTGCGTACATGTAAAACCAAAGGCTTTTGTACTTGGTTTGCCAATTCCAGCATTTGGATAAACGTGTTTTGTTGCAGGTCTTTGGGGCTGATGTCTTGACAGGTATAATCCAACCCTATTTCTCCCACGGCTTTGTTGCGTTTGTCCGGCAATAAAGCGGCTAATTGCCGCAGTCCGCCGGGCGTTAGTTTGGGGGCATATTCCGGGTGAACGCCCAAGACGGCGCGCACCAGTTGGGGGTAGGCGTCACACAGGGCTAAAGCGGGTTGCCATTCGTCCGGCGCGCAGCCTATTTCCACGCTGTGTATAACGCCGGCCTGGGGCAGTGTTTGGGATAACAAGGTTTGGCGGTCTGCGTCAAAGGCCGGGTCATTGATGTGTGCATGGGAATCAATAAAAAGGTTCATATACATTATTCTAGCTTTTTGCGGCCTAGTATAAAAAGAGCGTTGTTTTTGGCGCCAGCTCTTTCTATCCTGTAAGGGTAGTTTATGTTCTTTGAAAAGGGATTCAAAACTAGCAGTCTAAAAAAGGGGTTGACAAAAATAAAATAATTGATTATAATTTTAGCAGTGGATAGTAAAGAGTGCTAAAATAAAAGCTGGTTTACCTCAGAGAATTATGAGAATACTTAAACCCGAAGTTGCCAAAGAGCGTAAAGAAAAAATCCTGCGTTGGGTGGTCCAGCAGTATGTGGAAACCCGCCGGCCGGTCGGTTCGCAAATGATAGCGGACAGTGCCTTGCCGGATGTTTCCAGCGCCACCATTCGCAATATATTAAAGGATTTGGAAGACGAGGGCTTTTTGTACCAGCCGCATACTTCGGGGGGGCGTATTCCCACGGATAAAGCCTACCGGTATTATGTGGATTATCTGACCAGCGTGCAGAAAATGGCCGCGCAGGAACGCCAGCAGATAGAACGCCAATATGACCAGCGTGTAAACGAGGTGGACAACGTGATGGTGCAAACTTCCCGCCTGCTGGCTATGTTATCGGGCGCGGCGGGGTTTGTGTACGCCAGCAACGTCAAAGACCAGTGTGTGCGGCGGTTGGACTTTATCCCGCTGGCCCCGGGGGTGGTGCTGGCGGTGCTGGTAACGGAATCCGGCATGGTGAGGCATTGGCCGGTACGTTTTGGGTATATATTGGCGCCTAACCGCCTGCGCATGTTAAGCCATTTTATCAATGCGGAAATAGCCGGTTTGCCTTTGGGGCAGGCCCAGCGGGTATTATGGCAGTATATTAATTCCGGCCATAAAGAAATTGCGGACGTGGCGGATTTAGCCGTACAGGTTTTAAAAGATATGGAACGCCCGCAGGCCAGCGCGGATGAATTGTATGTGGAAGGTTTTGGCCGCCTGCTGGAGAATACCAGTTCAGACGATTATGAAGATTTGAAACAAATGATGAGAGTGGTGGAAGAACGCGAACGGTTTTCCTCTTTATTATGCGAGAAGATGACCGATATGCAGAAATCCAACCAGAAGTTAAACGTAAGCATCGGCAGTGAGAACGAACTAAAAGAGTTAAAAAACTTAAGTATTGTTTCTTCTGCCTATCAAGTGGGGGATAAAACAGTGGGTATGCTGGGTATTATAGGCCCCAAGCATATGGAGTATACCCGGGTGATGAGCCTGGTGAATTTCATAGGAAATTTGCTGGAAGCGACCATACGCAACTGGAACGCGCTGCCCGCTAAAGAAGACGATTATGAGTAAAAAAAACCGCAGTCAAGCAGAACAAGAAGAAACCCTTGAGCAGCCGCAGGCCCCGCAGGCCCAAGCGCAAAAAGGGCCCCTGCCCGAGCAGGAGCAATCCCACCCGGACGGCCGTCCGGACTATTATGAACAATTTGTGCGTTTAAGCGCGGATTTTGACAACTACCGCAAACGCACGGAGCGAGAAAAGGCTTCCTTTTTAGCCTACGGAAAAAAACAATTTGCAGAAAAACTGCTCCCGGCGTATGAAGTAATGCTGCGCGAGCGCGAGAAAATGGACAAAGCCCCTAAAGGGGAGGAGTTGACGGGGGAAGCAAAAAGCTTGCGCGACGGCATGCGCCTGATTCTAAGCGAGCTGGAAAAAGCCTTCACGGCAGAAGGCATAACCCGCATGGATGTGTTAGACAAGCCTTATGACCCCAACACCCAAGAAGTAGTGGCCATGATTCCGTCTTCTGCGGAACAAGCCGGTTTGGTGTTGCAGGAAGTGCAAATGGGCTTTATGATGGACGGCAATGTATTGCGCCCGGCGCGCGTCATTGTCGGACAAGAATCGGAAGATTAATCATTTTTTAACAGAAACAGTAAGGAGAAATTAAGTATGGCAAAGATTATTGGTATTGATTTAGGAACTTCCAACACGGCTGCTGCCGTTATGGAAGGCGGCCGCGGGACCATTATCCCGTCCGCCGAGGGAAGCTCTATCGGGGGGAAAGCTTTTCCGTCTTATGTGGCTTTTACCAAAGACGGGCAGCGTTTGGTGGGTGAACCCGCCCGCCGCCAGGCCATTGCCAACCCGGAAGGGACGGTAACCGCCTTTAAACGCAAAATGGGGGAAAACTTCAAATACAACTTGCGCGGGCAGGAATTCACCCCGCAGCAGTTGTCCGCCTTTGTGCTGCAGAAAGTGAAAAAAGACGCGGAAGCCTTTTTGGGCGAACCGGTTGAGAAAGCGGTTATCACCGTACCCGCTTATTTTAACGACAACCAGCGCCAAGCCACCAAAGACGCAGGCCGTATTGCCGGGTTGGACGTGGTCCGCTTGGTAAACGAACCGACCGCCGCCGCCCTGGCTTTTGGTATTGATAAAGCCGGCAAAGAACAAAAAATCTTGGTGTTTGACTTGGGCGGAGGCACTTTGGACGTAACCATTATGGAAATGGGCAAAGAAGGCACGTTTGACGTGTTGGCTACGTCCGGTGATACGCAGCTGGGCGGTACGGATATGGATAACGCCATTATCGCCTGGATGGTGGACGAATTCCGCAAGCAGACCGGTATTGATTTGTCTAACGACAAACAAGCCGCTCAACGCTTAAAAGACGCGGCCGAAAAAGCCAAAATTGAGCTTTCCACCACCATGGAAACGGACATCAACCTGCCGTTTATCTCTGCGGATGCCAACGGCCCCAAACACTTGGAGCTTAAACTTTCCCGCGCCAAACTGGAAAGCTTGGTGGATGAGATTGTAAAACGCTGCGGCAAATCCGTTAATCAAGCCTTGTCTGACGCCAATTTAACGGCTTCCCAGATTGACCGCATTATCTTGGTAGGCGGCCCCACCCGTATGCCGATTGTGCAAAAATATGTGGAAGATTTGGTAGGCAAAAAAATTGAACGCGGTATTGACCCCATGGAATGCGTGGCCATTGGCGCGGCGGTACAAGCCGGTATTTTGACCGGTGAAGTAAAAGACGTGCTTTTGTTGGACGTTACCCCTCTTTCCTTAGGGTTGGAAACGTTGGGCGGCGTATGCACCCGGTTAATTGAGCGCAACACCACGATACCGGTGCGCAAGACACAAATTTTCTCCACCGCGTCTGACAATCAGCCGGCGGTAACCATTAACGTCTTGCAGGGGGAACGCCCCATGGCCAAAGACAACGTGCCTTTGGGCAAGTTTGACCTGGACGGCATTCCGCCCGCTCCGCGCGGCGTACCGCAGATTGAGGTAACCTTTGATATTGATGCCAACGGTATTTTGAACGTTTCCGCCAAAGACTTGGGTACCAATAAAGAACAGCACATCACCATCAGCTCTCCCAACAAGCTGAGCGATGCGGAAGTGGAAAAGTTCGTAAAAGACGCGGAAAAATTTGCCGATGAAGACAAAAAACACAAAGAAGTCATTGAGGCTAAAAACCAGGGCGACAGCGTGCTCTATCAGACTGAAAAAGCACTGAAAGAATACGGGGATAAAGTCTCCCAAGATGACCGCCTGGCTATTGACCGCGCTTTGAGCGACTTGCGCGACGCGCTGAAAGGCGAAGACGCCGCCAAGATGAAAGCCGCTACGGACGCCGCCTTGCAGGCCAGCCAAAAACTGGGTGAAGCGATGTACAAATCCCAGCAGGCTCAGGCCGGCGCCCAGGCGGGCGCCCAACAGGCGGGCCCTCAGCCGGGGCCTGACGCCCAACAGGCGGGTGCCAACGCCGGTAAGGACGATGTGGTAGAAGCCGAAGTGGTTGACAAATAAGTTTGGGTGGTAAATCCGAAAAGGGGCTGGTATATCCAGTCCCTTTTTTATTGTACAATATCCAATATGGAGGATTTATGAAAAAAGGATTTACGTTAATAGAATTATTGGTGGTGGTGTTAATTATTGGCATTTTGGCGTCTATTGCTGTTCCTCAGTATGAGAAAGCGGTTCTCCGCTCACGCTTTTCCAATGCTTTGCAAGTAGCGGAAAGTTTAAAAAAGGCGCATGAGATTTATTTTATTGCTAATAATCATTATATAGCCAATACGGACAATTTAGACTATGATTTCCAAGGTTCTTGTACGGGTATGGACGTGTTGAAGTGTGACAATTTCTTTTATATTGATAATATGAGCGGTTCAAATATAGTAACGGACCCAAATGCGTTGTTTGTGAGAATATATCATTGTCCGGGTGCCGCCACATGGTCGGCCTGTTCTCCCAATGCAAATTTCATCTATTCAATTTGGCTGGACCAATCCGCCCACCCCGGCTTGCGGGAATGCCAAGGCATTACCCAAGAAGGCAGAGACTTTTGTTTAATGCTTGAGGAGTAAAATTCATTTTATTTGTTTGTGCCCCCGCTTAAAAAGCGGGGTTTTTTATTTTCAGGGAAGGGGGATTCAGCCCGCTGGTTGGCAAGTGTTTTAGGTATGTGATTAATATATATCCGGACTGTCTTTGAAAGGGCCGTATCGCTTCCCGGCCCGGGTTTGTTGCATAAAATGCTCCAATGTTTTTTTGTATAGCGCGGGGCGGTTCATACGGCGGATTATATAATCCAGGCGTATGCGCTGGTAATGCGCAGGAAATGCACAAAAGTGCTTCCAAACCAGCGTATCTTTTTTAAGTTCTTGTAACAAAAGGGGCGGAATAGCAAAGGTATTAGGGTTTAAATCCGGCAGCGTTTTTAACCCGGCAGGGGTCATCATCCCTTTATTTAGCGCCAAACGGGCAAGATGTTTATTTAATTCACTCCAAGAACTAACAGCAGAACGAGGAGTCCAGCGTTGGCAGGAAAATTTTTCGTTAAACTTGCGTCGTTGTCCATCAATCCAACCAAAACAAATGGCTTCTTGCACAGCGTCCGGGTAGGCTATGCCGGGCAGGCCGGTGTTTTTATGCGGATAGAGAAGCCAAATCTCCTTTTTATTTTGATGATTTTGGCTAAGCCATAAATGCCAGGCTTCTCTTGTATGGGGATAAAAAGTTTCCGTAATGGGAGGCATAACGGTATTATAACAAACCGTTATGCCAGCGCAGCAATGCGTGCAGGAGGGGGCTAAATTTCATAAAATATACATAAGAAGGTTTTTACTGTATGCCTACCGCTATGAAAGAAGATTACTATAAAATTTTAAATGTAGAAAGAACGGCAACGGAAGTGGAAATAAAATCCGCCTTCCGCCGCCAAGCCATGAAATACCACCCGGACCGCAACCCCGGGGATAAACAGGCTGAAGAACAATTTAAAAAAGTAAATGAGGCTTTTTCCGTTTTGTCTGACCCGCAAAAACGCCAGATGTATGACCAATACGGTCACGAGGGCGTTTCCGGCGCGGGCGGGTTTAACGGCTTTAACGCCGGCGGCTTTGCCGACATTAACGATATTTTCGGTTCCGTGTTTGGGGACATTTTCGGCGGCGGTTTCGGCCGCCGTGCGGGCAAGCCCCGGGCCCAGCGCGGGGAAGATTTAAAAGTAGATGTGGAGGTTTCTTTAGAGGAAGCCTTTAGCGGAAAAGAGGAAGAAGTTTCCTACACCCGCTTAGACACTTGCTCCGTCTGCCACGGTACCGGCGCGCAGGAAGGAAGCGCGCGCAAAACCTGCCGTTCCTGCGGGGGCAGCGGTACGGTAACCTATTCCCAGGGTTTTATTTCCATGCGCCAAACCTGTCCGGATTGCAACGGCACCGGAACCGTGATAGAAAAACCCTGCTTAAAATGCCATGGCAGCGGCGCGGAGCGGGTGAAAGAGAAACTGACGGTTAAAATCCCTTCCGGCGTACGCACGGGTATTACGCTTCGCGTGGCAAACGGCGGCAACATCGGCACCAACGGCGGCGGTTTTGGGGATTTGTATGTAGAGGTGCGTGTAAAACCGCATAAAATTTTCCGCCGGGAAGGCGATGATTTAATCATAGACGCGCCCATTACGTATCCGCAGGCCGTTTTGGGCGGAAGCATTAAAGTGCCCACCATTGAAGGCAAAGAATTGGAAGTGGATATCCCCAAAGGAACCCAATTTGGGGAAGTGCTTAAAATGCAGGGCAACGGCATGCCGCGCCTGGGCAAAAAAGGCTTTGGGGATTTATTGGTAAACGTAAAGATAGAAGTGATTAAAAAACCCACAGCCAAACAGAAAGAACTTTTGGAACAGCTGGCTAAAGAAACCGGCGGCAAAAAAAGTTTCTTTCAAGAGCTGTTTTCTTAAATTGCACCGATTCATAACCGCCCGGGGAAAACACCCCGGGTTTTTGTTTGGGTATGGCTGGTACAGGGGCGTAAAGTTTATTAAAATAAAATTATGAGCCAATATTTTGCCGATATCAAAGAAACCGAATTTTTTATTACGGAGGAAGAAGCCCATCACGTGGCGGCTGTCGCGCGCCATAAAGAAGGGGACGAAATCACCGTATTTAACGGCAAAGGGCTTCAATTTACGGGGCGGATAGACCGGATACAAAAAAAATTTATAAGAGGGTCTTTAATTAAAAAAGTGCCGCTCCGGCTGCCCCCGGTGGAGCTGGAACTCTATTTTGCGCCTAACTCCCGCACCGGGTTGGAGGAAGTGCTGGATAAATGCACCCAGCTGGGAGTGGCGGCCTTTTGCCCCATTACCACCGCCCGCAGCGAGTACGATGTGATGCGCAAATGGGAAGACAAATACCCCCGCTGGCGTCAAATTATGCTTAGCGCCTGCAAACAGTGCGACACCCCCCGCCTGCCGGAAATCCAGGAGCCGGTTTCTTTCTTAACCGCGGTACAGGACAAAATCCCTTCTTTAATTACCTATGAGGCGGAAGAATCCCATACTGTGGCTTGGGGGTTGGACAGCCTTTTACGCCCCAAACGGTTGCGCGTATATGTGGGCCCCGCCGGCGGCTGGACGGATGAAGAAATTGTGATTGCCGCCCAATACGGCGTGCTTCCCGTTACGCTGGGGGTCAATATTTTGCGGGCGGAAACCGCCTGTATTGCCTCAGCGGCTAAAATCTTATGAAATTTTTTATAAAAACGTTTGGCTGCCGCGTGAACCAAGTGGAAAGCCAGGCTCTGCTTGAAAATTGCCGCCGTCACGGCTGGCAGCAAACCCCTCTTTTTGAAGAGGCGGACATTTGCCTTTTAAATACCTGTACCGTTACCCACCAGGCGGATAAAGACGTGGAAAAACAAATCCGCCAAATTTTGCGCCGCAATCCCGCCGCCCGGCTGGTGCTTACGGGCTGCTACGCGGCGGCTCATCAGGAACATATCCGCCAAACTTTTCCCCAAGTGCAAATTGTGGGCAAGTATGATTTGGGCAAAGCCCTGTTCGGCACCGAAGATTTATGTTGGACGGTTTCCGGCCATGAAGGCCACAGCCGCGCTTTTATAAAGATACAAGACGGGTGCGACTGTTTTTGCTCTTATTGCATTGTGCCTTTTGCGCGTCCGGACAAACGCTCCAAACCCGCGGCGGACGTGTTGCGGGAAATAGCTGCCCTGGAGCAAAAAGGCTTTGCGGAAATTGTGCTTACCGGCATTAATATAGGAAATTATCTTTGCCCTCAAACAGGGGCGGATTTAGCCGCTTTGTGCCGCCAAATAGCCCAAATGCCGGGGCGGTTCCGGGTGCGTTTTTCCTCTATAGAATTACAAACGGTAACCGATGGCGTTATAGATTGCATGTCTTCCCGGCCGGACCGGTTTTGCAATTATTTCCACCTGCCGCTGCAAGCGGGGTGCGATAAAGTGCTTAAAGATATGAACCGCCATTATGATACGCTCGCCTACCGGGCTAAGGTGGCGCTTCTCCGCTCCCGCGTGCCGGGTATAGCCATATTTGCGGACGTGATAGCCGGATTTCCTACGGAAAGCGAGGCGGATTTTGAGGAGACTTTCTCTTTTATTAAAAACCTGCGTTTGGCGGGGCTTCATGTATTTAGTTATTCGCCCCGTCCTAAGACCAAAGCGGCCCTGCTGCCGCAGCTGCCGCATGAAGAAATCAAACGCCGCGCGGACAAACTGCGTGAACTGGATAAACAGCTCCGCGCGGCCGAAGCCGCCTCTTTAATAGGAACCCGGCAGGAAGTGTTTATAGAAACATGGCATGAGGGCTGGGTAAAAGGCGTTACCTCTAACTTTCAGCAGGTGTTGCTGCGCGGCGCGCCGCAAGGGGCCAAAGGGTTGGTGACGGCGGAAATAGAGCAAGCCCAAGAGGGCGTGTGCCTCGGGCGATATATCTGCCGGCTGTAACAGCGGGCTGAACGGGTATTGTATTTTAATGCTACAATATAGGTAATGCTTCGCCTAGGCAGGAAATACCAAACCCTTGCAGTTGGCGGCGTTTTTTGTTTTTGGTATAATATTAATATAATTTGTTAGTTAACAAGTTAGATTCTTTTTAGGCAAGAGTTAAACAAAATGGTAGCCAAAAAAAATCTGTGTGTGCTCATCTTGGCGGCCGGCAAAGGCACCCGGATGAAATCCCCTCTCCCCAAACCATTGCATCCGGTTTGCGGGCTTCCCATTATAGCGCATATTTTGCAAGCGGCCCAGGCGTTGAACCCGGCCGCTATCGGCCTTGTTGTCGGTCATGAGGCCCAAAAAATGGAAGAAGCGGTGAAAGAAGGGCTTCCCCAGTGGGGCGTAACGGCTCCGTTGGTGTTTGTGGAGCAGACAGATTTATCCGGTTCCGGTTCTGCCGTAAAAGCCGCCTTGCCTTTGCTGAAACGTTTTGAAGACGTCATGGTGCTTAACGGGGACACGCCCTTAGTGGAAGCGCAAACGTTGGAACAAATGTACAGCGCTTTCCAAGACAATGAGGCGGGTGCCATGTTGCTGGCCGTCAGCGTGCCGGAGCCTTCCGGTTACGGGCGTGTGGTGCGCGCGGGGGACGGCACTTTTGAAAAAATTGTAGAACACAGCGACGCGGATGAAAAAACCTTGTTAATTCATGAAATTAACAGCGGCATGTATATTTTTAAATTTGCCCATTTAGACAAAGCCTTGCAAGCGCTTACCCCGCAAGGCCCTAAGCACGAATATTACCTGACGGACACTTTATCTTATATTAAATCGCAAAAACACCCTGTGTTAGTTTACGGCAGCGAAGATTATGAGCAAGCCCTTGGCGTAAACAGCAAGTTTCAGCTTTCCCAAGCGGAGCTGATTATGCGCGGGCGCGTGGCGCGCCGGCTGATGGATGAGGGCGTCACTATTCCCAACCCGCAGGCCGTATTTATTGACGCGCAGGCCCAAATCGGGGCGGACAGTTTCATTTGCCCCGGCTGCTACATTTGCGGCAAAACGGTGATTGGCAAAAACTGCATGCTGGAAGGCAATGTGTTTATTAAAGATTCCACCATAGGGGATAATGTCATCCTTAAAATGGGGACGTATATAGAGGATTCCTCCGTAGAGGAAGAATGCCAGCTGGGGCCCTACGCGCATTTGCGCCCGCAGAGCGTACTTAAAAAAGGCGCCAAAGTAGGTAATTTTTCCGAAATTAAAAAATCCGTTATTGGGGAAGGCTCCAAAGTGAACCATTTAAGCTATATCGGGGACACGGAAATGGGCGCCTGCGTAAACGTGGGGGCGGGGACCATCACCTGCAATTATGACGGGAAAAACAAACATAAAACCGTAATAGGGGACCATGTGTTTATAGGGTCCAACGTCAATTTTGTGGCACCGGTAACGGTGGAAAATTATGCAAAAATCGGCGCGGGGTCAACCATTACCAAGTTGGTGCCGCAGGAGTCTTTGGCAATAGCCCGTTCGCGCCAGGTAGTTTTGGAGAAAAAAGGTATCAAACATGACTAAAAGCGTAAACGGCGATTTGAGAATTTTTACCGGCAACGCCAACCCGGCGTTGGCCCGCAAAATTTGCGAACACCTGAATATGGATTTGGGTAAATTGCGCGTAGAAAAATTTGCCGACGGCGAAATTGACGTACAAATTTTGGAAAGCGTCCGCGCGCATGACTGCTATATCATCCAGCCTACTTGCCCGCCCGTCAATGAGAACTTGATGGAACTGTTAATTATGATAGACGCTTTTAAACGCGCCAGCGCGGGTAAAATTACGGCGGTTATCCCTTATTTTGGCTACGCCCGGGCGGACCGCAAAGCTTCCCCGCGCGTGCCGATTACCGCCAAGCTGGCCAGCAATTTGATTACCGAAGCCGGCGCGGACCGCATCATGACGGTGGACCTGCACGCGGGGCAAATCCAGGGTTTTTTTGATATCCCGGTGGACCACCTGCGCGCGCGCAAAGTGTTTTTGGACTATTTTGACCACTTAAACCATTCCGATATCGTAGTGGTTTCCCCCGATGTGGGCGGCGTGGAACGCGCCCGCAAATTTGCCGCCCGGTTGGACGCGGGGCTGGTTATTATTGATAAACGCCGCCCGAAAGCCAACGAAGCGGTGGTGTATAACGTCATTGGGGACGTAAAAGACAAAATAGCCATTATTTTTGATGATATCGTGGACACGGCCGGCACCCTCACCACCGTGGCCCAAAAAATCAAAGAACGGGGCGCGCGGGAAATTTACGCCGCGTGCACCCACGGGTTATTGTCCAGAAACGCTTTGGACAAAATTAACAAATCCGATATTCAAAAGCTGATTATTTCGGACTCTTTGCCCATACGGGACTTAGGGCCGAAGGTGGACGTTTTGTCCGTTTCGTATTTATTGGCGGATGCCATTAAGCGCAACCATGACGGACGCTCTATCAGCGATATGTTTAACTAATTTCACTTAGTGGAAATACAGGAGAAATAAAAATGGAAGAATTGAATGTAACCGCCTCTTTAAGAGAAGGCATCGGCGTAAAAGGTGCTTTATCTAAAATCCGGGCGGAAAAGAATGTACCCGGCGTCATTTATGGCAGCCATAAAGAACCTATTAGCATTACCGTAAGCTTGAAAGATGTGGAAAAAATCATTAAAGCCGGTAAAAACACCATTGTAGAAGTTGCCTTGCCTAACGGCAAAGAACAAGTATTGGTAAAAGAAATTCAATACCACGTGGTGAAAGACACCCCTATTCATATTGATTTCCAGCGCGTATCCTTAACCGACAAGATGAACGTTGTTGTGCCGGTTAAATTGATTGGCGAAGCTGCCGACGTGAAAAACTACGGCGCTTTGGTGGAACACATTTTGCGCGAAATTGAAGTCAAAGCCTTGGTAAGCGCCATTCCGCATGAAATTGAAGTGGATATGACCCCCATGACTATCAACAAAGGGATTGTCGCGGGCGATATTAAACTGCCCAAAGGCGTAGAATTGGTAACCGATCCGCAAGCCCCTGTGGCTCACTTAATGATTCCGAAAGAGGAAGAAGCCCCTGCCGCCGCCCCGGCTGCTGATGCCGCCGCTGAGCCGGAAAGCTCTTCCACCAAGGGCAAAAAAGACGAGGACGGCAACCTGACCAAAAACGCCGAAGCGAAGAAATAACATGGCGGAACTCTTCCTGGTTGCCGGGCTGGGCAACCCCGGGGCAGAGTACCAGCAAACCAGGCATAATGCCGGGTTTATGGTGCTGGATGAATTAATCCGCCGCCACGGGGCGGACTGCAAAGCCTGGCAAAACCTGGGAGAATATGCCAAAGTATGTTTGCAAGGCAAAGACGTTTTGTTTGCCAAACCGCTTACTTATATGAATGAATCGGGCCGGATGGTGTCTAGTCTGGCCCGGTTTTTTAAAGTTCCGGCCCAAAACATGCTGGTGTGCTTTGATGATTTATCGCTTGATTTGGGGCATATCCGCATGCGCGCGTCCGGTTCGGCCGGCGGGCAAAAGGGAATGAAAAACATCATTGAGCTGATGGGTACCCAAAATATCGCCCGCCTGCGGGTGGGTATTGGGCCCAAGCCTGCGGCTTTTGATACGGCGGCTTTTGTGCTGTCGCGCTTTTCCCGGGCGGATATGGACGTACTCTCACCGGCGCTTTGCAAAGCGGCGGACGCGGTGGAAAGCTGGCTTGCCAATGGGCTGGAAAAAACGATGAGCCGCTTTAACGGTTAACCCCAAGCCTCACGGGTAAAAAGGCAAACGGGCGCATGCCCGTTTTTTTATCTAAAATTAACATGATGGCGCAAAAAAAGTTTAAAAAAGCTTAAATTTCCTATATAACGTGTAAAATACTATAATATATTTATGACTATTACAGAATTCAAAACCGCTTGCTCTAACATAGAGCAGGAATATAAAATCAAAATTGCCGCGGCGGCGGATTTGCCCGCCGTGGAAGAGCTGCGCGTTGCCGCCCTGGGGCGCAAAGGCGCGCTGACGGAACTTTTAAAAGGCTTAAAAGATTTTTCTATTGAAGACAAAAAAACCGCCGGCCCGCTGGGCAATGCCCTCAAGGCGTCTTTAACGGCCGCGCTGGATGAAAAAACCGCTTTTTTTGCCGCCAAGCAAATTAATGATGAATTAAATAAAACCAATTTAGACTTAACCCTCCCCGCCTTTCCCGTTGCCAAAGGGCACCGGCACCCGCTTTCCGTGGCGATGGACCGCATGACCACCATTCTTTCCCGCTTGGGGTTTGAATGGGCGGAAGGCCCTTGGGTGGAAGATGAAAAGCATAACTTTGATATGCTTAATATTCCCAAACACCACCCGGCGCGGGACGCGCAGGATACGTTTTTTGCCGATACGGGAATGCTTTCCATGGTGCTTCGCACGCATACTTCCAACGTGCAAAGCCGGTATATGGAAAAACACCAACCCCCTATACGCATTATGGCGCCGGGGCGCGTGTTTCGCAATGACAGTTTAGACGCTACCCACAGCCCCGTTTTTCACCAAATAGAAGGCTTGTATGTGGATAAACACGTCAGCATGGCGGATTTAAAGCAAGATTTAACCGCTTTTATGCAGGGGCTTTTTGGCAATAAAGCGCAAATACGTTTCCGCCCGTCTTTCTTCCCGTTTACGGAACCCAGCGCGGAGGTGGACGTAAAATGCGTATTCTGCCAAGGCAAAGGCTGCCCGGTGTGCAAAGGCAGCGGTTGGATTGAAATGCTGGGTTCCGGCGTGGTGCACCCCAATGTGCTTAAAAACTGCGGCATTGACCCCGAAGTATACAGCGGTTACGCGTTTGGCGTAGGGGTGGAACGCCTGGCCATGATGATGATGAATATTAATGACATCCGCACGTTTTACGAAAACGACGTGCGCGTGCTTTCCCAATTTTAAGGACTTTGCAAAATGAAAATACTGTATTCTTGGTTAAAAGATTTTATTGATTTGGATTTAACGCCTGAGGAAATGGTGCAGAACTTTGTTCACTTGGGCATAGAAGTAGCCTCAGTAGAAACCACCGGGGCCGATTTTGAAGGCGTTTACGTGGCCCAAATTACCCATATAGAGGACCATCCTAATTCAGACCACCTCCACTTGGTGGATTTGGATTTAGGCGGTGGCAAAACCCAGCGTGTGGTATGCGGCGCGCCCAATGTGGCGGTGGGGCAGAAGGTGCCGCTGGCCCATGTAGGCGCGCGCCTGGGGCAGACGGTGTTGAAAGCGGCGGTTATCCGCGGGGTTGCTTCGGAAGGGATGATTTGTTCTTCCGATGAGCTGGGCCTTACCCGCACCCGCGCCCACGGTATTTTGGTGTTGGATGAAAATATTCCGCTGGGGACGGACGTTTCCACCCTTTACGGCAAAAAAGACACGGTGTTTGATTTGGAAATCACTTCCAACCGGCCGGATTTGCTTTCCCATTTAGGGGTAGCGCGGGAACTGGGCGTTTTATTAAACAAACCCGTCAAGCTTCCCCAAATACCGGAAGTAAAAACCCAAGGGGCCTCTTTGCATATTGACATTCAAGCCCCGCAGGGTTGCCCGCGCTATATCGGCCGCGTGATACGCGGGGTAAAAAACACGGCTTCGCCTGAGTTTATACAAGAGCGCCTCAGCGCCATGGGGCTCAACCCCAAAAACGCTTTGGTGGATATCACCAATTACGTGATGTTTGAGCTGGGCCACCCGCTGCACGCGTTTGACCGCACGGAAGTGGAGGGCGATAATGTGGTGGTGCGCTTTGCCAAGCCCGGTGAGAAATTTACCATTTTGGACGGGCGGGAATTGGAACTGGCGGAAGATTCTTTAGTCATTGCCGATGACAAAAAAGCCACGGCTTTAGCCGGGGTGATGGGCGGCCTCAATTCCGGTATTAAAGAAGACACGCAAGACGTATTTGTGGAAGCCGCTTATTTTGACGCGCCCACCATTAACAAAACGGTTAAACGCTTTGGCGTCTCTTCGGATTCTTCCCAGCGTTTTGAACGCGGCACGGATATAGAAGGCGCCATGCTGGCCATGCGCCGCGCCACCCAGCTGATTTGCGATATTTGCGGCGGCACCCCCAGCGAACTGGCCGACGCTTATCCCACGGTATACCAAAACCCGGTGGTGGAATTTACCCCGGCCCAAATTAACGGTATTTTAGGCACCCGGTTGGATGAGGAAACGCTAAAAGGCATTTTCTCCCGCTTGGCGCTTGAATTTAACGCCGGGGCGGACAAGTGGACTTTCCGCGCCCCCACCTACCGGCGCGATTTAACCACCCGCTGGGACCTGGCCGAAGAAGCCGCCCGCTTTGCCGGGTATGACAATATCCCGCTGGCCCCCAGCAAAGCCACCGTGGTATTTGCCGATAACCCCAAAGGCATTGATTTAACCAAAAAGATGAGCGCGGAGCTTATCGGCATGGGCTTCTATGAATGCAAAAACATTGATTTTTTGGGTGAGAAAGAATTAAAAGCTTTTGGTTTTGAGCCCAAACATTGCATACACATTAAAAACGCCATGGCCCTGGGGTGGGATTATTTACGCCCCACGCTGCTGCCTTCTTTGTTAAAGAATATTGAATTTAACCAAAAGCACGGCCAGCATGATTTGGCGTTTTTTGAAGCCACCAAAACATTTGCCTTGTTTAAAAATTACCCCGGTGAAAATTATACCGTAGCCGGCGTGCTTACGGGCCATTTGCAAACCCGGCCTTTCTTTGCGGGCGGGCTGGCTAAGCCGGATTTTTACTTTGTAAAAGGCGTGGTGCAAAACTTGTTGGGTACGGCGGTAAAGCTGGTCCCCAGCGCCCAGGCGCCGGTGTATATGCACCCCAAAATCTCTATGGATATTTTGGACGGCGGCAAAAAAATAGGCGTGCTGGGCAAATTCCACCCGCTTACGCTAAAGACTTTTGGCGTAAAAGGGCAGGACGTATGGGGGTTTGAATTCTCCTGCAAAGCGTTGGAAAAAGCTTTCTGCGCGCAGGATTTTAAACCCATGACGGCGCCGGCCGTATTCCCGCCGTCTTTGCGGGATTTATCCGTCGTGCTGGATGAAAACGTCCCCTACGCCAAGGTGGAAAGCGTATTGGGTCAAACCGGGCTGGACGTGAAAATGAGCTATGAACTGATAGACTTGTACCAAGGGGAACACCTCCCTGCCGGCAAAAAGAGCATGACGTTTAGCCTGGCGTTTTCCCACCCGCAGCGCACGCTGAAAGACGCGGAAACGGACGCCGCTTTTAATAAAATAGTGGCGGAATTGGGCGCCAAACTGGGCGCCAGCTTAAGGTAATTTATGCAGGAAAAACTCAAACAGCTGGAACTGCTGGTTTCACAGGTAATGGCGCGGCGCAAAGAGGCCGAAGCCCAAAACGCCGCCCTGCGCCAGCGCATACGCCAGCTGGAAGAAGCCTCCGCCAAGTTGCGTGAAACGGAAAGCGAGCTAAAAACCTTGCGGGAGTGGAAGCGCAACACCCAAACGGTGCTGAAACGTTTAGCCGCCCGCTTGGATAAGGAAATCCAAAAAGCCCAAGAGAAGCGCAACGAAATTGTGTGACGTTTTGCTTCCCGGGTAGGTTTTAAAGGGGGGCGCGGCTCCCCTTTTTTAGCCTGTTTTGCGGGCTTGCTTGGCGGCGTTAAAAAGGTACAATACAAATATGGCAAAAGATATTATACAAGTGGAAATACGCAAAATCCCGCTGGATGTGGAAATACAAGGTTTGGGCGGGGTGGAAATTACCAACCTGGCGGCGGAAGTGGACAAAAAAATGGCCGAAATCCGTGAAAACGGGGAAATTGACACCCTCAAACAGGCTTTGCTGGCGGCTCTTTATTTTGCCGCCCAAGCCTATGTGCAGGGGGAAAACGAAGGCGGCCGGCGCAAGGAAGAAGAAACCCGGGTGGACGGCTTAATCGCTAAATTAAAATCTTCTTTACAGTAAGGAAAATTATGGCGGATGATGAAAATTTAATACCCCTGGCCGCGCGCCAGGCACCCAAAACGTTAGAGGATTTTGCCGGTCAGCCGCATTTGTTGGGTAAAGGCAAAATGCTGCGGCGTTTGCTGGAAACGGACACCATTAAATCCGCCGTGTTTTTCGGCCCGCCCGGCTGCGGCAAAACGGCTACGGCGCGCTATATCGCCTCGCGTACGCACGCGGTAACGGTGGAACTTAACGCCGCGGCCGCCGGCGTGGCGGATTTAAAAAAAGTATTGACCGAAGCCAAAGAACGCATGCGCAACCCGGGTTTTGAAGAACGCCGCACCTTAGTGATTTTGGACGAAATTCACCACTTTAACAAAACCCAGCAGGACGTGCTGCTCCCTTCCGTGGAACGCGGGGACATTATCTTAATTGGCATTACTACGGAAAACCCTTATTTTTACATCAACACGGCGCTTCTTTCCCGCTTTAGCGTGTTTGAGTTTAAGCCGCTGGGGCCGGGCGATTTGCGGCAAATTCTCTTCCGCGCCGCCAAAAAAGAAGGCGCCGCCCTTACCGATGACGCAACCGATTATTTCATTACCCAATCCAACGGGGACGGGCGCAAAATGCTTAACGCGTTTGAGATAGCCGTACTGACCACCGAGCCGGACGCGCGGGGCATTAAACAAATTGATTTGGATATCGCCAAAGAGTGCATTCAAAAACGCCACTTAAATTATGATAAAAAAGGCGATGAGCATTACGATATTATTTCCGCTTTTATAAAATCCATGCGCGGGTCCGATCCGGACGCGGCCGTCTACTGGCTGGCGCGCATGTTGGAAAGCGGGGAAGACCCGCGCTTTATCGCCCGGCGCATTTTAATTTGCGCCAGTGAAGACGTGGGCCTGGCCGAGCCCGCCGCCATTATGATTGCCGAGGCCGCCTTTAAAGCCGCCGAAGTGCTGGGCATGCCGGAAGTACGCATTCCGCTGGCGCACGCGGCTATTTATATTGCCTGCTGCCCCAAAAGTAATTCCGCCTACAATGCCATTAATTCCGCCCTGGCCGAAGTGCGCGAAGGCCGCTACCGCCCGGTGCCGGACCATTTGCGCTCCGGCGGAAAAAACCGCGGGTATAAATACGCGCATGATTTTCCCAACCATTATGTGAAACAGCAGTACATGCCCAGCCCGCTGCAGTTTTACCACCCCGGGGAACTGGGCAAAGAATCCGCCTTGGCCCAACGCCTTAAAAAAATGAAAGAGGAATAAATGGAACCCGAAAGACCTTTTTGCGGGCAGGTATTTTCCGTGTCGGAACTAAACGGCGTTATCAAACAAATGCTGGAGGGCGTATTTGCCGGCATTTTTGTGGAGGGGGAAGTTTCTAACCTGCGCGAGGCCGCCAGCGGGCATATTTATTTTGATTTAAAAGACAAAAACGGCGTGCTGGCCGCCGTGCTGTTTAAGGGATACGGCTGGCGTTTTGCCCAAATGCTGGAAGACGGTTTAAACGTGCGGGTAATGGGGGACGTAAGCTGTTACGCTAAACAGGGGCGGTATCAGATTGTGGTGAAATCGGTGGAGCCTCTTTCCCAGGGCAAATTGTTTTTGGAATTTGAAAAACTCAAAAAGAAACTCCAACTGGAAGGGCTGTTTGACGAGGCCCGCAAGAAACCCATTCCCGCCTATCCCAAACGCATAGGAGTGGTTACCTCTCCCACCGGTGCGGCGGTGCGGGATATTTTATCCGTTCTCCGCCGCCGCAACCCCAACCTAGATGTGATTATTGCGCCCGTTTTGGTGCAGGGGGACGAGGCCGCTCCGCAAATCGTGCAGGCCATTAAAGATTTAAACCAGTTAAAACCCGCCATAGACGTTATGCTGGTGGGCCGCGGCGGCGGCAGTATGGAAGATTTATGGGCGTTTAATGAGGAGCCCGTCGCCCGAGCCATTGCCGCCAGCCGGGTACCGGTGATTTCCTGCGTAGGGCACGAGGTGGACTTTACCATCGCCGATTTTGTGGCCGATTTGCGCGCCCCCACTCCGTCCGCGGCGGCGGAGCTGGTGGTGCAAAACGCGCAAAACACGCGGGAAAAAGTATCCCAGCTGGCCAAACGTTTGGCCCAGGCCGTGTCTGTTTTGTATGAGCGCGCCGCCCGCCGGTTGGAAGCCGCCGTGAATAACCGGGTGTTTTTGGATCCGTCCGTCTTAACGCGGGAAAAAGAACAGCGCGTGGACGAGCTAACTCTTTCCCTGCAAGAACACATGCAGCAGGCCGTGCAAAACTATTTTAACCGCTTGGAGGCCGCCCGCCATAAATTAAGCGCGCTGAACCCGCAGGCAGTGCTGAAACGGGGGTACAGCATTACGCGCAACGCGCGGGGGCAAATTATCAGCCGCGTGTTACAAACCGCGGAAAAGGAAACCCTTTTTATTCAAGTGCAGGACGGCACTATCCGCGCCGAAGTAAAGTGAGGACCGCATGACTACTAAAAAAACGTTTGAAGCACAGCTTGTTCGTTTGGAAGAAATTGTTTCCGCCCTGGAAGCGGAACAGACGGATTTGGACGCTTCCGTAAAATTATTTGAAGAGGGTATGGCGCTTTCCCAAGCGCTTAGCGCCAAACTGGAAGACGTAAAATTTAAAGTAAACGCGTTAAAGCGCCAGGGAGAAAGCCTCTCCTTAACCCCGTTTGACGCGCAGGAAGCAGACGACGATGCCGAGTAAAAAACTCCGTTTGGATATGGCCTTGGTGGAACAGGGCTTTTTCCCCAGCCGCACCCGCGCGCAAGCCAGCATTATGGCCGGTGAAATTTTGGTAAACGGGCAGGTGGACACCCGCGCGGACCGCTCCGTCTTGTCTGAGGACGTACTTAGCGTGAAAGAAAAAAGCTGTCCGTATGTTTCCCGCGGGGGGCTTAAACTGGCGGGCGCGCTGAAAGAGTGGAACCTAAGCGTAAAAGACAAAGTATGCGTGGATATAGGCGTGGCCACGGGCGGATTTTCGGACTGCATGCTGCAGGCCGGAGCCAAAGAAGTGTACGGGGTGGATGTAGGCAAAGGGCAGCTGGCCAGCGAGATGCTTCGCTATAAAAATTTCCACTTTAAACCGGAAACCAACGCCCGGTATATGACGCCGGACTTGTTTGCCAATGCCCCGCAGTTTGCGGCGGTGGACGTGTCTTTTATTTCTTTAAAAATGATTATGGAGCCTTTGTTTAACGCCATGGCGCGGGAAGGGGATATTATTTTTTTAATTAAGCCACAGTTTGAGCTTTCCCCCAAGCAGGTTCCTCATGGTATTGTAAAGACGGAAGAAAACCGCCGCGCGGCCATCGCCAGCGTGCAAGGTTTTTTTGAAGAACATTTAAAAGAACGCTTTGGCGCCCGCTCCATGGCCCTTATGGAAAGCCCTATCAAAGGAACGCACGGCAACACGGAATACCTGTGGCATGTTCATTTTAACAAGCCAAGCTAATAAAAACCTTTATTTTTTATAGATAAATCCAATTTTTTGCTTTCCTTGCAAACAGGGGCTTGGTTTTTTTGCCAAGATTTGTTATAAAGGAAATGAGGGGGAGCCGCTTGTACGGGGCCCCATAAATGGAAGGATTTATGACACATACCAAGGCAATTTTTTTGTTCTTGTCGTTTTTGTTTTTCTCTTTTTCTGCGTGGGCGCAGGCTCCGCGGCCTAAAACCTTGGCGGGTTTGCGTCATGAAATTATGTCTTTGCATCAAGGCCCGGCGGCGGAAGCAACAGTCCGCCGTGTTTTATCTTACCGGGAAAATGACCAAACTTTATTATTGGCGGCCAGCCAAGACCGGGACGTGGAGCTAATTGCCAAATTGGCCCAAGTGTTGCCGGATACGCGCATTTTTCAAGCTAAAGACGGGCGCAAACGCAACGCCTTTCACTTGGCCGGGGATTACAACACGGCCTTGGAACTGATGAAGACCTACGCCATTTTGCGCGGGCGTGAGACGGATGATTTGACGGATGTTTTTGACCGCCGCGCTTTTAAAACCGCTTTAATTAATGCCGGGGATTTGCGCTCCGAAACGCCCATTATGTATCAAGTACGCGCCCGGCGGTATGACGTGGCTTTTTTGTATTTCACCAAAAACGCGGATTTGAACCGTAAAACCGTAGCCGGGGACACGGTTTTGCATATATTGGTGCGTCAGTGCTCCGGCAATGCGCCCAAAGCGCTGGAATTATTGGAAAGCTTTCTTAAGGGAAACCCGTACAGCGTTTTTCTTAAAGACGGGAAAGGACGCACCCCGCTGGATTTGGCGGCGCAGTTAAAAGCCCGCATCGCGTTTGAAAAAATAAACGACGTCCAACAAACGGAAACGGAAAGCCGCTCCCGCAACATACGCATTGCGTTACGTAACTTTTTTACTAATTAGCCAGTTGAAATGCTTAATAAAAAACCCCGGCTTAACAGCCGGGGTTTTTAAATGGTTTTTGCGTTATGCCGCGGGAGCCATGGCCGCTTTTACATCGGCCCCCATGGGGGTGGGCATGCCGGTTTTGTCTACACATACCAAAGTGGTTTTACCTTTGGTGCATAAACGCCCGTTTTGGTTGGTGATGATGTTTTCAAACACGATTTTGATGTCAGACACTTCCAACACGCGGGTGCTTACGTCAATTACGTCCGCATAGCGTACGGAATATTTATACTCCACTTCCTGCCGGGCCACCACAAAGTACAAACCGCGCTGGATAAGGGCGGGTACGCTGAAGCCCTTTTCCGCCATATATAATGTACGGGCTTCCTCAAAAAACTTCAAATAATTGGCGTAGTAAACTACGTTTCCGCAGTCCGTATCGTGGTAAAAAATGGTTTTTTTCATGATTATTCTCCGATAATTTTTACAAGAACGCGTTTGTCGCGCTGTCCGTCAAATTCTGCATAAAAAATGGTTTCCCAGGGGCCAAAATCCAACCGCCCTTTGGTAACGGCTACCACTACCTCGCGCCCAAGCAAAGTGCGCTTTAGGTGGGCATCGCCGTTGTCTTCCCCGGTCAAATTATGCTGGTATTTATCTATTCCGTACGGGGCTAATTCTTCCGTCCAACGCAAAAAATCCTGGTGCAGGCCGGACTCATTGTCATTAATAAACACGCTGGAAGTGATATGCATAGAATTTACCAGGCAAAACCCTTCCTGAATACCGCTTTTGGCTAATTCTTCTTCCACTTGCGGGGTAATATTAACAATTTGGTATCTCTTTGGCGTGTTTATATGCAAATATGCGGTATGTGATTTCATATATATTATTATACCTATTATGCGGGCTGAATTTATTGCTTAGATTTGTTACAATGAGAATATGAATTTAGAGGAAATAAAAAAGCGTTTGCGTACCCCGCAAAAAGTAGTCAAAGAACAAGCCCGCCAGGCGGAGCTTGCGGAAAACCGCCGCAAAGAGGCTGCGCGGCCTAAGACTTGGTTGGATTTTTTGCCCTTAATAGCGATGGGTATTACGATTGGGGTGTTATTTTTGTCTCTCATTTTTGTGATGGCATCTAAAAACAAAGCGGAGAATATTCCCGCCTCTTTAGACCCGGAAAACGTACAGGGTTTATCCGTACAAAAGGAGTTTAACCCATCCTCCGGGGTCCGTTACGTGCAAGTGAGCGAGGGGCAGGACCGCAGCGCCACCGTTATCGGCCTGGGAACCACTATCCCCATCATCAGCCGTTTTAATTTGCAAACGCTAAACCAGGGGAATTTGGAGACCATCGGCGCGGCGCCCTGGGCGCTGACGCTGAATATTGGTTCCAATGTGGATGACCCGGACATTCTCCCTTATCTGCTTAACCGTGATGATATGATTAAAGCTTTTATCACCCGTCCGGACGCCGCCAATTTGTTAAATGATCCCATAGAACTTAAATTGTTTGTGGAAGACCAAGCTGCCATGGATGAATTCTTCCAAGACGGGACGGTGCGCCGGGTTTTGTCTGACGAAAAATTGTTAAATACAATAGCCAACAGCCGTTTTATGGCGTTTTTATTGATTAGCAAATCCGGCAAATACTACCGGGATCATCCCCAGGAAGCCGCCCAGATTATTAATTCCAACCATTATTTGGTGGAAATGAAGAAGAATCCGTTGGTGCGCAAGGCCGTACAGCAGAACACTTATCTTAAAAAAATAGCTCCTATACTTTTAAAATAAAATTTGTTATAATAGTATTGTTGCAAGAAGAACAGATTTTGCGGGCGTGGTTCAATGGTAGAACGCGACCTTGCCAAGGTTGAGACGAGAGTTCGATTCTCTTCGCCCGCTCCATTTAAAAACCCTCAGAGATACCTGAGGGTTTTTTTATGGGTCCCATTTTTATATAGGCCCAAAAGGGCGATGAAATAGGTCCAAGGGCCCTGGTTGTTCTCTATCGGGAAATTATACTGTAAAGTAAGGGGCCGTTATGAAAAAGATTCTAGGTTTTTTATTTATTCTGTTTTGCGCGTCCGGTTTACAAGCCAAACCGGAAAATTCTTTGCATAAAATGTGGCGTGTACAGCCGGTTGCCCAACAACAGCTGGTAAATAACTTGCGTTTTTCCCCCACGATTGATTTTAATAAAGAAGACGCCTATGGCAATACGCTGGTGTTTGCGGCGGCTCTGAAAGGAGACGTGCGCGGCTTGGCGTGGCTGCAGCAAGTTGCCCCCAACGGGGAGTATTTGCTTCACACCGGAAAAGACGGCAACAACGTGTTGCATGTGGCGCGGGATATGAAAACTTTTAAAGCGCTGTTGCGGTCTTTGCGCCATTTCTATCCGCAAGATTTTGAAGCCCGTTTCCAGCAGCTGCTGGAGCAAAAGAACGATTTGCGGGAAACTCCGCTGCGCGCCCAGTTAAATTACGGAAAAGCGGATATCTTTGTAAAATATTTCCCCAAGACCCGCTTGTTTGCCCGCATGCAGCGTATACAGGCCAAACTGTCCAGAGGGGGCTTGCTGGCGGAAGTGGCCCAAGATGAAAAACAGGATATTTTAGAAAAGACAAAAGACTTAAGCGGATTAACCCTTCCGCAGGCGGTGCGCCGTGTTTCCCGCCAACCTGGAATGAAAGAAGTATCCCGCCTGTTTGACGAAAACTTCTCTTTATTATAACTTGTACTTTTTCATAGCCTCCCTCCCCGGATAACCCAATTATCCGGGGTTTTATTTTTATCACGGGCGAACTTTTTTGCTAGACTATAATCATGGAAAACAAAGAATTGGGCCGTATACGTAAAAATAGTTATAATTTGCGCGGTTTTAAACGGGCGTTTGTTTTTATTTTAGTGGCCGCCGTATTGGTGGCTACGGGGTCCGTTTTGGCTTGGCAGCAAGTTACTAGTCGTTTGTCCCAAGATGCCAGGGAGTCTATCGCTTCGGCCGGGCGGGAGCTGGCTGAAAATTTTAATTATTTATTGGAAGCGGAATTTCAAATACTTTCTTCCATTTCCGTTTCTTTAGAAACCCCTGCCGTGTTAAATTATAAGGACCGGTTGGTATCCTATTTGGAAAGGCAAAACAATCGTAATTTGTTTGATTCCACCGGTTATCAGGCGCCGGACGGGACCGCTTGGTTTTCTAACGGAGAACAGATAAAGTGGTTTTTGTCTCCCCAAGAGGTAAAAACCGTTTACGAACAGAAAAGATATATGTCGGCTCCCCGTACAGATCCGTTTGACAATGATGATATTTTGGTTTTTGCCGTTCCGTTAAAAGAGGGGAAAGAAACAGGCGTTGTTTTTGCCACGCATTCCGTTTCTTTTTACCGCCAGACGCTGACGGCTAATTTATGGCAAGGGAACGGTATCGGGATTATTATGGATAAATCGGGCGATATTGTTTTATCCGCCCCCAAGTCTTCTTTTGGCAATATTTTTGATATGGCGGAGGATTTTGTTTTTGACCGCGGGTTTTCTTCCGCTAAAATACAAGAAGATATTTCTGCCGGCGGGGACGGGCTGAGCGGGTATTCTTTTAATGGGGAACACCGGTTTGCTTCATATTATCCGTTAAAATTCAACCAATGGTATGCTTTTGCCGTGTTGCCTACGGCCTTTGTGGCGCAAAAAGCGTTGGGACTGATGGTAATGGCGTGGCTGATTTGTTTTTCCGTCATAGCGGTATTGGTTGTTTTTATTGTGTTTATTTTGCGCATGCAGCACCAAAACGGACGGGCTTTGTATCAAATGGGTTTTGTGGATGCGCTCACTCAAGCGGACAATTTAAACGCTTTTCACTTTAAATACGCGGCGGCTGTGGAAAGTTTTAAACAGAAAGGGGTTCCTTTTGCTTTGGTAGTGGTAAACATCAACCGTTTTAAAGCCGTTAACGATATTTACGGTTTTGAAGAAGGGGATAAAATTTTAAAACAAGTGGCCCATGCTTTACAGGAAGGCTTACAGGAAGGAGAGTTGTTTTGCCGTTCTTCCGCGGATGAGTTTTTATTATTGCTTGCCTGCCCCGGCCGTACGGATCTGGCTCTTCGGTTAGACAATGTCGCCCAGCGCGCCGGGCGTTTTTGCCAGGCGGATGGGAAATGTATGCCCCTTTCCCTTGCTTGCGGGGTGTATGTGGTGGATGAAGACGTTCCTTTTTATATCATGGTGGACCGTGCCAAACTGGCCCTGTCTTCCGCCCGCCAGCGGGCCGGCGCCGTGTATGCTTTTTATGACGAGGAGTTCCGCCGCCGAATCGTGGCGGAGAAAAACATAGAAAGCCATATGGAAGACGCTCTGCAAAACGAAGAATTTAAAATCTATTTGCAGCCTAAATGCAATTTTGAAACGGGCCAAGTGGAAAGCGCCGAGGCGCTGGTGCGTTGGGAACAACCCGGAAAGGGGCTTATAGCGCCGGATCATTTTATTCCCGTTTTTGAAAAAAACGGCTTTATTTTAAAGTTGGACTGGTTTATGTTTAAGCGCACCCTTTCTTTGCTTAAACAATGGCAAGAGGCTGGGCTGGAAGTGGTGCCTGTGGGGATTAATTTTTCCCGTTTGCATTTAGATGAACCTAATTTTGTGGAAGAACTTTCCCGCTTGGCGGACGAATACGGCGTGGAACACCGCTTGTTGGAGGCGGAATTAACCGAAAGCGTGGTTTTTGGCAATACGGTTGTAATGAAGCGTTTTGTAGATGATTTGCACGCGAAAGGATTTTCCGTAGCTATGGATGATTTTGGCTCCGGGTACTCTTCTTTGAACGTATTAAAGAATTTGGATTTTGACTGTATTAAACTGGATAAAGAATTTTTAATGTGTGAGGAGAGCAACAGCCGCATGCGGGTTATTATATCGGGCTTGGTCAGCATGATAAAAGGGTTAAACAGCCGTATTGTGGCGGAAGGCGTGGAAACGCCGGAACAAGCGCAGTTTTTACAGTCTATCGGGTGTGATTTGGCTCAAGGTTATCTGTTCCATAAGCCGCTTCTTCCGCAGGATTTTGCCAAACTGCTCCGCCCGGTTAAAAAGAACAAGCGCAAATAAAATCCGCGGCGTGTTACCCTAAGAATTTAATGGAGTTGGGCAAAATAACGTCTTCCATTACGCTAAGCGCGTAGGAATCCGTCATCCCGGCGATATAATCCACAATAATTTCATCCCGCTGGCTTAGCTGCGTGTATACACGTTGCATGGAGCGTATATAATTGGCGAAGGTATGCGCGGTTTGTTTTCCTTCTTTATCATAGGAGGGGAAATCAAAACCGTAGCGGTCAAATAAAGTGCGCAGATAGTCAAACAAATCGGCTATGCGGCGGTCTATGGTTTCTTTGCGTTGGCGCATTTGGGCGTTGTGGTAAATATGCTCATAATTAAATGTGCGCAGACAGGACAGCAGTTCAAATTTCTCCGGGGAAAAGCCTATATAATCTTTATCTGCCGAGTGATGTATCAAATCCAGCGAAAGCGTGCTGATAATTTCCCCGTTATTCGTGCCCAGTTCCCGCTGTACGGCTTGGGGGATATCTTTTTTTGTAATTAATTTTGCTTTGATGGCGTCTTCAATATCCCGGCCCAAGTAGGCGATTTTGTCCGCCAGGCGCACGATGCAGCCCTCGTAGGTGGAGGGCATTTGGTTTCGTCCGGTAATTTTTTCCAAATCATTGGGTTTTGCGGCCGGGCGTAACTGGGTTGTGGCGAAATCTTCCCCGCAGTGGCAGATAATTCCGTCTTTTACGGCAAAAGTTAAATTGAGCCCTTCCCCGCAGTTGGCCAGGTGTTCCACTACGCGGTAACTGTTAATTTCATGCAAAAAGGTTTTGGGGGCTATACAGGCGGCAATAGCCCGTTCCCCTTCATGCCCAAAAGGCGCGTGTCCAATGTCATGCCCAAGGCCGATGGCGTAAGCCAAGTCTTGGTTTAAGTCCCAATTGCCGCTTTTATTTAACCCCCGGCAAATGCTGGCCGCAATAGTAGCCACATGCAGGACGTGTTCTATACGGGTGCAGATATGGTCATTGTCCGGCGCAAAGAATACTTGCGTTTTATGTTTTAATCTTCTAAACGGAAGAGAATGAATAATTTTTGTTTGGTCCCGGAAATATTCGTCCCGCACGTCCGGTGTGTGCGGATGGCTGCGGCTTAAATACAATTCTTCAGCAAAGGGGTTTTTATTCATAAAATTATGATACCATAATATAAAGCCCCGCGAGAGGTCTTATGTTTGGAGCGTATTTAGTAATATGAAACCTGTGGTATATGCCGGCTCGTTTGATCCTATCACCAACGGACATGTGGACATTATCCGCCGCGCGGCGCGCGTGTTTGGAACGGTGCGGGTGGTTGTTTTGTCCAGCCCGCATAAAAAACCGTTGTTTTCTGTGCAGGAAAGACTGGATTTAATCCGTAAAAACACAGCGGATATCCCAGGCGTAAGCGTTGCCGGTTACGGCGGGCTGTTGGTGGATTATTTGGCGCAAGAAAGCTTGTCTGTGGTAGTGCGCGGTGTGCGCGGTGTGGCGGACGCGGAAGAAGAAGCCTCCTACGCTTACGCCAACCGGTTGTTGGCTCCTTTTGTAGAATTTGTGTGGCTTCCGGCAGATCCTAAGTTCTGTTTTGTCAGCTCGTCTGCCGTGCGTGAAAGTTTTTCTTACGGCAGGGAAATTCCGGGTTATGTGTCCGAAGAAACCGCCCGCGCTTTGCGTGTCAAATTCCCTGCAAAAAATCTTCCTTCCTGCTCAAAAGACCCAGAAAAAAATTAGGTCTTTTGGCCCCTTGTGTATCTCTTTTTAAGTTTACTACAATATAGTTGGAGCAATTAAAAGGAGATAGTGTATGTACTGCAAGAAACAAGGGTTTCGGTTGCGTACATGCCTGCCGGGCGGGAGCCTTTCCTGCAAGGCGGGGCGTGTGCTGCTTTTCCCTTTTTCCCGGGAAAGCATATTTTCAGAACAAACCCGCTGCAGACGCCGGTCTCCTCTTAATTTAGCTGAAGAATCTCTTTTTTCATATATCCCACATAGGGCCAAAAATCTTATAAATATAGGACTTTTGGCCCTGTTTTTTTGCCCTCTCGTTTGTCAGAATATCCGTAGGAGAATATTTTTATGATGAAATTTCTGTCTTTGCTTTTGAGCGCCACATTAATATTCACCTCCTTAGTGCCCTCTTACGCGGAGGCAGCCTCTTCCATTTCTCAACAAAAAGCCCGTATTTCCGCCCAGGTATCTGATGGTATAGAGCATGCGGTGGAGCGCGCGCGTGTACGCAACGGCAAATTTGCGGTAGCGGACAAGGTGGCGGAGGTAAAAGGGGTAGTGAAGTTATT
>CALUXF010000015.1 GCA_944324655.1 Candidatus Avelusimicrobium aviculae
AGAACCATTTTAAATGGTGCGCCCAACAGGAATCGAACTTGTATCTTCAGCTCCGCAGGCTGACACTCTATCCATTGAGCTATGGGCGCGGAAATCTACCTCAAATTCTTACTACCCAAATATTTTAACATTTTTGTGTAGGGGTTTCAAGAAATCCTTTGGGAGGGTTTTTATCCCGCGGTGTTTCTATAAAATATTATAGCATTTCTGCCGGGAGCCGGGCGGGAAACTGGTATAATAAAAATATGAAAGAAAATAATACAGGTACTTACATGTACGATAAAAAATTAGGCAAAATGGTGAAAATATCTTCCTGCGTGCCTTCTGTTTCCAAGCAGGGAAAAGGACACGTTTGCCACGGGTGCTGCGGGCACTGCCGGCATGAAGATTAAGTTATCCGGGCAAAATTCCCTTTCTGCCGCCCGGGAGGCGCTGCGCGCTTGCCTGCGGTTTTTGCTGCAGGCGTTGACATGGGTTTTTTTGCCTCATATGTTGCTGGGAGCCGTTATTTTTGTAACGGTGGGTATATCGGCATATCAAACCGGGAGGCCATGGCTGGCAAATGCCCCCATATTGCTTGGTTTATGGGCGGGAATCATTTTTTTGATATGCGGTTCTTTTGCTTTTGTTTATGCGTTGCTGACGGCGGGTTTATTTGCTTTGCGCAGCGCCAGTGAACGGGTGGAAGATTTGTTATACGGGCTGTTTGGGGCAGTAAAAGAACGAATTGCCGCTAAAATAGACAGTATGGACGAGGGACTGGCTAAAGACCAAGCCAAGTTATTACTGACTACCAACTTGACTGAAGTGATAGCGGAGTTAAAAAAGTCCAATTTGCGCTCGGTTGCGGCAATGGCGGCCAATGTTTTTTTGGGGCTGGTGTCTTTTGCTGCCAAATCGGTGTTAATAAAGAGGGTAATGGATGTTTCCGGTACGACCGTAAGCATGGGTTCTGTTTTTGCCAGCCGGGTTACATTGGTTGGGGCTATTTTTTTAAATATGTCTTTGATTTGTACGGTTTTATTGTGGTTTTTATATTTTGTAGGGGTTTTAGTGTTTGGCAGCAGTATTTGGTTTGTTTTTATGGGAAAATAATTGTTTAATATGAATATGTCTAAGATATGGTTTTCTGTGGTATGCGTGTGTTATGCGGCTTATGCGTTTGCGGCGGTGCCGTCCTTGGCGTCCGCCCAAGCGGAAAAAGATCCGGCCAAACAAATTAAAATGTTAAACAGCATTATTAAAAAATCACCCAAGCTGCGCAAGGCATACCACTTGCGGGCGGACGCGTACCGCGCCCAAGGCCGTTACAAACAGGCTATTGACGATTACACCAAAACCATTAAGTTGAGTCCTAAACTGTCATTTTCCTATTATGCGCGGGCGTTGGCGTATATGGATATGGGCCGCTGGTCCTTAGCGGAAGATGATTTAACCAAAGCCATTTCACTTAACAAAAGCTACCGGGATTTTTATTTAAACCGCGCCCGTGTGGAAATGGAGCTTAAAAAATATGACGCGGCTGTGGCGGACTATCAAAAATATTTGGGCCGCCGCCGTGCTACGCCGGAGATTTCTTTGGCGCTGGCGCAGGCGTATATCGGCGCGTATAAATATGATAAAGCCCGCAAAGAACTTGCCTCTCTTGCCAAGCGCACGCCGGACAGCCCGGAAATGCTCTTTTGGCAAGGCCGTATAGAACAGCTTACCGGAAAGCCCGATGAGGCCGTTTCTTTTTACAGCAAAGCCGTCAACCGGGACGCTACCTACGCCCCCGCCTATTTGCGCCGGGCGGATACGTTTAAAGAAATGGGGGATTTAGAGGCCGCCCTGGAAGATTTTACCACGCTGATTACGCTGGACTCCAAGGACGCTACCTATTACAACCGCCGCGGTTTGGTATATGAAGAAATGAAAAACTTTACCAAAGCGGTGGAAGATTATAACAAAGCCATAGAGTTAAACCCCAAATGGTCCATTCCGTACAATAACCGCGGTTTTGCGTATATGAATTTAAAGAAGTGGAAACAAGCCAAAGAAGATTTGGAAGCGTCTATTCGTTTAGAGTCTTCCGCCCCTACGCCTTACATTAATTTGGCGGGGGTTTATTGGCTTAGCGCAAAAGATAAAAAAAATACCTATCAAAATTTGGAAAAAGCCATTAAACATAATTTCCGCAATTTTGATTCTTTATACGATGAAGACCAAAAAGGCTGGATGTTTAAAGACATTAACAAAACGGCCGAGTTTCGCGCCATTATGTACCGCTAAATCCCGCTTTTCCACGCCAAAAACAGCCACCAAATCATGATATAACGTACCCCCTTGCCCACGGTAACCAACGGCAAAAATACCCGCATAGGCACGTTTAATATGCCCGCGGCGGCGGTAAGAGGGTCTCCTATTACGGGGGCCCAGGCAAAAAGAAGCGTCCACCGGCCGTAACGGTTAAAGGTGCGCTGGGCTTTTTGAAGTTGTTGATCGGAAAACGGAAACCACTTTTTATGGCATAAAGAAGAAGCCCACTTTCCCAGCCACCAGTTTACCCAAGCTCCCAATACGTTGCCTGCGGTGGCGCAGAGTATCAGCGCCCAGGCGGGCCAATTTCCGGTGTATAACTGCCACCACAGAATTCCTTCGGATTGGGCTGGCAACAAGGTGGCGGCTAAAAAAGAGGCAAAAAATAAAATGACCATGTTATTATGTCCTTTTATACACAGGCTTGTTGGAGGGCGCTTTTCCATATAGCCAGCTTTTGCGGGTAAGAGAGAGCCGCGTTTGCCGGGCTGGTGGAAGGCAGCAAAAGATATGTTTTTCCGGGTATTTGCCCAAAATGGCGGACAAAAAGTTGATGTGCGGCCTGCCCGTTAAAAAGCAATGTCTTCACCGTGGGGTATTGTTTAAACAAACGGATAAAATCGTTTGGTTTCCCGTCCCGGATATGGGCGTCTAAGCTGCCGCTTCGGCGGCAGGCGGCTAGGGTGTCCCACAACGCGCCGCCGTGCTGAAGCAAAGTTTGCAGTTTGTCCGCATAGTCTGCCGGGGCCCGGCCCGGGGCAAAAACGTCAAAAATAATAGGCCAAAAAGCGTTGTGTTTATAGGCGTAATATTCCTGCGCCTCCAGAGAGGCTTTTCCCGGCATACTGCCTATTATCATAAACCGGCTTTGCGGGGTTATTACCGGCGGAAAGCTTTTTAACATATGGTTAAATTATATGAAAGTTTTTAAAATTGCTACAATAAAACCAATAGTTCAAAAGGGGGAAAGCATGAAGAAACTTCTTTTTGCCGTTTTGTTTGCGTTTTTTTCCTGCGGCGCATGGGCGCAGGAGCGCATTACGCAGTTTGCGTCTAACGTGCGTGTGGATAACCAAGGCACCGCTTTGGTGCAGGAGGAAATATCTGTTGTGGCGCAACATCAAAACATTCGCCGCGGCATTTATCGGGATTTGCCTAATAGTTCCAAAGTGCCGGTGGAAGTATTGTCTTTGGAAATGGACGGAGCGCCGCATCCGTTTTTTATAGAAAAACACAAAGATTTCCTGCGCGTTAATTTTGGGGACGATCATTTCATCCCCCGCGGGCCGCACACCTATCGTTTGACCTATATGATGAAAAATGTGGTGCGCTTTTTCCCAGAGTATGACGAGTTTTACTGGAACGTCACCGGAAATGGGTGGGTTTTTCCTATAGAACGCGCGGTTTTTGAGTTGGACCTTCCGCAAGGTGCCCAGGCCGATGAGGGGCGTATATCCTCTTATATCGGGTATTATGGGCAGAAAGGCTATCCGGCCGTGCGGGAAAATTTACAGTTTTGGACGCCTTCCCCTTTAGCGCCCCGCCAAGGGCTTACGGTGGCCGTCCCGTGGCAAAAAGGCGTGGTGGAACCCCCGGCGCTGGGCTGGTGGCAGCGCAATGAGCAAAACGTGGTGTTTGGCATTGTTTTAGCGGTTATTTTGTTATTATGGGGGTTTTATTACGTCAGCTGGCGCCGGGTGGGCAAAGACCCGGACGCGCGGGTTATCCGCTTGTTTGATCCGCCGGAAGGCTTTTCTGCCGTTATGACGAATTATGTGTATTATATGGGCATGTCTAACTCTTCGTTGGCGGTATGCATTACCAGCTTGGCGGTAAAAGGCGCGTTGGAAATAAAAGAAGACACTTCTTTTGTTTCCGGTACCAAATACACGCTGACATTAAAGAATAAAGACGCGGATATGTTGTCTTTGGAAGAAAAGGCCGTACTTGACACAATATTTGCCCACGGCCGAACAGAGGTGCAGATGGGCATGGCCTCCCGCTTTATATTTAAAGAAGCGCAGCTTGGTTTATCCAAATGTCTGCAGCAACGGGGCGGCAAACAGTATTTTGTGTTTAACTGGAAATACAATTTAGCCACGCTGGCGGCTTTAGGTGTTCTGTTGTTAGTGGGGGGAATTAGCAATCCTTCCATAGCGGCGGCAATGCTTGGGGTGTTTATTACGGCGGTCACTTATATTTGGGCCAACGCGCGCCGAAAAACCGTTTTGGGCACGTTGGGAGCGGTAGCTATTCTATTTATGTTAGGCGTATTTGTCCGCGCGGTGTTAGAAGAAACGGCTTATCCGCTTCCCGTATGGTTAGGAATTATGCTGGTTAGTATTTCCGGCGGTTTTTTTGCCTGCTGGATACAAAGCTATACCAAGCAGGGCCGCCTTATTATGGACCAAATAGAAGGCTTTAAGGAGTACTTGGAAATTGGGGAAGGGGGACGGGTGGAAATGTCTAACCCGGCGCAGGCGGCGCAAGTGTTTTGCGATTATTTGCCCTATGCCTATGCGTTGGGCGTACAAAGCAAATGGCTGAAGGCCTTTAAAAAACATATGGACGAGGCCGTCCTCACTCAAGCTATACACAGCCGCGGGTTGATGTTACGCAATGTGGGGATGTTAAGCTCCGTGGTGTCTGGTTTTACGGCGGCGGTCAATCAGTCGTCCGGTTCCAGCGGTTCGGGCGGAAGCGGTTTCTCCGGCGGCGGTTTTGGCGGCGGAGGCGGCGGAGGCCGTTAGGTAAATTTTAAACCCCGGGTTTTTGCGTAAACCCGGGGTTTTATATATTCATCACTTGAAGCGATTGTTAATTGTCCGCTTGTTTTTCTTCCTGCTCTTTTAAGTATTCTTCCAGCAGGCGCGCGGCGCAGCCTACCTTTTCCACACAGGGGCGCACTTTGTAATATTCGGGCGTTCTGGGGGAAGGAACCGGGGACCCTTCCGGCTTGGAAAGGCCCAATAATTCCCGGCAGATGATAGAGCCGTTTTCTTCTTTAAACCGGCGCACCAATTCCTGCACGCGGGCATACATTTGGGCTTTATGTTCGGGGGCGGCGTCCGCCTGGCCGTATTTCAACCCCAGCGCCATTAACATGCCGCTTACCGCGCCGCATGTCTCACGCAAACGTCCAATGCCGCCGCCAAAAGGCAGGGCCAGTTTTAGGGCGGTTTGTTCATCCAGCCCTAATTCTTTGGCATAAGCGCCTAATACGGCTTGGGAACAGGCATGCCCTTTTAAAAAAAGTTGCTTGGCTTCTTCTTCGTGTTTTGTCATATATAAATTATATAAATAATTAAATATTTCTTTCCTTGGTATACCGATAAAATGCTATGATAATAAAAAATAAAAATAAAACTAGATGAGGTTATTATTATGAAAAAAATCATGATGTTACTTGCTGTATTAGCCAGCGCCGGTTTATTAGCCGCCTGCGGCAATGCCGCCCAGGAAGACGCTGTCCCGGTGGAAGAAGCTGTTGCGGTGGAAGAAGTGGAAGTTATTCCCGCTGAAGAATCTGCTGCCGCTGAAGAAGCCGCGCCTGCCGAAGAAGCCGCGCCTGCTGAAGAAGCCGCCGCTCCGGCTGAACAACCGGCCGCCGCACAGTAATCTGATAAGGCGGATTGTTGATTGCGCCCCGCAAGGGGCGTTTATATTTTAAAATAATGTCTAATGTTTGTTATTTAGGTACACCGTGCGGCTGGCTGAAGATAGAGGATGACGGAAAGTTCCTTCTTTCTGTTCATTTTACGCCGGCACCCCAACAACCCCAAGGGGAAGTTTCCTTTGTGGGAAGCCGGGCCGTGCGCCAGTTAAAAGCTTATTTTGAGGGGAAGCGTCCCCTTTTTGATTTGCCGTTGGCCCCGGCCGGCACGCCCTTTCAGCAGGCGGTATGGCGGCAGTTAAGCCGCATTCCGTATGGGCAAACGCGTACCTACGCGCAAATAGCCGCCGCTGTTGGGAGGCCCAAAGCGGCCCGCGCGGTGGGCCATGCTTGCCATGTAAACCCGTGGGGTATTGTTATCCCCTGCCACCGGGTGGTGGGCGCGGCGGGTAAATTAACCGGGTATGCCGGCGGCATAGATAAAAAACAATGGCTTTTGGCGTGGGAACAAAACAGTTAGGCCGCCGGGCGTTTTAGCGCCTTGGCTTGCTTTTTGACGTCTTGGGAAATACGGAAGGATTCGTTTATTTTTTGTATGGCTTTGTTGTGGGTAAAGGCGTCTAATTTGTTGTTTCTTAGAAAAGAAAGAGTTTCTTTTGGCATTCGGGCGCATAACACGCTAAGCGCCCAGGCAACGGCCATTTTGGCGTAAAAACCGTTTGCCCGGCTGGCATTTAGCAAAGGAAACAGCTCTTTGGCAAAAGGGCCTTGGGTAAAATGCGCCAAGGCGGTTACCGCGGCAAAACGGAAATAATATTCCCGCCTGTCTTTAAAATAGGGGGCCAGCAAGGCCCAGGTTTCCTGCGGAAAACGTTGGGCGATTTTCAGACTGGTGCAAAAGCTGTCGCACACGCTCCAGCAATTTATTTTGGGGATGAACTGTTTTATCAGCGGAAACACCGTTTCCGGCTCCGGTTTTAACGCCCCTATAATCATGCCTTGCAGCATACGCTCCTCAAATGTTTCATCCGTAAGCAAATTTAAGGCTTCTTTGCCGTGTTGGCGGGCCAGCTCTTTGGCCAGTTTGCGCAAGGACGGCAGGCGCACACCCAGCATGGGCGTTTTTAATCCGGGCAATAAAGCGGAGCTGAACTTCCGGTATTTGGGGTCCGCCAAGGCGGTTAGGCGTTTTTTGAGGACAGTATCCATAAATAGATTATAGCAGAGGGAGCCCGAGGGGGAAAATAGTATAATAAATTATTCTGAGTTGAGAGAGGTATTTGTATATGAAAGGCGGAACCACTACGGATTGGCGGGAAAAAGAATTGGCCCAATGGTATAACCAAAATATGCGCGGCAGTTTGGAAGGCTACGCCGCTTTATTTGGTTTTGAAAAGGCGGACCACGTGTTGGACCTGGGCTGCGGGGACGGCACGCTGCTTGCCATAGCCGCCCAGCAGGGGGCGCGTGTAACCGGGGTGGATATTTCCGACGAACAATTACACGCCGCCCGCGCCGCGTTGAAAGGGGTGAAAGGCGCTTCCTTAATTAAACAAACGCTGCAGGAAGTTAATTTCCCGGATAACAGTTTTACGAAAGTTTCCATCCGCAAGGCCATACACCACCTGACCAATGACGAAAAGGGCCTGCTGATAGATAAAATTTACCACTGGCTCAAACCGGGCGGCATTTTAATTATTGAAGACATGATTTTAACTTTTGCCCTTCACCGCCGGGATGAAAACCGCCCCTTGGTGGAAAAAGACGCCGCCATTTATTACGGCGTCAACTGGCCGGATTTTAGGGACGCTTTCTACACCACCATGTATCAGGAACTGCCTTGTGATTTGGCACAACTGAGCCACCATTTGCTGTTTACCGGGTTTCATATTTTAAAAATAGCCAGCCCGGCGTGTTTTATGTCCACCGTTATTGCGGAAAAATAAATGAAAGACATCTCTCTTGTAAAAGGGTGGACGTTGGTTGCCGCCTCGTTTATTGTGGTATTTGCTTTCAGCACGGTGGACCATGCCATCTCGCCTCTGGTGGAATGGCTGAGGGCCTTTTTTGGCGTAGCGGCGGAAAATGTGCTTTGGCTTATCAGTTCCTGCACGGCGGGGATAGTGGCCGGGCTTTTTGTGGGGCCGCAGTTTATTAAAAGCGTGCGGGTAAGCCGGGCGGTATGGATCAGCCTGCTTATGATGGCGGGCGGTGTATGGGCGTTTGTGGCTACCCCTGTATTTGCCTGGTCTTTGGTGGTGCGTTTTGTGTTTGGGTTGGGGGCGGGTATTTTCAGCACCATTTTGTGGTGGCTTGCCTACGAAAGCATAGACCGCCGTTTTTACACCCCCATGATTACCGTTCTTACGGCGGCGCGCCCCATGGCGGTGGCGGCCGGGGTGCCGCTGGTGATGTACGGCGGGAAATACATCAGCTGGCGTTGGTCCTTTGCCGTTTTAGGTTTATTGACGGCTGTTTTTTGTTTGGCTTTTTTATGGGCGGCCCCCAATGACGCGGGGCAGAAAGTTCCTTTTACGCCAAAAGCTGTTTTGGCGCGTTACCGCTTGGCCTGGGCCACCCCGCGCCTGAAAACCTTTTTTGCCGCCATGTTTGTTAACCGGCTGTGTTATTTTGGGTTTTACTCTATGCTGGGGCTGTGGTTTATCGGGCATTATCATTTAGATACATTGGAAATTGCCCGCCCGCTTATGGCTATTGGCGTTTGTGAAACGCTGATAAATTTTGTGGTGCCGTTTTTGTTAAGGATAGGCCCTAAAAAATTATTTTATCTGTCTGTGGCGGGCAACGCCGCGGCGTTTGGCGCGTTTGCGTGGGGGGTATTGCCTTTGTGGTGGGCCATTGCGTTTATCGGTCTGTTTGCCATGACGGACCGCGTATATAATATGCTGTTGCTGCTGTTTATACCCAAGGTGTTTGATGCTTCTAAGGACCGCACCACCATAGGCAGTTTGGTGACGCTGGTTTCCTGGGCGGCGTTAATGGCGGTTTCCTGGCTGGAGGGGGCTTTTTTGCAGGCGGCGGGCCTAAACGTTACGGCCGCTTGTTTGTTGTTGGCCCTTGTGGCGGGAACCGTCCTTTATATTAAAGTGCTTAAACGCACCGTGTTTGCTGTTCCGGCCGCTTAACTGTTTTTGCTAGAATAATAAAAAAGATGGAACAAGGAGATTTTATGAAAAAAATGATTTGGGTAGTACTGGTGATTTTATTAGCCGGCGGTTTGGTGTGGTTTGGCACGTTGGATCAAGAAGCGCAGGACGGACTATTGGAGCCGCAAGCGCAGCCCCAGCAAACCCAGCCCGCAGGCAACCCGCAGGAAACGGGGGAAACGGCTCCCATTCAAGTAGTATACGAGGGTGTTTTGCCCGCGGCGGACTGCCCCGGCATTAAAACTACGCTTACTTTGTATACCAACGGGACCTTTCAGCTGCAGGAAGAATATTTAGAAAGAGATACTTCCTTTACGCAAACGGGTACGTTTACCATACAGCAGGATTTACTGACGTTAACCACGCAAGATAATGATGTGCGCTATTTCCACATGGGCGAGGGTACCGCCTCTATGCTGGATGCGGACAAACAACCCATTACCGGGGATTTGGCTTCCTATTACATTTTGCGCAGCAAATAACAATAATTTTTATCTTCTAACGGGAAAAGCGGAAAACTGGTTTTTGCTTTTCCCGTTTCTTTTTTAAGAAAACGCCACTGGTTGCCGCGCCGCGGCGTGTTTGGATATCCGCCCACTGTATACGCTGGCGGCATTTTTAGCGGGGGGAAAAAAATAAAGATAATGCTTTATTGCCAGCGCCCCCGCATAAGGCCGGGGCCGTATTTGGGGTAAAATTTTACATTTGCCGGCTCTAAAAGGCAGGGCGAAAACCAACCGCAGTCCCCGTAGGAAAACCGCTTATTTTTTGTAATTTGTAAAAAACGGAAAGGGATTTTGTTTTTGGTATACGCTGGCGGAAAACGCCTGCAAAGAAAGGGTGTAACAGTCCTTTTCCTGCCGGGCTTTGGGCCCGTTAGGGACGTTTTTGGGGAACCCGGGGTATTTTAACGCCAAATATCTGCCCAGCACCACAAAACTGATTAACTGAAACAGCGGGTTTTTGCGGCAGGTGCGGATGGCTTTTTCCCCAAAAGGGTAGCGTTTTAAAAAGATTTTTCTGTTTTGTTTCATTAACTGGTTGTAATTTTCCTGCCCAAAGCTGACTTTTCCTTTGTGATATACAAATACATTGGCGCTTAAACGGTGCGCAAAGCCGGCTTTGGCGGCGCGGAAGCACCAGTCCGTCTCTTCATAGTAGCCGCGGCCGTAAACCTCGTCTAAGGGGCCGATTTGTTTTAGCGCTTGGCGGCTTACCGCCATACAAAAACCCGCCGTGGCCGGCAGGTAAATGGGTAAATCGGGCGAGAAGTCCCGCACGGCCTTATCCATATCCGCCAAGGGGACGTCCAGCGTGGTTTCTTGGTGGGCAAAAAAGAAATTTTGGGAACTGCCGGAATTGGTCCACGGGCCGCAGGAGGCCACTTTATCATTCGTAAATATAGGGTAAAACAAGCGGGAGGCCCAAGCGGGGGGAACCTCGGTATCCATGTTTAAAAGGACAAAATCGTTTTGGGAGGCGGATATCAATTGATTGGCCGTTTTGGAAAAACCTTTGTTTTGTTGATTAATAAAAAGGGTTATTTTTTCAGGGAATTTTTCTTTCCACGCTTGTAAAAGCGTTGCCACTTGCGGGTCTGGGCTGCCGTCATCAGCCAGATAAATGTGAAAAGGCAAATCGGTATGTTGCAGGATGCTTTGCAAACAAGGGGTTATATAGGAATACCCGTTATATACCGGGATTAAAATGTCTATCGGCCGCGGGGCGGGGGCGAATTGGGGGGAAGCAAAAAGCCCCTGCGCTTGGCAGCGGCCAGTGGGGCGGGCTTCCCATCGGGCGGCCTGCTGTGTGGCCTGCCGCATTTGCCGGGTAAAAAACTCCGCCGGCAGCAGGGGTTTGAATAAGCGGAGCAGTTCCCTTTTGAATTTTAGATAAAAAAGCATAGTACTTTTCCGTTTATGGCGTTGTTTATTCTGTTAGTTTGTTTAAACAGCAGTCTGCCCCTTGTGTCCAATGTTTTAAAGACAGGCCAAATGTTTGGGTTATTTTGCTTTTATTTAAGACGCAAAAAGCCGGACGCGCGGCTTTAGTGGGGTACTGGGAGGACAAAACCGGGCGCACGCAGCACGAAATGTCGGCTTTTTTCAATACGTACCAAGCCAAATCATACCAGGAGCAGACTCCATCGTCCGTAAAGTGATAAATTTCTTTGCTGCCGGCTTTTATTTGAGGCAGAATCTCTATAATGGCCTGCGCCAAGTGCCCGGCATAGGTGGGGGTGCCTATTTGGTCAAACACCACGTTAATTTCCGGCCTTTCCTTCCCCAGCTTAAGTATTGTTTTTACAAAATTTTTTCCGTACGGGCTGTACAGCCACGCCGTGCGTAAAACAACGGCGGTGCGGGCGTATTGCAAAACGGCTTGTTCCCCTTCCTGTTTGGTTTTGCCGTATACGTTTAAAGGGCGGGTGGGGGCGGTTTCGCTTAGCGGCGTGTTGACGGAGCCGTCAAACACGTAATCGGTAGATAGATGAATAAGCGGAATATTTTGGGCCGCGGCCAGCTTGGCCAAATTGGCCGGCCCGCAAGCGTTGATTCGGCGGGCGGGTTCCGGTTCGGCTTCCGCCTGGTCTACGTTGGTATAAGCGGCGCAGTTGATAATGGCGCTGAAGGATTTGTCCTGTCCGTAAGACAAAACGGCGGCTTCCTGGGTAATGTCCAAGTCAGCCGCGTCCGTATACAGGGCCTCCCCCCGCGGCAGAATGTCCCGCAGGCAGCGCCCTAATTGCCCGTTAGCGCCGGTGATTAAAAGCATGGGTTTTCCTTATAGGCGGCAAAGGAGCCGCTTTTTAAATCTTTGGCTGATAAAACGGCTTTAGATGGGCTGATTTTCCAGTCTATATTCAGTTCCGGGTCATCAAAACGGATGGAGCCCTCGGCCGCTTTGTTGTAAAAGTTATCGCATTTATAAGCGAATTTTGCCGCAGGCGTTAATACGCTAAACCCGTGGGCGAAACCGCGCGGAATAAAAAATTGTTTTTTGTTCTCGGCGCTGAGTTCCACCCCAAACCACTGGCCAAAGGTGGGGCTGCTGCGGCGTAAATCCACGGCTACGTCCCAAACGGCTCCTTCCAATACGCGCACCAATTTGGCCTGCGCAAACGGAGGTTTTTGAAAATGCAGCCCGCGTAATGTATTTTGAGCGGAAAAAGATTCATTATCCTGTACAAAATCGGCTTGGAGACCTATCTCTTCGCAAGTGCGTTTATTGTACGATTCAAAAAAATATCCCCGGTTATCCGTAAAAACCGCAGGGGTTAAAATCAAAAGCCCGGCAATAGGGGTATTAGAAAAATCCATTTTTTTCGTCCTCGGGTATATTGGATAGGTAAGCGCCGTATTCCGTGTTTTTCATCAGTTGGGCGCGGCGGGCCAGGTGTTTGGCGTCTATCCAGCCGTTTCTGTAAGCGATTCCTTCCAAACAGGCGATTTTTAGCCCCTGGCGGTTTTCTAACGCTTCAATGAATATGGAGGCTTTGATTAAATCGGCATGGGTGCCCGTATCCAGCCAGGCCATGCCGCGCCCCATTAATTGTACGGATAGTTCCCCGTGTTTTAAATACCAGTTGTTGACGTCTGTAATTTCTAATTCCCCGCGGGGAGAAGGAGTTAAATTTTTGGCAATGTCCACCACCCGGTTGTCATAAAAATAAAGCCCGGTTACCGCCCAATTTGATTTGGGTTGTAACGGTTTTTCTTCTATGGAGACGGCTTGGTTGTTTTTATCTACTTGCACGATGCCGTAAGCGGAAGGGTTTTTAACGTGATAAGCAAACACGGTCGCTCCGCTGGGTTGGGAGGCCGCTTCGGTGAGTAATTTTTTTAAGTCCCGCCCATAAAAAATATTATCCCCTAAAATAAGGCATACATTGTCTTTTGCGATGAATTTCTCCCCTAAAATAAAAGCTTGGGCCAGCCCTTCCGGCTTGGGTTGTTCCGCGTAAGATAGACGTATGCCGTTCTTCCCCGGTGCCTAAGAGGGCTTTATAGAGGGGAAGGTCCTTGGGAGTGGATATAAGTAAAATATCGCGTATGCCGGCCAGCATTAATACGGACAGCGGATAAAAAATCATGGGTTTATCATAAACGGGAATAAGCTGTTTGGAAACGGCAAATGTGGCTGGATATAAACGGCTGCCGGTTCCTCCCGCTAAAATAATGCCTTTCATGCTTTCTCCTTATACAGCGCTATTTTATGGTTTTATTTAAACCAGTTGGTAAAATAGAGCGCATAATAGGGTAAATTTTCGTCTTTGATAAATTTAGAAAAACGGCAAATCATTTTTACCTTTTTTCTTTTTATCGGGCTGCAGTAAGAAATGTTTTTTTGAATGGTTTCAAAAGCCCGCCGGCACAGTTTCCCGGTTTCATACGAAGGGGGAAAAGAATATTTGCGCATTCTTTTTACCGCTTTTAAAGTCAGGTTGACAATACGGTTATAAAATAACGGTTCCGCTAATTGGCGGTGGGGCAAGTCCTGACACAGAAAAATCATATTGCCTAACGTGCTGTATGCACGGGGGGCGGGATTGGCTGATAAAGAAAGGTTGTTCCCCATACGGTAAACGTATAAATGCTCTGGAACAAAGGCAATTTTAGCGGCATATTGATAAAGAAGAATTTCAAAAGGGAAATCTTCCGCAATGGAATGCGGGCGAAAAGAAAGCTTATTTTCTTGTATCAGTGAATTTTTAATTAGTTTTAGCCATACCTGGGTGTCGTCTATGGCGGCTTGCAGGTGGGCCTTGCGGGTGGGGGCAGGGACGTCTCTTAAAAACCCTTTAAACTTTTTCTCACAGGGGGTTCTGTTGCCTGTTTTTATGTCTTCACATAAAAACAGGCAGCGTACAAGGTCCGCGTCGTTTTCTTGCGCCGTTTTATACAATGTTTCCAAATAAGCGGGTAGAATAATGTCATCGGCGTCCACAAAAGCGATGTATTTGCCTGTGGCGCTGCTTAACAAGATGTTGCGGGTTTGGGCCACCCCCTGGTTAACGGACTGCGTGATAATGCGCACGCGCGGGTCCCGCTGGGCGTATGTTTGAAGAATTTGTAAACTGCTGTCGGTAGAAGCGTCGTCTACACAAATAAGCTCAAAATCTTTATAAGTTTGCGTTAAGATGCTGTCTAGGCAAGCGGATAAAAATCGTTCGGCATTGTATACAGGTACCAGTACGCTGATTTGTGGCATGTAATCTCATCTCCCGTTACTTACCAAAGGCCAACCCTACTGAGATACTTTCTATACATTATGGCAAATTTTGATTTTATTAACAACCAAAGAAAAGCCTTAATTATTCAAAATTTTTTTGTTTGTTCTTAAGGCGCTGAGGCTGAAATGCACGATTGCAAACCCCCTTGCTTTATGCGATAATATATATTTGGTATTGTTATAGAAATATTGTGGTTGAATTACTATATATAAATGATGTCTTTTAAACGGATATAGAGGGGCTTTAAATGCCTGCAAAATATATTTTAGTGACCGGCGGAGCCGGATTTATTGGTTCTAATTTTATTCCTTATTTTTTAGATGCCTTTCCACAGTACCACTTAATTAATTTAGATAAGCTGACTTATGCCGGGAATTTGGACAATTTAAAAGAAAGTGAAAAAAATCCCCGTTATACTTTTGTTCATGGGGATATTTGCGACGCGGGGTTGGTAAACGGCCTGTTTGCCCAATACGATATTGGCGGCGTTTTTCATTTTGCGGCGGAATCCCACGTGGATAATTCCATCTCCGGGCCATTGCCGTTTATTAAGACGAACATAGAGGGAACTTTCACCCTGCTGGAAGCCGCCCGCAAACATTGGATGAGTTCCCCCGGCCAGGCAAAACCCGGGTATGAGGGCTGCCGCTTCCATCATGTTTCCACGGATGAGGTATACGGCTCTTTAGGGGAGACGGGTTTATTTTCGGAAAATACCCCTTATGCGCCTAATTCCCCGTATTCCGCCTCTAAAGCCTCCAGCGATTTTTTGGCCCGCGCCTATTATCATACGTATGGCATGAATATAACCATCAGTAATTGTTCCAACAATTACGGGCCTAAACAACATGCGGAAAAATTAATCCCCACCATTATCCGCAACGCCCTGGCCGGGCAGCCTATCCCTATCTATGGGGACGGTAAAAACGTGCGGGACTGGCTGTATGTGTCAGATCATTGCAAAGCCGTGGCGCTTGTGTGGCAGAAAGGCCGCGCGGGGGAGACATATAATATAGGCGGCCGCAACGAACGCAATAATTTGCAAATAGCGGATACGGTGTGCGGTTTGCTAGATGAGTTGGCCCCTTCTAAAAAAGGCCAATCTTACAAAGAGCTGGTGACTTTTGTGAAAGACCGGGCCGGGCATGACCGCCGCTATGCCATAGACGCGGCTAAACTGGAAACGGAACTGGGGTGGAAAGCGCAGGAGAATTTTGAATCAGGCATACGCAAAACGGTAGCGTGGTATTTGAAAAAATGAAGCCAACAGCCATACATTTACATTTGCATTATACAAACCGGTGGCCCGAAATACAGCGGTATTTACAAAACATGGGGGCCCATCCATACCATTTGTATGTAACGCTTACGCAAGAGAACGCTTCTTTAGTGAAAGAAATAAGAAAGTTCCAGCCGCAGGCTGTTATTTGGCGTACGGAAAACCGGGGATATGACATCGGCCCGTTTGTGGATTTTTTGCATAGGGTAGATTTATCTCAATATGATTTGGTGTTAAAAATACATACCAAAAGCAAGTCCGGCCTGCAAAAAACCTGGATTAACGGCCGGTATATCACTAAAAAACGTTGGGTACAGCTTTTGTTTGACGCTTTGCTGGGGACGCAAGAAGTATGGCGCCGTAATGCGGCCGCTTTTGAACAGCGGCCCCAATTGGGCATGTTGTCTTCCCGGTATTTAATCACGTCTGAGCCGGGGTGTTCGGAGTATTTAAGAGAGCAAATTAATCCGGTAATGGATAAAATGGGCCTCCCAACGCCGGAGAAAATTACGTTTGCCGCGGGAACGATGTTTTTAACGCGCGCCAGCTTGTTGGAGCCTATAAAACGATGTTTTACAATGGGGGACTTTCCGGTGACGGATGTTTCCGCGCAGGACGGTACGCTGGCCCATGTTTTTGAGCGGGTGTTAGGCTGTATAGTTGCCGCGCAAGGTTATAAAGTGGAAGGCTTTGATAAAAACAGGTGGTTTGAAAGCATAGCTAAGTTTCAACGGGTGATTAACTTTTTTTACAGCAACAATATTACCCGTTCCCGCCACCAGATTATCAAAATATGTAAAATTCCAGTATATTACAAAAAAGTAAATTAAAAGAGGTTTCTGTATGTTTAAATATTATGCGTATAAATTATTACGGGGGCTGCGCCTTATTTCTAAAGAGAAATATGCCGAAAAACGCCTTAAATACGGTTATAAAAAGACAAAGGATTATAAAGCCATAGCCCGCTCCCCTTTGTTTGACGCGCAGTGGTATTTGGAGCACAATCCCGATGTAAAGGCGGCGGGGAAGACCCTATTATGCATTATTTAATACACGGCTGGAAGGAAAACCGCCCTTGCACCCCGTATTTTGACGGGAGACAATATTTGGAAATGTACCCGGACGTAGCCCAAGCCAATATGAATCCTCTTTTGCATTGGGAAAGGTATGGCCAGTTTGAGGACAGATACGCGGAAATTAAAGGCAAAAAAACAAACCGCCGGGGACGTTCTGCCAGTTTTAAAGAAAAAATCAGGCAAATTCTGTTATATCCCATTGAATTGCAGCAAGAGGTGGAGCGTTTAGAAGCGGAAGTGGAACAACTGCGCCAAGGAAGATAGGTTTTGGGAATATGAGGGCAAGCAAAGTATCCGTTATTGTTCCGGTTTATAATCAGCAAGCTTATTTGAAACCATGTTTGCAAAGCTTGCAAAACCAGACGTTGCCTGATATAGAAATTATATGTGTAAATGACGGTTCCACCGATGAGAGTTTAACGCTTATTAATCATTTTGCCCAGTCTGATAAACGTTTTAGGGTGATTAATCAAGCCAATCAGGGCTCCGGCGCGGCGCGCAACGCGGGCATAGCGGCGGCGCAAGGGGAGTACTTGGGCTTTGTGGATGCGGACGATTGGGTGGATAAAGATTATTTTGAAAAATTGTATGATAAAGCCAAAGAGCAAAACGCCGAAGTTTGCTGTGCGGTATGCAGGAAAGAAATAAGGGGGACGCAGGAACAAGCCGTGTCCACCCCGGTATTTAAAGACACGGAACGATTTAAAAAACAGCTGGTATTTACAGCGGCGCATGTGTGGTCTAAACTGTTTTTGCGCCGGTTTATTGAAGATAAACACCTTAAAAACGCGGAAAGCAGGAGGGAGCAGGAAATTGCATTTTCTATTCCGGCCGTTTTATTGGCCCGGCGGATTGGCTGGACGGATGAGGCGTATTATTATTACCGCGTGCAGAAAGGAAGCGCCTGCCGCCGGCCGCTTTCCCTGCGGGACTGCCAAGAACTGCCCGGCATATATGCCCAAATGCTTAGCTATCCATTAAGCGAAAGCCAGCGGCATATCGTTCAGGAGCGGCTTAAAACCAATATACAGTATTACTTAAGACAGGTAGGGTTTAAAGGCAGGGTGGCTTTATTTAAATCTGTTATGGAAAAAATTCCTTCTTTTGTGTGGGAAGGCCCCTATCAAACGGCGTATATTTGCGCGAAAATTTTCACAAAAAGACGTATACAAGGATAAATAAATGAAAGTATTGGTAACAGGTGGAAGCGGATTTATTGGCTCGCATACGGTGGATAGCTTAATTTCTTTGGGTCTTGAGGTGGTGGTGGTAGACAAAAAGGCGCCTCTTTATCCCAACCCAAAGGCACGATACTATCAGATGGATATAAATGATTTTTCTTTTGAGTCTGTTTTTAAAGAAAATGCTATTGATAAAATCATCCATTTGGCGGCGCAGCCGTCGGTTTCTTTTTCTAACCAAAACCCGGAGGAAGACGCCCAAAACAATATACTAGCGTCTATCCGGGTAATTGAGCTGGCTAAAAAATACCAAATCCAAAAGCTGGTGGTATCGTCTTCCGCCGCGTTATACGCTAACCCGCAGTACTTCCCGGTGGATGAGCGGCACCCTACTTGCTGTCTTTCCCCTTACGCTATTTCTAAGCATACGATGGAAGAATACGTGAAGTGGTCCGGCTTAAAGTATATTATCTTCCGTTATGCTAACGTATACGGCCCCCGGCAAGACAGCACGGGCGAAGCCGGCGTGATAGCCATTTTTACCGACGCGATTTCCCACAATAAACCTATTTACATCCATGGGGACGGGAATCAAACCAGAGATTTTGTATACGTGCAAGATGTGGCGGACGCTAATTGCAAGGCGGTGCTTTCTGAGGTTTCTGGGGAAACGATCAATATATCTTCCCAAACTGAAATTACCATTAATCAGGTAGCCCGTACCATTATATCCGCGGCGGCGGGATATACGGGGAGCGTAGTGCATAGCGCTTCGCGCCTGGGGGATATTTACAAAAGTATTTTATCCAACCAAAAAGCAAAACAGTTATTGGGTTTTGAGAACAAAACCAATTTTGCGCGCGGAATACAGGAAACCGTAAAATTTTTTGAAAGAAAGAAATAAATCATGGCATGCCTTAGCTTGTGAATTATTAAACATTGGAAAAACTGATAATAAGTGAGAAAAGATGAATTATGAAAAAAGTAAAAAATAAACAGGGAAAGACGAGTCAAAAAATTAAAACTAAAAAACAGTCCGCGCAGGTCATTATAGTCAAAAACGCGGAAGGGGAGGCTGACACTAAAGCCCAAATACTCGTACAAAACAAAATAAACTATACGCCCAAAGTATCCGTTATTATCCCTGTTTATAATGTGGAAGCTTACTTGCGCCAATGCTTGGACAGTGTTATCAAGCAAACCCTAGAAGAAATTGAAATCATCTGCGTAGATGACGGTTCTACGGATAATTCTTTGGAAATTTTGAAAAAATATGCGGCCAAAGATAAACGCATAACCATCTTAAAGCAAAAGAACTTGCATGCCGGTGTAGCGCGCAATGCGGGGCTGGCGTTTAAGAACGGAACGGACGACTGCCGTCAAAGCCCTGCAATGGATATTATTTCGGAATTGATTAATAAAAATATTGCTATTACGGCGTATGACCCAAAAGCCATGGATACGGCAAAGGCCCTGGTGGGGGATAAAATACATTATGCCCAAGATATGTACAGCGCGGTGAAAGGGGCTGATGTTTTGGCTATTTTAACGGAATGGCCGGAATTTTCCGCTCCGGACTTTTCTAAATTGGAAAAATTAATGAAAAGAAAAGTTATTTTTGACTTGCGCAATATGCTTCCGTCCAAAGAGGCGGCTGAATGGGATTTTACGTGTTATTCCGTAGGAAGAAAGAGAAAACGTTAACGGGGAGCATCTCTTAGTAAACTAAGGAAAGCAAGCGGCTGCCTGGGAAAATATATCTTCTGGAGGGGTAATCGCTAAATAATAATCGCTCCCGTTGGGATACGCGCTGCTTCCATATTTTAAAGGACAAAATTTAAGATATATATTTTATGAACATACAAACTAAAAAAGTTATTACACAAAACGCATTGGTTAAGAATTTTCTTCGGATGTGGCCCTATATTAAGCCGTATTGGTTTAGGGCGTGTCTAGGCGTGGCGTTAACGCTGCCCGTTGGGGCGCTGGACGGGGTTGTGGCCATGTTTTTAAAGCCGTTTATGGATAAGGTAATGGTAGACAAACAGCCGCATTTCTCTTCCATGATTCCTTTTTTAATTGTTGGTTTTACGGTGGTGCAGGGGGTGTTGATTTACGCTTCCAACTATTTTAATACCTGGGTTGCCAATAAAATCACCATTGGGGTTAAACGCAAACTGTATGATAAACTTCTGTCTATGGATACCTCTTATTTTGACAGGAATAATTCCGGCACTATTTTAATGCGCTATTCCAACGATGCCGAAACCGCCTCCAACGGTTTAATAGACAATTTAAAACAGTTTTTATCCAAAACGTTTTCTTCCCTTTCTTTAATATTTGTTTTGTTTTACAATTCCTGGCAATTAGCGTTTATTGCCATTGCCGTATTGATATTTTTTGTGTACCCCATGGCGGTTGTGCGTAAAAAAATGAAAGAAATTATGACTAAAACCGTGGGGAATCTTTCTTATGTAATGACCATTTATAATGAAACATTCGCCGGCAATAAGACCATTCGTTCTTTTACGTTGGAAGACGAGTTTAAGGGCCGGTTTAAAGATTTAACCGACATGCGTTTTGCCCTAGCGATGAAACTGGTGAAAGGGACGAACTGGCTTTCCCCTTTAATGCATATCATTATGTCTATCGGGATTGCCTTTGTTATCGGATATGGGAGCTATCTTATCGTTAGCGGAACCATTACCAGCGGTAACTTTGTGGCTTTTATTGCGGCGTTAATGATGTTGTATACGCCGCTTAAATCCGTGGGGAATAATTATATTTCCATGCAGCAGTCTTTCTTGGCTATTGACCGTATTTTTGATATTTTGGATTTACGGCCTACCATTCAGGACTCCGCCCAATCCAAAGAGTTGACAGCAGTAACTAAAAATATTGTTTTTGAGCATGTTCATTTTGGCTATACCCCCGGACGGGAAGTATTGCATGACATTAATTTGGAAATCCCGGTGGGAAGCACGGTGGCTTTGGTGGGCAATTCCGGCGGGGGAAAAACGACCATTTCCTCCCTTCTGCCCCGTTTGTATGACATTAAAAAAGGCGCCATTAAAATTGACGGGGCGGACATACGCAACATATCCCAAAAATCCCTTCGCAAACATATTGCCATGGTGTTTCAGGATAATTTTTTATTTTCCGGCACCATACGGGAAAATGTACTTTTGGGCAACGGCCACGCCGATGAAGACACCATTTGGCAAGCGCTTAAAAATTCCTGCTTGGACGATTTTGTAAAAGGTCTGCCCCAAAAACTGGATACGCAGATAGGGGAGCGCGGTATTTTGCTGTCCGGAGGCCAAAAACAGCGTTTGGCCATTGCCCGCGCGTTTGTTAAAAACGCCCCTATTGTTATTTTGGACGAGGCCACCAGCGCGTTGGATAACAAGTCAGAAAAAGTGGTGCAGGAAGCGTTGGATAACCTGATGAAGAACCGTACGGTAATTGTTATTGCCCACCGTTTAAGCACCATTCAAAACGCGGACAAAATTGTGGTGATTAACGACGGAAAAATAGCCGAGCAAGGCACGCACGAGGAATTGTTAAAGCTCCATGGAGCGTATTATTCCCTCTATTCCATGCAGTTTAAAAAACAAGAAAAAGAGGAGGCAAAAGTATGAAAGGCATTATACTAGCAGGCGGGGCGGGCACGCGGTTGTCCCCGGCTTCTTTGCCTATTTCCAAGATTTTGCTCCCAATTTATAATAAACCGATGATTTATTACCCTTTATCGGTGCTGATGATGGCGGGGATTAAAGATATTTTGATTATTACCAACCCGGAAGATGACGCTAATTTCCAAAAACTCCTGGGGGACGGCACCCAGTGGGGTATGCATTTTAGTTATCAAATACAGTACATTAAAAAAGGCATTGCCGACGCTTTTTTGCTGGGAGAAGATTTTATCGGGGGGGAGGAGTGCGCTTTGATATTGGGGGACAATATCTTTTACGGCAGCGGCTTTGAGCATTTGCTGGGCCAGGTGTCCCAACATGTGAACGGCGCTACCGTATTTGCTTATGAAACCAGCGAACCGGAACGCTTTGGCATTGTGGAATTTGACGCAAAAGGCCAGGCCGTTTCTTTAGAAGAGAAACCCGCCCACCCCAAAAGTAACTTTGCCGTAACGGGCTTATATTTTTATGATAATCAAGTGGTACAGTATGCCAAACAGCTAAAACCTTCCGCCCGCGGAGAGCTGGAAATAACGGATTTAAACAAAATGTACTTGGCGGACCAAAAATTGCAGGTGGCCCGTTTGGAGCGCGGATTCGCCTGGTTGGATACCGGAACGCATGAAACATTGCTGCAGGCGGCTAATTTTGTGCATAGTATGCAGCTAAACCAAGGGATAGAAATTGCCTGCCCGGAAGAAATTGCCCTGCAGAAAGGATTTATTTCCAAAGAACAGCTAAAAAATTATTTAGCCAATAAGCCTAAAAACTCCTATTTTGACTATGTTCGGCATTTAGTATAGCGTATAGAAGTTTATCTTATGTTTCCCTAAAAGTTTTTTTCTTTGTAAAACGGGGAAATCAACGCTGACTGAACGCTGACAGTGAAAATGGGTGGAAAATTGGTGTAAAAATGAAAATAAGAGCCGCTTTTTACAAAGCGGCTTTTCATATAATACGCCAACACATTGCATTTATTTGGCGTTTTCACACGGAAAGATTTTCTTATATTTGAAAGCTTATCTACAAAGTTGGCTTTACGGACAAGTTTTATTTTTCTGTTTTTGCCTCGTATTGTTTTATATAGAGCCCAAACTCCCAGTTTGGCTATTTTCTATAAATATGCCATTTTTTTCTTACATTTTTCCGCATTTGTTTATTGGGAATCAACATGGCCGTTAATCTTAGACAGCTAATCTTTAGTTTTTTTGTTAATGGTAAATTCAGACGATAGCTTTTTAGTATCTTGTACAGTGTAGAAAAACAAACCACATGATCTAGTTGCGGCGGGCCGGCTTTGTAATCGCAGGAAATGACCTTAATATCTTTGGTTAACTGTTTCTCTTGCAAAACGGAATTTCTTTCATTACGTATATACATTAAATGGATGTCTTTCCCCGCGTAAGCTTGCTGGATATAAGCAAACCCCGCCACAATGTCTTTTTCCTTTATTTTAGCGTGATTGGTAATAGGTGTTTCAAGGTAAACAATTAAAATTTTCTGAGCATTTTCTATTTCTTTCAGCAAACGTGTAATACGTCGCTCATATTTTTCTTTCACTTGGGGGTACATCTCTTCAAAGGGGATATCTTTATGAAAATCATGATTAAAAGTAAGGTCAGTTAATTTATTATGATAGGCTTTGCAGTGAATGTTTCTTTCTTCAAAAGAAAATTCCAAATCTTTCTTTTCTATAAAAGAGGCTAATCTTTCGGCCAGGATTTTGCATCTTCCAACAAAATCAGAACCAAATAACCAATCAAAAGGATATGCTTTTATTTGCAGCCCATTTTTCCTTAATAATTCCGAACAGGAACAGGCTTCCCCCAGGCTAAAAATTAAATCGTATTTGTGAATTTTAGACATAGAAAATTCTGCGAATTTATATTTATTCTAACCGTCTCAGTATAGCTAAAAATTTTTATCTCTTCAAGCAAAGTTTTAAAAATAATTTCAGTAAATGTTTTTATAAGCTTCTAAACCATAGTGGGCACTGGCAATTATTTCAGGGGGTTCACATCTTATCCCTTCAAAACTATAGGAGCTTATGTTTACTTGCCGAAGCAAGGCATCAAATGTTTATCATACAGAATGCAAAAAAGCCGCTTAATAATAAGCGGCTTTTAAAATGGTGGACCGGAAGGGACTCGAACCCCTGACCCCCTGCGTGTAAAGCAGGTGCTCTACCAGCTAAGCTACCGATCCTAAAACTGTTGTTATAAGAACCTATATTTATTCTAGCATAAAAAAAGGTTGCGCTCAACAGCTTTTAACAAGCGTATTATTGGTTTTCCACTTTAGGGGTGGTGCGGGCCCATTCTTCGGCTTCCGGGCCCCATTTGTCTTTTACCGCTTGCGGGATTTTAAACAAAATACTGGTGCATTTGGCGGAGACGGAACCGTCCGGCAATAAAATTTCACCTTCCACCTGCGCGCGGGAGCCGCCGTCTTTTATTACGCGTCCCACCGCTTTTAATTTGGTGTTGGTGGGGGTATTTTGTTTGTAAACCACTTCCATTTTAAGGGTTACCATTAAGCGGTTAAAATCATTATTTAATAAGATAGCCCGGCCGGAAGTTTCGTCTAATATAGTGGCAATAATGCCGCCGTGCATGGTGCCGGGGTAGGAACAATATTTATCATCCAGTGTAAATTCAGCTTCCACTTGGTTTTGGTCATAATTGTTGTACCATTCCAAATGCAGTCCAAACGGATTGTTTTTTCCGCAGGCAAAACATCCTAAAGACGTGGGTTGGCGTAATTTTTCCATAATTCCTCCTGAAAAATATATTATACTTTTTTGCTAAACTTAGAATATGCCTATTGAATGTGAATTTAAATGGAAAGCCCGCACACAAGAAGATTTTTCCCGCATGTTGCAGGTTGTCCGAGAGCATTTTCCCGGCCTGGTAAACGGGCCGCTTGCCGTGTTAAATGAAGATTTTTATTTAGATACCCCTCAAGGGGTGTGGAGTGCGCATAACACCGCTTTGCGCCTGCGTTGCGCCAACGGACGTTTTGAAGCGACGGCCAAATCCCAAACCAAAATGGTGGATGGTAAGGCGGTTAGAAAAGAGGAAACGCTCCCGCTGCCCGCCGCGGCCAATATAACCCAAGCGCTTAAAATGTTGCAAGGAAAAGGTTTTTGGCTGGGGTTTCCCGTAGAAAAGTTGGAGATTATTTTTACCATCACCAATCACCGCCGGATATACAATTTAACAGACATGAATGCCGTTTATGAACTGGCGTTTGACGATTGCATCCTGTCCGCCTGCGGCCGCCGGAAAGAATTAAAAGAAATTGAATTGGAGTTAAAGGCTGGAGATGAAAAAATATTTTCTTCTTTTGCGGGGGTGCTTAAGCAAAAGTCAGGCTTGAACGCGCCGGAAAAGTCTAAAGTGGCAAGTGCGCGGGCTTTGTTGGAGGATGAAAAGAAATGAATGGAATAATTGCGCTGTTTTTAAGCATGGTGGCTCCAGGAGCGGGGCAAATTTTTAACGGGGACTATTGGTTAGGAGCCTTGTTGGGGGGAATGTTTGCCTTAGGCAAAACAGCCGTTTTGCCGTTGCTGGTAAGGGGGCTGAGGTTAAAGACCGAAGAAAGTATTTTAAAATTATTTTACTGGTTTAACTGGCTGTACAGTTTATGTGTATTATTTGCTATTGTTCAGGCTGCTGTGCGTGGATTTAGCGTTACTGTTACACACCCGTGGACTGCCGTTTTGTGCGCGTTGATGATAATAAGCGTGTATAAAAATACGCAAAAAGAAATTTTATTTTCTGCCTTGTGCGGAAGGCGCGGTTTGTATCAGGTAATTCGGCCTGTTAGAAAATCTCCGACGGAAAGTCAAGCTTCTGACGGTAAAAAAGCGTAAAAAAAGCGCTTGCTTTTTTTTAAAAAATTATTTTACGTCGGAGATTTTGTTGCATTTTAAAATAATTTGTGCTATTATTTTTATGAGGTTAAAACTAATTGTCTTAGGAGATTAAAATGGCCGTTAAAAAAACCGTAAAAAAAGCCGCTGCTAAAAAACCGGCTAAAAAAGTAGCCGTAAAGAAAGCCGCCGTAAAGAAACCGTGCGCCAAAAAAGCCTGCGCTAAAAAAGCCTGCGCAAAAAAGGTCGCGGTGAAAGCCGCCGCTGTTAAAAAAGCGGCTGCTAAAAAACCTGCTAAAAAAGCGTGTGCCAAAAAAGCCTGCGCCAAAAAAGCAGCTGTAAAAAAACCTGCCGCCAAAAAACCGGCAGCCAAAAAAGTTGCTAAAAAGAAATAATTTAAGTACACACAAAGCCGCCGGTCATTAGGCCGGCGGCTTTTTTTGTCAGTATGCGCTATCTCGGGACATGGGGAAAGATAAAAACTCCGTCTGTAAGCAAACGCTTTTTTTTAATAGGGCTACGCAAGCCAAGGAGCTCCGGGAAAAGCCTTTTTAATTAGAATAGTGTACGAAAGAAAATATAAAAGCCCTGCTTTTGGCAGGGCTTTGCAATAACATAATGAAAAGCGCGGGGTTATTTTATATTGTAGAACTTGGCGATGATTTGCCAGGCTTCTTCGGGGGTATCCACCACGTTGCAAGATTCGGCTTCCTCGGGGGAAATAACGCCGTAAGAGGCCAGGCCCGGTATATTAACCACCGTGTTCCAAAATTCTTTGCCCACCAGCACTATCGGGATATCCTGTTTCTTTCCTGTTTTTACCAAAGTTAAAATTTCAAACAGTTCGTCAAACGTTCCAAACCCGCCCGGGAATACCACAAATGCTTTGGAGCGCATCACCAAATGCAGTTTGCGTATGGCGAAGTAATGAAAGAGAAATGCCAAATCTTGGGTGATATACGGGTTGGGTTTTTGCTCGTGGGGCAAGGTGATGTTAAAGCCGATGCTTTTACCGTTTTTTTCAAAGGCGCCGCGGTTGGCCGCTTCCATAAGGCCCGGGCCGCCTCCGGTTACTACGGCAAAACGGTTTCCGGCTTTTTCTATAACGATATTGGCAAACTTGCGTGCCGCGTCATAATATTTGGAAAGTTTTAACAGCCCCTGTGCTTCATATAAACGGTTTTGCAGGTTTTTGTCTTGCGGGTTTTTATCCAGCGCTTCTTGGGCCGCTTTTACTTTGGCTTGTGCTTCTTTTTCTTCCCGCACGCGGGCGCTGCCAAAGCAAACGATGGTTTCCTCAATTTTATGGTGCTGGAGGTATAATTCCGGTTTCAGCACTTCCAGCTGCATGCGCACCGGGCGCATGACGTCTTGTTTTAAAAGCTGAATATCTTCATATGCTTTAATATAAGAATGTTCATGTTCTATATCTTGTGTGCTCATAAAGAAACCTCGCTTATTTCTTCCATTCTAGAATATGTGCGGCGATTTTTTCTGCGTTAATGCCAAGCTGCTCATAAAGCTGGGCAGATTTGGCGTGTTCCACAAATTCGTCCGGTATGCCTAAACGCAATAGTTTGCAGGCGGCTTGTTTGTCGGCGGTATATTCCGCCACGGCGGAACCAAATCCACCCACCAAGCTGTTGTCCTCCACCGTTACCAGGCGGGGGGATATTTTTAAAGCTTCGTCTAATAGGGCGCTGTCCAGCGGTTTTACAAAGCGCATATTGATTACCCCGCAATGCAGGCCTTTTTCTTCCAGCAGCTGGGCGGCTTTTAAGGCGGGGTGCACCCGGTTGCCAATAGCGGCTATGGTTAAATCTTTGCCTTGTTTGAGCCATACCCCTTTGCCAATTTCCAGGCGTTTGGGTTTGGCGTCCATTTCCACGCCGAATCCCGCTCCGCGCGGATAGCGAAGCACAAACGGCAGGTTGGCGTCCAGCCCGGTTTTAAGCAGGTGCTGGAGTTCATTTTCATCTGCCGGGGCGGAAATAATTAAATCCGGCACCGTGCGCAGAAAACTTAAATCAAACGCGCCGTGGTGGGTGGGCCCGTCCTCCCCTACAATGCCGGCGCGGTCCAGCGCGAAAACCACGGGCAGTTTTTGCAGGGCCACGTCGTGTACAATTTGGTCATAGCAGCGCTGCGCGAAAGAAGAATAAAGCGCGTATACCGGCTTTAGCCCGCAAGCGGCCATACCGGCGGCAAAGGTGGCGGCGTGTTCTTCGGCTATGCCTACGTCAAAATAACGGGAAGGAAATTTATCACGGAAAGCGTCCAACCCCGTGCCTTCCGGCATGGCCGCGGTAATGGCGTTGATGCGGTCGTCTTTTTCGGCCAGTTTTACCAATGTGTTGGAAAACGCCTGGGTAAATGTAATGCCGTTGGCTTTGCCGATCGTATCGCCGGTTTCCACGTCAAAAATGCCAATGCCGTGGAATTTGGTGGGTTTTTCTTCGGCGGGTTTATAGCCTTTGCCTTTTTTGGTGACGGCGTGCAAAATAACGGGGCCTTTTACGTCTTTTACGCTTTCCAGCACTTCTATCATTTCGTCTATATTATTGCCGTTTACGGGGCCGAAATAGCGCAGGCCCATTTCCTCAAAAATGGTGCCGGGGAACAGAATGGAGCGGGCCCTTTTAGCCAGTTTGGCGGCGTTGTTGCCCAGCTCGTCAAAACGTTTTAAAAATTTGGCGGCGCGTTCTTCGGCCATTTGCACGTATTGCTTGGTGAGCAGTTTGGTTAAAAATTTGCCCAGCGCCCCCACCCGCTGAGAGATAAACATTTGGTTATCGTTTAAAATAATCAGCATATCGCTGGCTAACAGGCCCGCGTTTTGGAGGGCTTCATAAGCCATGCCGCCGGTAAGGCAGCCGTCCCCCACAACGGCGATTACTTTGGAGTTTTCTTTCTTCTGGTCGCGCGCGATAGCCATACCCAATGCGGCGGAAAGCGCGGTGGAAGCATGCCCCGCGCCAAAAGCGTCGTAAGGGCTTTCGTAACGTTTGGGAAACCCGCTTATGCCGCCTTTTTGGCGGATGTGTTCAAATTCTTTCTGCCGCCCGGTAAGTAGTTTGTGGGCGTAGGCTTGGTGCCCGGTATCAAAAATGATTTTATCTTCCGGCGTGTTAAATACGTAATGCAGGGCGGTGATAATTTCCACCGCGCCCAAGCTGGAGCCCAAGTGCCCGCCGTTTTTGCTGATGGTAGAGATAATGGTATCCCTGAGTTCTTGGCATAAAGTGGGCAGGTGTTCTTTTTTAATAAGCCGTAAATCTTTAGGGCTGTGAATGCTGGGAAGCACTTTCATGGCAGCCTCCTTTTATTAATAAGTGCGGGTTTTGAAAAACTCGGCCATTTCATACAAAGGCCACAGGTTTTTCTTTTTGGCGGTTTTTAGCCCGTCTAAGGCTTTTTGCGCGTTGGCAATCAGCAGTTGGGCGTGTTTGCGGCTGCCTTCTAAGCCGTATAGACTGACGAAAGTGAGTTTGCCGTTTTCTTTGTCACTGTTGGATTTACCTAACTGCTGGGCGGTGGAGGTAACGTCTAAAATATCGTCCACAATTTGAAACACGAGCCCGATGCAGTTGGCGTATTTTTTAATCAAGGTCAAATCTTTCCCTTTAACCCCAGCCAAAAGGGCGCCGCTTTCCACGCTGCCGCGGATTAAAGCCCCGGTTTTATTGGCGTGGATGTAATTTAAAATGGTTTCCGGGGTGGTTTCTTTTACCGCGGAGGGGAGCATAAAATAATGCAGGGTTTTGTCCGCCAGCGGTTTGGAAACTTTTTTTAATTTTTCCGCCCGGGTGCTGGAAGCGTCCGCCGCGCCCATGCCTTCGGCGTATACGTCGGCCGTTTGGCCGCCCACCATGCCGGAAGCGCCGGCGCAGTTGGCAAAGTGCAAAAGGGCGTTTAAGGTGTTTTCCGCCCCGATGGATTTTACTTTTCCGTTTTGGGCAAATACTTCAAACACGTAAGTAAGCAAAGCGTCCCCGGCCAGCAGGGCCAGGTCGTCCCCAAACACTTTGTGGTTGGTGGGTTTGCCGCGGCGGAGCGCGTCATTATCCATACAGGGTAAATCGTCGTGAATTAAGGAATAGGTGTGCAGCATTTCCACCGCGCAGGCGGCGGGCATAACGTCGGCGGGTTTTTTGCCAAAGGCTTCCGCCGTGGCCATAAGCAAAATGGGGCGCACGCGTTTGCCGCCCGCTTGCAGAGAATAGGCCATGGAATCTGTTAAAATTTTTGGGGAATTTTTGATTTTACCAATGTATTTGGTTAAGTTCTTTTCCACCAATTTGGCGCGTTCTTTTAGATAAGCGTTAAAATCGTTCATATTCATTCCTTAAATAATGGGAATATACGTCTTATCTCTATTATACCTTATTGGAAAGCATAAAAAGGCCCCGCGCTAAAGGGCGGGGCCGGAAAGTTATGGGTTGTTTTGTAGTTGCTGACGTACCCGGAGGACCTCTTTTTGGTTTTTTTGGATATTGAAATTCCAAAACTTGAACCAAATTGTAGAGTAATATCTTAGGTGTTCAAGTCTTTCTCTTAGCTGGTAGTCGCTGGGACAGCCTAAGGCGGAAAAGTTCTGATAGAACTTGATAATAGAACGCAGCGTATTATCCGGCCAGGCTTTGGAACGCCATCCCAGCAACTCCATAGAATTGAAGGTTTTGTATAGGTGTTCCAGCTCACTGGGCGTGTATTGATGTAAGTGCATGTTGTGATAGGCAAACTCTAAAAGGCCGCTTATGTCTCTTGAAGCATATAACTCGGTCCCATCAATTTGGCCGGCCTCTTGATGGACTTTAATAAATTGGCGGATGTCGGCGTCCGTCCAGCCCCAATCGCGCAAAATGGCACAGCCTGAAGAGTTTAAGGCCTTGTACAAGGCGTCGTATTCTGCGTTCGAATAGGAGTTTAATCCCAGTATTTGAGAAACGGTTTCAAAAGAAAAAGGAAATTTCTCTTCGCCGTGAGCCCAAGCCAGCATCTTGTTGTACAAATCTCTTATGTCTTGGTATTCAAATGTTATGACTTGAATAATGTCTTTTTCACCTAAAAGGTAGGGTTCTATCCACCACTTGCAATCATATTCATTATAGTGCGAGGTAAAGAAACTGATATTGAAATTTTTATTTTTTACCGCTTTCCAGTTTTTTTCAGCCTTTTGAAAGCGCTGCTCTGCTTGCAACAAACGGTTGCGTACGTCTATTGGGGCAAACGCCTCCTGCGGTGCCTTGCTTGATAGATTAGGCTGGGAAGAAGAAATAGGCCCATGTTGTACAATTTCCGTATTTTTTATTAGTTCATACATAAAGTCATTAACGGCGGGAATAATGCCGTATTCTTTATCATACAGGCGGAAAAGCATAATGTCTTTGTAATGGGCAGTAGCGGCGTTTTTTGTCTGAATGGTTAGCAACTTAAGCACAGTGGGGTCTAAAGAGATTTTTTTATTTGGAAACTTCTTATGCGAAATGTTTGACTTAATTATGCCTTGCGCGGTTTTTGGTGCGTTCTTTGCAGCGGATTTTTCCAGCGCGGTTTTTATGATTTTGGGGGTATTTGATTTTTGAGAAAAAGCAGGGGTAGCTGCTGCACAGCCAAACAGAAACAAAAGAAAAAGGCGGTTTAAATACATTTTTACAATCTCCTTATAAATAGATTTACTAATATTACAAAATAGATTTTTGATGTTCAATGTGTTAAAAGCGCCCGGTTAGACCAAAGGCTATTTAGCGGGCAGGTTTTAGCGTATTTATGAGTTGTTGGGTGTTTTCTAAATCTTTAGGAATCATTTGTAGCCAATATTGCCGCCAGCTGGAAATAAAATCATGCTGTTGCTTGATGATATCCCAGAAGTATTCGCTCCCGTACACTTTGGCCCAGTCTTCAGAAAGGTAAAGCGTAATAACGCGGCGGATTTCACGGTCGCTCCAGCCCCAGCCGCGCAGTTGGTCACACTCTAACGAATTTAAATTTTTTTGCAAAAGCAATAAGTCTTCTGCCGGGTATTCATGTAAAGCAAGTATGCGGTATGCTTCGCTTAGGCGGAAGGGGAAAGCGCCCTTCCCATGGGCAAAGGCCAGCATTTTGCGGTACAGGGCTTCAATCTCCGCTTGGCCGTTTGCCATCATGTGTATAGCGTCTTTGTGTTTGGAAATATAAAGCGCTATTTCTTTGCTATAGTTGTCTAATTTGGGGGAAGTTTCAAAAAAGAAACTTGTGGCGGTATGGGGGGTGGCCATTTGTGTATATTGAGCCGGTACCGCCGTTTTTAATAAAACGGGTTTTAATGCGCGCACTTTTTTTAAGGCGTGGTTTAAACGGGCTTCGCTTTGCAGTAAATTTTTTCGTACCTCTAAGGGGGATACGGGGTTTACTTCACGGGGGCCGAAATAAGAAATGTGTAAGTCCGTTAATAATTCAGACCACATATCCGTGATAGTGGAAATAATGCCTTGCTCGTCATTATACATGCGGAAAGAGGCTATATCCACCAGCTGGGCCAGCTGCGCTTGGTTTGCCTTCAAAATGACTTGGCTAAAAAGGCGGTCCGTTTGTTTGGCTTCTTGCAAAGCCTGCGTTTTCCACTGGTTGCGCACGGTGGCTTGCAACGCATTTTCAACCTTCCGTTTGGCAGATTTTTCTGCGGCTGTTTTCGCCGCTTTGGTGATGTTTGCTTTTTGGGCGAAAACCGGGGTTGTTAATAAACAACCCGCCAAAAATAAAAGATAAACATAGCGAGAATGTATCATGAATAAGTCCTTAAATATTAAATTAAGGTATGGCATTTTTACGTCAGATTTATATTTTATTTTAAAATATTAACTTCCGTTATAAAAGGGCCATAAGACCTATTATGGGGGCAGGACCTGCCAGCAACCTGCCTTTGCCCCTTTATTTGAAAAATCAAAATTCAGCCCCATCCGGCGCGGAAGTAATTTCAGCGGGAAGCGTTTAAACCGTTTAGCAACTGACGGGTGGCCTCTAAATCTTGGTTACGCTGACTGTTCCAATATGCCCGCCAGTTGGAAATTAAATCATGCTGGAGTTGAACAAAATTTAAAACATAATCCGTCTGATACGCCTCGGCCCAGTAATCTGATTGATACAGTTGGATTATTTCACGGATTGCGGCGTCATCCCAGCCCCATTCGCGCAGCTGGTCACACCCCGGGGAGTTTAAATCAACGGCTAAAAGAGTTAACTCTTCCATGGAATATTGGGGTAATTCCAATATTCTGTACACTTCTTTGCTAAGAAAAGGAAACGGCTCTTTTTTATGGGCAAACGCCATCAAACGGCGGTAAACGTATTCCACCTCCGGCTGGCCGGCAGCTATAATGTGCATCAGGTCTTTTTCCCCGCTGATGTATAAGGCAATTTCTCTTGCAAAAGGGTCCAGCCTGGGGGAATTCTCAAAAAAGAAACACGTGGCGGTATGCTCTTTGGCCAGGTCTGTACATTGCTGCTGTGAAACCTTGTTTAATAAAGCGGGTTTTAATTTACGCCATTTTTGCAGAGATTGGTTTAAAAGGGCTTCTTTTTGTAATAAATTTTGACGTGCTTCCGCTGGAGATATGGGATTTATCTGCCTGGGGCCAAAAAAAGATAAATAATAATCCGACAACAATTCAGACCAAATATTCGTAATAGATGCCAGCAGGCCCTGTTCTTCATTGTACATATGGAAGAAAGAATCTGTCAGCAGTTTGTGCAGCTGGGCTTGGTTTGATTTTAACATGAGGGGGTTTAAGATTCGCTCTGCTTGGGAGGCTGCTTTTACGGAGGAGGAGCTCCATGCGTGCCGCAGGGCGGCGTTAGAGGCGGAGGAACCCGATTGCTTGGTAACCTCCAACGCTTTTTTCACGGTTTTTTTTATGTTGGCTTTTTGGGCCCAGGCGGGCGCGTTAAACGCCCCGCAACATAAAAACATACAAAGATAAACACAAAGAAAACGCATCTAAACATCTCCCGTATGGCAAATAACCGGCGTATTATTATAGTATTCTAAAATACGGTGATTAATATAAAAAGGGTCATTGGTCCTAAAATGCCTGGTAAAAAGGACCTAGACCTATTTTAAAATAAACATTTTTATATATAATTTTAAATATGGTAAAAGTAAACAGACCTCATATAGGTATTTTTGGAAAAATGAACGTGGGCAAAAGCTCATTGATTAACGCGCTGACGGGCCAGCAGGTATCCGTGGTGGCTGAACACCCCGGCACCACCACCGACCCGGTAAAAAAAGTAATTGAAATTTTAGGAATAGGCCCCGTAACCATTGTGGATACCGCCGGATTGGATGACCACTCCGCCCTGGGTTCCCAGCGCGTACAAAGAACCAATGAGGCCTTATCCCAGGTGGATTTGGCCGTTTTGGTTTTTGCGGAAAAATTTGATGAGTATGACCAAACCCTCATGGAAACTTGCGTGGCGCAAAAAATACCTTTCTTTTTTGTACACAACAAAAGCGATTTGCAGCCTTTAAATGTGGAAATAAAAGGGGCCGATATTGTGGATTTTTCCTGTAAAGAGCCCAATTTATCCCGTTTATTGCAAGCCATTAAAACCCATTTGCCCAAAAGCGCTTATTCAACGGATGTGCTTCTGGACGATATTGTAGCCCCCGGCCAACAGGTGGTATTGGTGATGCCGGTGGATTCTTCCGCCCCGGAAGGAAGGCTGATTCTGCCCCAGGTGCAGACAATACGCAATTTGCTGGACATCGGCGCGGTGGCCGTGTGTCTAAAAGACAGCGAGCTCCGCTCCTGGCTGCAAACCCATACCCCGCATCTGGTGGTTACGGATTCCCAGGCTTTCGCTTATGTCAGTTCCATTGTGCCCAAAGAAATTGCCCTTACCAGCTTTAGTATTTTGTTTTCACGCATGAAGGGGAATTTTGAGGCTTTCTTAAAGGGAACCCGAACTATTGACAATTTAAATGATGGCGATAGAATATTAATAATGGAATCCTGCTCCCACAGCGTAAACACCTGTGATGATATCGGCAGGACTAAAATCCCCGCGTTAATGCGCAAATACACGGGCAAGCGGTTAGAGTTTGACGTACTGGTAAATTTAGACCCTATCCCGCAGGACGCGGCCAAGTATAAGCTGGCTATACAATGCGGCGGGTGCATGGTAACGCGCAACCAAATTTTACGCCGCTTGGACGTTTTGCAAAAGGCCGGCGTTGCGCTGACTAACTATGGAATGGCTTTAGCTTATTGTAACGGCATTTTTGACAGAGTAACGGCGGTTTTCCGCAGCCGTAAGCCGTTTTAACGGTATTTTTGATATACTTTAAATACAAGAGGGAAATCCCTTTTAAAGGAGAGATTATGAAAAAAGGTTTTACGTTGATTGAACTAATGGTAGTGGTGTTGATTATCGGCGTGTTGGCGTCGGTAGCGCTGCCCCAGTATGAGCGTTCCGTTAAGAAATCCCGCACGGCGGAAGTGCTCATGCTGCTTAAATCTATTTCTGATTCCCAACAAGTGTATTTGACCACTTTTAAAAAATGCGCTGACAATTTAAGCAAGTTGGATATCCGCATTCCGACAGAAAACATGGCCGCCGATAACGGGGACGGCCGCTGGCATTATTCTTTGCCTACCCAAAATGGGAAAAACTGCTCCGCCATTGCAACCAATTCCAAATATTTTCCGGGGCTTACCGTGTCTATTACGGCTAATTTTGACCCGTATAAAGTATGTTGGAACTGCTCCGGCACGGAATGTGCGGATTTTTTGACTATGACGGGTTTGCAAGATAAAGCTTGCTAACCGTGGTTCTTTGTAACGTGTTCCGGCTCCGCCTAGGCGGGGCCGGAATTTTTTATAAATGCTTTTGGTATAAATCCCGGGGGTAACCCCGGGAAGTTTTATATTGTTGCAACGCGTTTTTATGGGAAAGATAAAAACGCCCCGTCTGTTAAACGGGGCATTTGGGGCGGGTTAGAAGTATAAATCCCGTTTTCCTTCTTTTATTTTTTGCAGGTTTTCCTCTATCATCTTGCGGATAGGCGTTCCTTCCGGGAAGTTTTCCTGCGTAGTGCTGGCAATCAGCGCCAAGCCCTTTTGTTTGAGCCCTTCCGGGGCGAAGTCATATAAATATTCCGCAAACGTAAACATGGCGTTGGGCAGGCAGTGGGTTTTTATCAGCCCCGGTTTAGCCATGTCCATAAAGTCTTTGCCTACGCGGCCCAAACGGTAACACCCCGTGCAGAAAGAAGGCATGTGTTTGGCGTCCACAATGGCTTCTATTACCTGGTCCGTGGTGCGCCCGTCAGTAAGGGTAAATTGGCTTCCGTTTTCTTTGTCATATGAATAACCGCCCGGGTTGACGCGTGAAGCCGCCGATATTTGCGATACGCCCAGCTCCAAGCATTCATTGCGGGTTTGGGGGGATTCGCGCGTGCTTAAAATAATGCCGGTATACGGCACCGCCAAACGCAGCACCGCTACGCATTTTTTAAATTCTTCGTCTGTCATCGGGTCATTGGGGTGCTGGCTGAAATCAGACCCTTCCGCCGGTTCTATGCGCGGTATGGATATAGTGTGCGGCCCTACGCCGTAGGTCTTGTCCAAGTAATTGGAATGTTCCAGCGTGGCTAAGATTTCGTATTTATGGTCGTATAATCCAAGCAGCGGGCCGATGCCTACATCGTTAATACCGGCTTTTAGGGCGCGGTCCATGGCGTCCAGGCGGAATTGGTAGTCTTTTTTGGCTCCGGCCAGGTGCAGCTTTTGGTAAGTTTCTTTATGATACGTTTCCTGAAACAGCTGGTAGGTGCCGATATGGCATTTTTTAAGTTCTTCAAATTCCGGCTCGGTCAACGGCGCGATGTTTACGTTTACGCGGCGGATGTTTTGCCCGTTCCAGCGGGTTTCATAAATGGCTTTTATGCTGTCATACACGTATTGCAGCCCGCCGCCGGGGTAGGCTTCGCCCGCTACCATCAGAATGCGCTTATGCCCTTGTTGCAATAGGGCGGTTACTTCTTGGTGGATTTCGTCCATCGTGCTGGCGTGGCGTTTAAGCGTGGTGTTGGAACGGCGGAACGCGCAGTACACGCATTCATTGGTGCAGATATTGGATATATATAAAGGGGCAAATAATACAATGCGGTTGCCGTAAATGGCTTCTTTTACGTATTTGGCCGCTTCAAAAACTTTATTAAGAAGGGCCGGGTCCGTTACGTTTAAAAGCACGGCGGCTTCTTCCAAGGATATGCCTTTTAATTCTTTGGCTTTGTTTAAAATTCCCGTCACCTCGGAATCTGTGTGCGATTTGGCGCGTTCCAAGGTTCGTTGCAGTTTTTCATCATCAATAATCATATATTTATGATACCACTTTTGAACCGGCCGGGCACGTTTCCCAAGCGCAACCCGACAGCGCCGGGCAACAGGGTGTTTTATTCAAAGCCGGCGGTGCGCCGGACGGTTGATTTTGGTATCATATAAGTAATTATTACTTTTGGAGGAATTATGAAAAAATTGGCCGTACCGCGCTGGATAAAAGCTTACGCTTCTTTTATTCTGGCCAACTGGTTGCTGTTTACCGCATTTCGCGGGATTTTTTTGTTTGTATTCCGCTCCGCCCTGGTGCCGGAAGCGTATCATGAATTATGGAAAACTTTTTATTTGGGAGCCAAGTTTGACGCCCGTTTTGCCTGCGCGTTGGCTATTCCCTTGGGTCTGTATTTAACCGTTTGCGCGTTTTGGAAGGGAGCCCGCTGGATAAAAAAAGGAGTGGGCGTTTTTTATGGCCTGCTGGAAAGCGCGGTGCTGTTGGTGTATTTTGCCGATTTTGCGCACTACGCCTATATTTCCATGCGTATTAATTCCTCTATTTTTAAATATGCGGAAAACCCGCTTATTTCTTTACAAATGGCGTGGGAAACGTATCCCGTGCTATGGGGCGTTTTGGGCGTGTTGGTATGGGCGGCCCTAGTTTATTGGTTTGTGGTAAAACTGTGCAAATACGCGTTTTCTCGTGACGATAAATACCGCTGGAAAGGCAAGCTGGGCTGGTTTTTTGCCGGCTTGTTGGTTACGGGGGGGCTTATGTTTGGGCAAATCAGCCAGTATCCGCTTCGCTGGAGCAACGCCTATCACTCCACCAACAATTTTATTTGCAATTTAACGCTTAACCCGGGGTTGAATTTGTTTGATACGGCCCGTTTTGCCAAAAATGTTTCTTTTGATGAAGAGAAAACGGCTGAGTATTATGATGAAGTCTCCCGCTTTTTAGGCGTGCAAAACCCGGATAAAGAGAACCTAAACTTTACCCGTACGTTTGAAGGCAAACCCCAAGAAGACCAGAAAGACTATAATGTGGTGGTGATTTTTATGGAGTCTTTGGCTTGGAATAAAACTTCCATGACCAACCCGGATATTGACCCCACCCCGTTTGTAAAGGAACTGGCGGATAAAGGCATTTTGTTTAACCATTTCTTTACACCCACTTCCGCCACGGCGCGCGCCGTGTTTGCCACGGTAACCGGGATACCGGACGTCACCTCTTACAAAACCAGTTCCCGCAACCCGCTGATTGTGGACCAGCATGTAGTGATTAACTCTTTAAAAGATTATGAAAAATATTATTTTATAGGGGGAAGCTCCAGCTGGGGTAACATACGCGGCATTTTGGAACACAATATTTCCAATTTGCATATGTATGAAGAAGGCAAATTTGAAAACGAACACCGCAACGACGTGTGGGGCATTTCTGATTTGGATTTGTTCCGTGAAGCCAACCGCATTTTGGAACAGGAGCAAAAAGAAACCAAAAAACCGTTTTTCGCCATTATTCAAACGGCCGGGTATCACCGCCCGTATACCATACCGGAGGATAACGCTGGTTTTGAATCCCAAAACATTGGCGCGGACAAAGCCCACAAACGCAGCTTTGTAAGCGTAGAGGAGTATAATTCCCTGCGTTTTTCTGACCATGCTTTAAAAGAATTCTTTAAACTGGCTGAAAAATCCGATTATTGGGACAATACCCTGTTTGTGATTTTTGGGGACCATGGTCTTTCGGCTCCCCAATCTGAAAATATGCCGCGCGGATATGTGGACCATAACCTGATTAACCACCAGGTACCGCTTATTTTGGCGGGGCCGGTGGTAAAAGAGCCCCGCGTAATTGAAAAAACAGCCAGCCAGGTGGATATCTTCCCCATTGTAATGGGTATGTTGGGCCGGCCGTATTTTACACGCGCCATTGGGCGCGACGTGTTAAGTAATGCCGCGCTGGAGAGCGGAGCCCTCATTTATGGCTGGGCCAACGAGCCCCACCCCATCGGTTTTGTTCAGGGGGAATATTTCTATAATAATAAAGGCGGTATGGAAGGCCTTTATAAGTACGGGGCGGAAAATTACAATGAGGATCTTTCTAAGAAAGAACCCCAACGTTTTGAGCATATGAAAAAGCTGGCCTTGGGATTATTTGAAACATCCCAGTACTTAGAATATAATAATAAGAAAAAAAACGAAACGGATAACTAGGAGGGAGAATGATTATTTTAATCGTAATAGTAGTTGTGTTAGTGGCTTATGTGGGTATGACCTATAACGGTTTTGTAACATTAAAAAACCGCGTAAAAGAAGCGTGGAGCGACATTGAAGTACAAATGAAGCGCCGCTATGACCTAATCCCCAATTTGGTGGAAACGGTAAAAGGGTATGCCGCGCATGAAAGCGGAACCCTGGAAAAAGTAATCCAGGCGCGTAATATAGCCATGGCTCCCCATGCGGATATGAAAGAAGTGGCCAAGAGCGAAAATATGCTCACCGGTGCGCTTAAATCCATTTTCGCTTTGTCTGAAAACTATCCGGATTTAAAGGCCAATCAAAACTTTATGGAACTGCAGCGTGAACTGCGCGATACGGAAGACAAAATCCAAGCCGCCCGCCGTTTTTATAATGCCAATGTGCTGGCTTTAAACACCAAGGCGGAGATGTTCCCCAGCAATATTATTGCTAATGCCTTTAATTTCCAGAAAGCGGAATTCTTTGAATTGGGAGAAGAAGAACAAGAAGCTAAAAAAGCCGTAAAAGTGCAGTTTTAACGGTTGGATATGCTGACGGTTTACCAACATATAACACAAAACAAGCGGCGCAGTTGGCTGCTTGTTTTGTTGTTTCCGGCAACTATTTTCTTGTGGTTTTATGTTGGTGCGTGGGGGTATTGGTGGTTTAGCGTCGGTTCCTATAAGTATGATAAGGCCACTGATTCGCTGGTCAGGGTGTCGCGAGCCGTTTCTGTTATGGATTTGGTTAATCAAACCATGCTGGAAATATTGCCTTGGTTGGCGGCGGCTGTGCTGGTTTGGATGTTGGTGTCTTATTTCTGCGGGGATAAAATGTTGATGTATTTTTCCGCCGCTACGGAGGTGACGCGGAATGAAGAACCGGAGGCCTACCGCTTGACTGAAAATCTGTGTATTTCCCAGGGAATGCCTATGCCGCGGCTGTGTGTGATTAATGACCGCTCTTTAAATGCTTTTGCCGTTGGGCGGGACCCGCAAACGGCCGCCATTGTGTTAACGCGAGGCATTATTGATAAACTGGAACGGGTGGAACTGGAAGGCGTGATTGCCCATGAGCTGGCGCATATTCAAAATAATGATACGCGTTTAATGCTGCTGGCGGTGGTTTATGTGTCTTTTTTTACGTTTTTGTCTGAGGTATGTTTTCATTGGGCGTTGTTGTCTGCCAAAAGGGTGGAGACCCGTCATGGCCGGCCATCAGCCGTAGTTGGAGCTGCGGCGTTTGCCGTGTTGGGGGTGTTTTTGGCTGTGTACGGGTTTTTGGTGGCGCCTCTTGTTCGGTTGGCACTGTCCCGTACGCGGGAATATTTGGCTGACGCTTCCGCCGCTTTAATGACGCGGCACCCTTTGGCGCTGGCCAGCGCTTTACAAAAAATAAGCAAAGACCCCCGGGTGGAAATTTTAGACGCCCACGCCTCTATGTCCGCCATGTGTATAGCTGACCCGCTGGATTCAAAGGGGGTGTTTGGTTTCTTGGCGGGGCTGAGGGCTTCCCATCCCCCTGCGTTTGAACGTATCAGACGCTTGAGAGAAATGTAAACGCGTTTTTATTTTTTCCAAAGTCCCGCCGCGGGCTTTATCCGCCTAGGGCTGTTTTCTGCTGCAAAACTTTGCCGGGTAATCTTTGGAAAAATTTTTATATTTGCGCATTTGATTTTCTTAAAAAGCGGCGCAACGCCAAGGCGGGTAAAGTTTGGCTGGCTAAAATATTAAAATACAAGTAAAATAAATATAGTTTATTCTATTTGGGTGTAACATTATGAATACATACGCGCATATTTCACAAAATAAATGGCGTTCCGGCCTTTTAATTTTATTGTTTCCCGTTACCTTTGCCATTACGGCCGCGGCGGTGATTGGGATAATAATGATGCTTGGCGGGGTGGATGCTCAAACGGTTGTGAATTACTGCGGCCCATATGATGCGGGCTGTTTGCCTACTACCCGTCTAGAATTGATTGCGGAAATGGTGTTGCGTTGGGTGCCGGTGCTGTGGTTGTTTGCTATGGGGTGGATTTTGGTTTCCTATTACGTGGGGGATACTTTGATTATGCATTGCGCCGGCGCCGTAAAAGTAACGCCGGATAACCAGACGGAACTATACCGTTTGGTGGAGAATTTGGCCATTACCCGCGGTTTGCCTACCCCGGATATTTATATTATAGATGACTCTACGTTAAACGCCTTTGCCACAGGGAGGGACCCTCAGCACGCCGCCATTGCTTTCACTAGGGGAATTTTACAGAAGTTGGAACGGGCCGAGCTGGAGGGAGTGGCCGCCCATGAGCTGGCGCATATAGAAAACCGGGACATACGCCTCATGATGCTTACCGTGGCGGGGATATCCTTTTTTACTTTAATGGGGGAGATTTGCCTGCGTATTGGTTTGTGGGGCGGGCGCTCCAGCGGTAAAAGCGGCGGGAATGGCCGTTTGCTTTTGATATTGATTGGTTTGGGTTTTTTGATTTATGGATATATTATCGCCCCGTTAATCCGTTTGGCTCTTTCCCGCCAGCGGGAATACCAGGCGGACGCTACCGCCGCGTTAACTACGCGCCACCCGTTGGCTTTGGCCAGTGCGCTGCGTAAAATTTCGGGCAATTGCAAAACAGAATCGCTTCAGCATTCGCACAGTATGGCGGCTATGTGTATTGCCAATCCGTTGACTAGCGTGGGGTTGTTTGATATGCTGTCTGGCATGTTATCCACCCACCCGCCCATAGAAGAGCGTATTCGCCGCTTGGAAGAGATGAGCAGATAGTTTGGGTTAAGTTTATATATAAACGTAAGGAGTTATTATGATATTTGATTTATTGGTGCTGGGAGTGGCCGGGTATTTCGGCTACACTAAATTGTGGAATCCCGTCCATAGTAAAATTGTGGGGTTTCAGGCGGAGATCAACGCCTCTTGGAATGGCATTTGCGGCCAAATCCGCGTACGCCAAGCGGCGGGGGCCCGTATTTTGGATTTAGCAAAAGAAGCCGCCGCGCAAGACCCGTTTGTGCAGGATTTTGAAAAACCCCTTGCCGAACAAATCCAAAATTTGGATGACGTGCAGCTGGTCGCTTCCCGGGAGGAACCCTTTGTCTCTTTGTTAAAAAGCTCCCTTTTATTGCAGGAGGCTTTTCCCGCCTTGGCGGCGGATTCCCGTTGGACCGGCGCCCAACAGGCGGTGCAAAAGGCCAACAGCAACCTGGATATTCTGCGCAACCAGTATAATGGGGCGGTGGCGGCTTATAATAAATTGTTTGAAACTTTTCCCGCGAATATCGTGTGTTCCATTTGCCGGGTGCAGCCGGCCCCGCTGTTTGAAGCGCTTCCCGCCATTACTAAAGAGGACGTGGCTTAAAAACGGAGGCAACCATTTAAAAAGCCCGCTTTTAAGCGGGCTTTTTTATAACTACTGCTCACAATAAACCCCGGGCGTAAGCCCGAGGGATGGAGTGTGTATCCCCAAATCTTC